>DHLU01000177.1:31300-42236 GCA_002405435.1 Flavobacteriales bacterium UBA4660
AACTGCATCACGGTGTGCAGGACATTCCAAACTGCGCGATAAAGATGAGCAGGTCACCAACGTTGGTGATTCCATCACCGTTGAGGTCAGTCGGGCAGTTGGTGCCGGCATTTTCGGGTATGCTGAGCGCACTGCATGCTGTTTCTGTCCAGATATCCGTATTGGAAAAGCTGACACAAACACCGCAGAGGGTGCGCTTGAGAAAACAAGCGGTGAGCGGTATCCAGTTGCTCTCAGGAAAAGAACAGTGGCCGATGCTTCCCGGAACGGTATGCAGCTCACTGCACTCGCCGGCTGAGAGCCTTGCTGCATGAATGGTGTTGGATCCGTAGACCCACATGAATGAACTGCACAAACATCCGATAACCGGTCCGTTGTTATAGGGAACCACACAATCGTTGGAATCATGAAAGTGCAGCATGGGAAGGGCGGTATTGTCGTCAAGGTGGTCGGGGTTTACCACCGCGCCGCAGTTGTTGATGAGGGCCTTGATTTGAAATCCGGGTGGCGCCTCATTTCCGCTGTCATCGAGGCCCCCGACTTCACCGGAAAATCCGGGCAGCCAGGCATCAGCCTCTGACTGGTTCCAGGTAGCCGCGAGCATGGCATTAAAACTGCCCGCACTGTCTCCTCCTGCAAACATCCATTCGGCATCGACTTGCCAGTCTGCTGCGTGCTGCTGCACATAACGCAGGGCAGCGCGTGTATCCTGAACAGCCATATATACGGCCTTACGCAGGTTACCTGAATTACAAGTGCAGACGGTAAAAATGTTGTTGAGGTCACAGTTCCAGCCGAGCCGGTAATCGATCGTCGCAGCCACATACCCGCGGCGCGCCAGTTCCATGCAGCGATTGGCCATGGCTGACTTATTGCCATTGAACCACGATCCGCCATGTACCAGCAGTACGAAGGGCCTTGCATATTGTGAATCCAAGGCTGGATCCGGATAATACACATCCATTTTCAGCGTCACCGGCTGACCTGTAAAATAGTGCTGCACGTTAGCATACTCAACGCCCGTTTGCACGACTATTTCGTCGGCACCGAATACGGGAATCTCCGCATACCGGTCTTCCTGACAATGCTGTGCCATGAGACCTGAGGCCAGGGTCAACAGCGCCACACAAGTGCAGATCCCGTTATGTAATCTGTTCATGCGGGTGGATTGTCTTGCCGGCGCTTGTAGTCATCCGATTGATTTTTGGGGATGCTGAGGCTCTCCCATGGCCCGGTGCCAAGCATCTTCGCAAGAAAAATAAGCTGTCCGATATGGTAGGCATAATGGGCCAGTTGCCGTTGCAGTGCGGCCAGCACTGAGTGCGCTTCACCGCGGATATAAACAGTGCGCGCCAGGTCTTCCGGACGCAGTTCAGCCAGCAGGGGTGTGAGCACCGACCATGCGTGATTCCAAGACTCCAGCAATTCCTCGCGTGTAGTGAGTACGGGCTCAAATTCACTGTCGCGGTGGCGCCAGGGTTTTTCGCCGTCTTCGGTAAAAAAATTCGTGAACCGGGAACGCATATTCCCGCTGATGTGCTGCATGATGATGGCCATACTATTGGCGTCATTGTGAAAGCACCAGAAGAGCCGGTTGTCATCGACACGGGCGATGGCTTTTTCTGCCAGCAACCGGTACTGGTCAACGCGCTGGCGCAGGTCTTCCAAATATTCTTCGTTTACTGCATTCATGCGCTGGGTTTTTCCGGCAGCGCCATCCAGTGGGTGACATCTCCGAAGTAGTGATTGGAATTTCCTTCTCCCTGCCAGAAATGGGGCCCGAACTTTTGCCGCTTTTCCGTTCCTTCCCCGAAAAAATTCTCCTGAAAATGGAGGACTATCACTTCACGGATTTCAAATTCACCTGACTTTCCCGGCAGGAATATCCGGTTACCCGGTATAAAAGCGAGCACGCGTTGTTTGTCTTTTGGCAGGGCGTGGTGAATGGAAATCCAGTCCATAGGGTGTGCGATTACAGGCCGTGACCGTCGGCAATTATATTGAGGTGTGCCAGGTGGTGGTCGCCGTGCCACGCATAAAGTGTAAGCAGGTCTTCGAGGGTAAACGTGCGGTTGTACTGCGGATGCATGTAGGTGCGTGCCCACTCAGGTTCGCGCAGGGAGCGAAAAACTTCCGAGAGCCGCGCCTGCAGCCCCTGCATGAGCAAGAGGCTCGGACCTATTGGTGCCTCGGCCGCATCAGCGCGCATTGTCCAGGCCCCTTCGTCGTAGGGTTTGATAACCGGATTGTCTTCTGTAAGCGCAAATTTCAGCCGCGCATACGCGTGCATATGGCTTTCCGTCAGGTGATGGATTACCTGCCTTGCAGTCCAGCCGCCCTCGCGGTAAGACTGATCAAGCCGGTCGTCGCCGAGTGCTGCCGCCACCTCACTAAGGCGGTCAGGCAAGGTACTGACAGACGAAACCAGGGCTTCCCGTTGCTCAGTGGTCATGCCTGCGGTATATGTTACCTTACCAATGGGGTATTGACGTTGCGCAGTGGTCAGCATGGTTTATCTCCCTGTAAAAACCGGCGGTCGCTTCTGAAGAAATGCCTGTACACCTTCGTGGTAGTCTTCGGTGTTGCCTGCTGCAATCTGAAACTGTTCCTCTACCGCAAGCTGGCGGTTGAGGTCATTGTGCAGCGACTGGTTGAGTGCGAGCTTGGTAAGAGCGAGGCCATGGGTGGGCATGGCGGCAAGCTGGTGGCCAAGGGCGAGGGCTTCCCTTTCAAACGCATCGGCCGGTATTACGCGGTAAATCATGCCCACGCGTTCTGCTTCTGCTGCGCTTACCTTATCTCCGAGCATCATCCAGGCACTTGCCTTGGCCCAGCCCACCAGCCTGGGCAGAAAAAAGGTTCCGCCGCTGTCGGGCACAAGTCCTATTTTGGAAAAGGCCTGGATAAACGAAGCCATATCACTGGCCACCACCACATCGCAGGCGAGGGCAATATTGGCACCTGCGCCGGCCGCCACACCATTGACAGCAGCGAGTATCGGTTTTTCCAGGTTGCGGATTCGCGTGATGATCGGATTGTAACCTTCAGACAAAATTCTTTCGAATCCCGGGTTGTCGGGACCGGTTACTTCCTGAAGGTCTTGTCCGGCACAAAAAGCCTTGCCGATACCTGTGATCATGACGGCTCGTACGGTGCTGTCTGACGCACAGTCATCGAGTGCCCTCTGCAGGTGCGCAGACATGGCGAGATTAAAACTGTTGTAGACCTCAGGCCGGTTGAGCCGGATGATGCACAATGCGCCTTCTCTGGAAACTTGAATGGACTCCATAGCTGAAAGGAATGAATGGCAACGAAGGTAAGCCTATCGGCCGGAATAAAATGCTTCCCGGCTGACCAGTCCGCGGTAGAGTATGCGGCATAGCAGCATTCCAAAGGCAATTTTCACCGCTGCACCCGGCAGCGCATCGCGCAGCATAGCCATCCAGCCTTCCGGATTAAACTGCCGCAGCCAAAGGCCTCCGAGCAGCAAGATGACCGCGTGCCCGGCAGCCCAGTTCAGCAACAGTGCGAAGGGTCTGTGTGCATTGGGCCTGAGCGCCAGCCAGCCGCATACCGCTGCCGCCGCTACAAAACCGAAATAGAAGCCGCCGAATTCGCCGGTCACCCGCTCCATCCCCCCTTCAAAACCGGGAAAAACGGGCAAACCGGCCATGCCGATTACTACATACGCAGCGACCGCCGGCACAGCAAGGTACCAGCCGAATGCCACTGCTACCAGAATAACCACCAAACTTTGCAGGGTTACGGGCGTATCTCCGCGTACCGTGAGCACCAATGGACAGGCAAGGCAAAGGAGCAATACCGACAGGGCCAACCGTATCGCGCAGTCGATCCTGGTGTTGCGGTGAAAACGAAAAAGCCGGTTTAGCATGCTGTGCAGTTTAGTCGCGCGTGCGCGCCGGTACGCGTTCAAAATAAAATTCCACACCATCGCCGATCTCCACCTTGTTGTTGCTGCGGTCTATATCGGCCAGTTGTCCGGAAGGGTCGATTTCGATACTGGCAATTTCGCTCACCGCCCTGTCAATTATCAACCGATGTGCAGGATAGACCCAGGTCCAGGGTGATTGCTCAATCCACTTGCCATTGAAATTACCCTGGGGCTTATTGTTGCGCTGGAGGTCTACCGGGATATAATACAGGCGCTGGTTTCCATCGCTCATGGTGACCATAACTTCCAGCGGCATCGGCATGGGTGCTATGCGTTCAATGACCACCTCTGTGCTTTCACCGCCGGTAACCTTTGTGATGGCGTAGTCAATTTTTTTCGTCGTGCCGACGAAGTATTCGTGAAACCAGTCGAGCACCATGCCACTTTCCATTTCCGCTATATGAATGAGGTCGTGGTCATTGGGGTGGCGAAACTTCCAGGTATCAAAGAAGCGCAGCATGGTGCGCCGGAAGGCATCCTGTCCGATAATGTAGCGCAACTGCACCAGAAAGGTTTCACCCTTGCTGTAAGCGGCTTCTCCATAAGCGAAGTTGGTTTCAAAATGATCGGCATGGGTCGTAAGGGGTTCCTCATTGCCACTGAGAGCCAACTCGATGTATCCGCCGATGGCCCGGTCATGTGATCGCCTGGGGTCTCCCACCTGCAGGTGGCTCATCGTCTCAGCAGTGGCAAAAGAGGTAAATCCTTCATCCATCCATGCATAATGGCTTTCATTGAATCCCAGCACACCCTGAAACCAGGAGTGCGCGGCCTCGTGCACCGTCACGCCAGCGAGCGAGGGCAATTTCCTGTTGCCGGTAACCAGGGTCGCCATGGGATATTCCATACCGCCGTCTCCGCCCTGGATGATGGCGTACACCGGATAGGGATACCTTCCAAACTGCTCACTAAGAAACTGAAAAGCGGCAACGGCTTTGGGTTGGAGGTCTTTCCATGCCTGTGAATAATCCTGGTTGGCCTGGTAGATAAAATGCAGTTCGGGTCCGCCGGGTACCTGCACCTTGTCATGGGTGTAATCGGGGTCAGCCGCCCACACAAAATCATGCACCTGGGCTGCCCTGAATTTCCACGTAAGTGTATTGCCTTGGGGCGGCTTGATGCGCGTGCCCGGTGTTTCGTAGCCTTTGCCAATTTCATCGGCATTCTGCAGGATACCGGTAGCACCGATTACGTAAGATTTGTCCATGGTAATGTTGACCTCAAAATCACCCCACACGCCATAGAATTCGCGGCCTACGTAGGGATTCGGATGCCATCCGTCGCAATCGTATTCGCAGAGTTTTGGGTACCACTGGCTCATGGAGTAATCAATACCTTCTGCGCTGTCACGTCCGCTGCGCCGCACCTGCAGCGGCACCTGTCCTTCAAAAGACAATTCCAGGGTAGTCCGTGCTCCGGGCTTTATCGGTTTTGCGAGCGTCACTTTCAGAATGGTCTCCTGTTCAACAAAAACCACCGGTTGTCCGTCTTGCGTAAGCGAGCGCACGTGCTGGTGCCCATATTCCCCCGGGGTGAGGGCTGCAATCCGGCTGCCGACCCGCGGGTCCGGATCCACAAGGGTCTGCGAGCGCACATCCATGGCGCTGCCAGGTTGAAAGGCGTTGAAGTACAGGTGATAATAAACCTCTGTCAGCACATCCGGCGAATGGTTGGTATATTCAAGCACCTGTGTGCCGCGAAACTGGTGGCTCTCGTGGTCAAGGCTGACATCGATGGTGTATTGCACCTCTTGTTGCCAGCGTTGCTGGGCGCCGGCCTGCAGCGCCTGGAGAGCGGTCGCACAGAGCAGCATGACCGGCAGTTTAGTCGTCGTGATCATGGAGCGAAAATAGGCAAGGGCGGCCGGAGTAAAAGGCACGGCCTTGACGGTCGCACCCCTGAAAAGATAGGTGAAGACTCTGTCTCGCGCGCCGGGGTGCCCGTGCGCCCGATTGCACCATATTTGTCGGAATGGATCTGTATGTGCGCACCCTGCTATCCGCAGCAACAGGCTTTGCCGTGCTCACGCTGGCGTCAGCCTGCTTTCCTGATGACACGGCGAAAGCAGTTGGGGTAAACCCTACTGAACCCGGTAAAGACTGGCCGGCTTGGTTTGCACAACACCCGCAATTCATTGCAGACGGATTCGACTTCCCGGTTGGCCCTCCCGACGCTGCAGGCTATTACAATGCACAGCCTTTCGGCCGAAACCTGCACCTCGGAGATGACTGGAACGGGAAAGGCGGCGGAGACTCAGATCTCGGCGACCCTGTGTATGCCATCGCCCATGGCTACGTTACACGCGCTGAAGACGAAGGAGGAGGCTGGGGTAAAGTAGTGCGCGTGGTGCATCACTTTCCAGAAAACGGTTCTACGCGAACGGTGGAATCCCTTTACGCCCACCTCGATACCCTGATGGTTTCTGAAGGTTCCTGGTTGAGACGCGGACAGCAACTGGGCACCATTGGCAATGCCGGCGGACGCTATCCCGCCCATCTCCACCTTGAAATACGCGACAGCGCCGGCATGCCGCTAGGGGGTGGATATAGCCACGACACCCGGGGCTACCTCAGGCCCACGGAGTTCATCAAGGCGCACCGCAGCCGCTGACGCCGGAAGGTTTTACTGGCACGCCCGCATCAGGCCTTGATAATCCTGAGAGGCACCGGATGCTGTCCAAGGGTAAGCAAGTAAAGGCCTGCGGGAATCCCACTTAGGTCAATGGTGCGGTCAGCCTGACCCGTCAATACCGTCTTCCCCTGAAGATTTTTGAGGCTAAAGTGTACCATTCCTTTCAGGTGGGCGAGGTGCAGCTGTTGCACGACAGGATTTGGATATACATCAGGGAGCGCGGGCTGTGGTTCGACCTCTATCGCCACACCTTCACATTCCAGCGTGTAGCTCTGGAAAAAATCCCACAACAGGAACGTGGCGCTCAACTGTGTGGAGGCCGGATTGTTGTTATCGTTACCCCCGGGCCAGCTGTGACCGCCATCGGTGGTGTTGTATTGGTGAAAGGATGCGTTACAATCGCAGCCATGTATGCGGATGAAGTCATAACCAACTCCGTTACCGTTGACCACCGTGTCTGTATAGAGGCAGTTGTTGAGCGTACGCCATAGATCCATCGTTGCATCCTGCGAAGTCATGTCAATGCCGGGCAATCCCTCTCCGGTGCCCCCTTCATAAGGCACCTGGGTATCCGCATAGGACTGAAAGTGGATCACCGGAATCTCACGGCCCGGCTCACAGGGAAAATACATCTGGGAACATGCGTTGGTGGCGATGGCGGCAATGCGTCCACTTAACGCACAGGCCAGGCGGTAGCACATCATGCCACCGTTGGAGGAACCGGCCGCATAGACGCGCGTGGTATCTACAGCATAGTCGGCAAACAACGTATCGAGCAGGTGATCGATAAAACTGACATCATCGACAGCCTGGTCCATGGCCGGCGGGCAACAGGCACCGGCATTCCAGGTGCGGTTATTATTAAACACCGAACCCTCGGGATATACCACAATGAAACCGGCTGTATCTGCCTTTTGGGAAAGCGCAGACTGGTAGGCAATCGCGAACCATCCCAGGGAAGCGTTGCCGGCCTGCCCCCCGTGAAACGCCAGCACGAGGGGATACTGCACTGCGTTGTCGTAACCATCGGGCAGATGCGTCATGTAGGTGCGCCAGTTGTTGTCAACATAGATGCTGTCGTAAACATTTTGGGCAGAGATACCGCATACAGGACATACCAGCGCGGCGATCAGGGCAGTCATTATTTTCATCGGTTACCGGTATAGGTCATATGGGTGAGTAAAAACATGCTGTTCATGGCATTCGGTTGACCAGACCTCCTGAAGAAGACCCAGACAAAAATAACTCCGTGTCTGCGCGGCACAGCGCAATGCGTTTCGATGGCACCGTACAAACACAGATACTATGACCCTGGTAAAGACCAAAGGTTTAATCACACGGAGGCTGAAGACCGGAGCAGCAGGAAACAGGCAAGAAATTCTCGTGTTTGATTGCCCTTGGCGACCATGGTTAAAGACAGGCTTACCTGCGCTTTATTTGGACGACTGATCCGCGCTGCGGCGACGGCCTTACAGCATAGCACCCTGTGGACTCCTCAGTAAGCCACAACATCCTTACCGATGGTTTTGCGATGGTAATTTTTATTTTTTCTCAGGAACCATGCGCGGGGTGACATCCTTCACCGCATTGGTTTTTGCGGCATCATCATCCACCATTTGTTCCTTTACCCTGGCAAAGTCTATGGCGTTGAGCTCAATCTTCCTGATCTGTCTGTTCCACATGGTGTGGTAGTAATATACGCGGTTTTTGAGGTCAGAGGCCGATGTCACCTGCGTGGCGCTGACGATGTCTGAAGGCATATGGTCAGCGGGTACCTGAGCGCCCAGCGGTATGTTGAAATTATCCAGTATCATGAACGATTCGTAAACAGCCTCCTGCGCCGTCTCCAGTGGACGACAGGATGCGGTGAACGCCGCCGCCCTGACAAACCGGGAAGGTGGAGTAAAATCGCCTGGCAACCCCATGAGCCCCGAACCTCCGCCTATTGGTTTCAATTCGTAGTTATCAAGTTTAAGCGGACTGTTTGGGTTGGTTGACAGGTTGAGGTAGTTTCTCTGGTTGATCAGGTGCCAGTCATAGGTTGGCGAATTGGTGATGACTCCGATATAGGGTTCGTAGATTTTCACCTCACCTTTATTGACGATTTCGATGACTCTGCTGTTTCCGAAGGAATCGACAATTTTGAAATGAAACGGCAGAGCCGCACCCCCGAATTCTTTGTTGTCAACATTGACCACAACGACACTGCCGAGGTTTGCCAATACCTCATCCACTGATTTAAAAGAAGACAGCATCCATTGCATGAGGTCGCCGACACTGAGTGAACGGTCGGCAAGCCTGCTGTCATACTCGGCGTATTCAGCAAAATCAGGCAGGTAATACACCCCGACGTACAGCCCTTCTTCGTTGAGTCCGTCAGGACCATAGGGCTGCCCATAGGCCGTGAGGGTAACAAAACCGTACTTGCCCTGCCATTTTTTTCCATTGTAACCCTCCGGGGTTTGACCGGCAAATGATTTGTTGCGCGGCACAATGAGTAACTGATTGTGCTGGGCGTCATTCAGCGCCCATTCTACGGTGCGCGCCACCACTATGCCGCCGTCGCGGGATGTAAGGGTGATTCCGGTACAGGGATACAAGCCGCGGGTGGTCAGCAGAAATACCGCGATTGCAGTTATCCAATTTCTCATCCTCATGTTCATTGTGCGTTGGTTATAAGTAATGGACTTTATTCTTCTTCTGACCTTGCTTTTACGGAAAGAAAATAATATCCGACACAACAAGCAATCAGCAACGTCGCTATGCCCATCTGCATGAGGTACTCGGTGTACTTTATGTCGAGGGTGATTACCTTACGAACAATCGCCGTTACCGCGATCAGCAATACGATTTTCACCTTACTCAGCATGGTATTGTGATGGTGCTTGAAGGTTTCTAGTATCTCCAGGGTTATCAGAATATTGAAAAAGACCGGCACTCCGGCGAGTCCGAGCGGCCGTTCACCTGCAAAGGAAAAGCTGCGCAATTCACGGTAGAAGATCATCACCAGATCGATGGTTTCTACGAGAATAAACAGAATGGCCAGCACAGAAAGGATGATGTACACCCAATCCTCCGTTTTGGAAATCAACTTGTCTTTTTTCATACCATTCTGTCTATAGATCGTAATAGCCTAGGGCACGAAGGTAATGAGGTTTTGGAGCCAACATCCATTGTACGGCAAGGTGCCCCCTTCATGCAGACTACCCCACTCCAACGGCTGTGAATATGCTGCAGGCAGGACAACGACAGCCCACCAGGACATGCGCATCAGAACCTCTTGTTGACGGAACCGAAGTTCGTGCCTTAAGCGGAGTAACGGACGCCATATACACTGCGCTTCATGCAGGGCTGGTGGGCCAGTCCGCCTGCTGCTGGCCAGCCCGTGGCTATTTGTTGACGATCAGCCTGACACTGGTGGATTCTCCTCCGGCAAAGTTGATTCGAACAACATACATGCCGCTCGCAAAGCCCGCCACCGAAATTTCCTTCTGGTTGGCTTCCGTATAGACTAATTTGCCGTAAGCGTCGAGGATATTGACGCTGAACGCGGAATTTTCCGGAGAAACAATAAAGAACCTGTCGTTGGTGGGGTTAGGATATAGCCTCACCCTGCCCTGATCGGCATCGATGTTTACGGCCCTGACATCAGAATATTCAAACTGGCCGTCGAAATCGGTTTGTTTGAGGCGATAGTATGAGATTCCCGTGTACGGATCGGTGTCGATAGCCTGATAATTCAGCGTCGAGGAAGAGAATCCCGCACCTTCTACCCGCACGACCTTTTCCCATTTATCAGCATTTTTACTTCGTTCAACCGTGAAGTAATCGTTGTTGATTTCAGACGATGTTGACCAGTCAAGGTACACCTTCCTTTCATGGGCCATGGCATCGAAATACAGCAGGGTTATTGGCAATACGGTCAGACATGTCATAGGGTCCAGCACGAGGATGGAGAAACTCGAGTGACCGTCGCTCCTTCCGCCGGCAAAAGGATTGAGGCCCACGGGTGCGCAAGCGGTGTTGATGAGGCTGAAGCGTGCATGCCCATCTTCCTGACCGCCTGAAAACGGATTGAGGCCCACAGGTGCGCAATTGGTATTGATAACCGAGGTGCTGCTGTGTCCGTCGGCATTTCCCCCCGCGAAGGGATTTAACCCGACCGGTGCACAATTGGTATTGATTACCGAGGTGCTGCTGTGTCCATCGTCATTTCCTCCGGCAAAGGGATTCAACCCGACCGGAGCGCAATTCGTATTGATAACAGCGGTACTGCCCTGTACGTCAAAAAATACTCAAGCAAAGGGCTTCAACCCGAAAGGAGATCAATAAGTATTGATAAAGGCGGTAGAG
>DHLU01000151.1:0-4552 GCA_002405435.1 Flavobacteriales bacterium UBA4660
TCAGCTCACCTTCGGCGACATGATTGATCCGCGGAAGGGCTTTATCTACGAGACCATGGATGTGCCGCGCGGCGGCAGGGTGTCAAATGTCGATTTTTCGGCGGGTATCCTCGGATTCAGCGACCAGTTTTATGGAGGTTTCGCCGTGCACCACCTCAACGAACCCAACGAATCACTCATCGTTGGTGTGAGCCGTTTGCCCATGAAGTTTACCGGCCACGCAGGGGTGATGATTCCGATTGAAAAGCGCAATAAACAGGCTGAGTCTTCAGTTAGTCCTAACGTGATGTACCGCAGGCAAGGGGAATTTCAGCAACTTAACCTGGGGCTCTACGTAAAGAAGGGACCCCTTGTGGGCGGCGTTTGGTTCCGCGGATTGCTTTTCGGACCGACCTACCGCGACTCCTTCATCGGTACCATCGGCCTGCAGAGCGATGTGCTCAGGATTGGTTACAGCTACGATGTGACCATTTCGGAACTCACCCCTTCTACAGGCGGGTCGCACGAGGTTTCGCTCACCGTGCAATTCGACTGCAAGAAGAAAAGAAGGCCGATAAGGACCGTTTCCTGCCCCTCATTCTGATTGTGTAAGACCGTTCAACCCTAAAATAAAACCTGGAAGAAATCATGAGATTATTCGTTCAATCAATGCGTGTGCTGCCAATCATCGCATTAATCGCTGTGCTCGCCTCCTGCGGGAAGCAGCGCTCCGGCGCTACCGGCTGGACATACAATGACATTGCAAGCGGCGGATACCAGCGGATGCCCTACCTCGAACAAGAGACCGGCCCGGGCCTGGTGCTCATCGAGGGCGGACGCTTTACCATGGGCCGCGTGGAAGATGACGTGAACTATTCGTGGGACAATATCCCGCGTACCGTTACGGTATCATCCTTCTACATGGATGAGACTGAGGTGACCAACCAGTATTGGCTCGATTACCTGCACTGGATTTCTATGGTTTACGGCGACAGCTACCCCGAACTGTACAACCGCGCGCTCCCCGATACACTTGTGTGGCGCGATAAGATGGCCTACAACGAACCCTATGTCGAATATTACCTGCGGCACCCGGCTTATCAGGACTATCCGGTAGTGGGAGTTAACTGGCTTCAGGCCAATGATTACTGCGCATGGAGAACCGACCGCGTCAATGAAATTATACTCATTCGCGAAGGCCTGTTGCTGCATAGCCCAACCTCTCAACTTGATGAGGAGCATTTTAATACCGACAGCTACCTGGCCGGACAATACAACCCGAGCGAAAAGGCAGCGGATGGTATGATTGACCTCAGTCCCAAGAGCAGCACCGGCTACCGCAATGTGAAAATGGAAGACGGAATCGTACTGCCCCGTTACCGACTTCCGACAGAAGCGGAATGGGAGTACGCCGCATGGGGCCTCATCGGCAACTCATTTCAGGAATTGATTACCGACCGCAAATACTATCCGTGGAACGGCCACTATGTGCGGAACGATGACAACAGCGGCAGGTTCTTCGGCACCATTCGCGCCAATTTCGTTCGGGGCCAGGGAGACTACATGGGAGTGGCCGGTTATCTCAACGACAATGCCGACGTGACGGCTCCGGTGTTCTCATACCCGCCCAATGACTACGGACTCTACAACATGGCCGGAAACGTGGCGGAGTGGACCAACACCGCATACGATGAGTCGGTATATGACTATGCCCACGACATGAGTCCGGAGTACGTCTACCGGGCCGACAAAAACGATCCGCCGAGCATGAAGCGCAAGGTCATTCGCGGAGGATCATGGAAGGATATCGGCTACTTCATCCAAACCAGCACCCGCTCCTATGAGTATCAGGATACGGCCAAGTCANNGTCAGAATGGGCGATGGATGTCTACAGGCCGCTTTCTCCAGAAGACAAAAACGAATTCAGGCCCTACCGCGGTAACGTATTTACCACCAAAGTACTCAATGGCGATGGTACCATTGCCGACAAGTTCGACTACAACGAATACGATCTCGAAGGCGTTGCCTATTTTCTGAAAGAATATGCTTCAAGGACAGAAGGCAAACTCAATGATGAAGACATGACGCTGCTTGACAAGTGCAACCAACTTCTTGAGCAGGCCAACGAAATGATGAAGCAGCGCAAGAAGGAAGAAGCCATGACCGAATACATGCAGGCAATGATGGATGAGATCTCCGAATCAGAGGCCGATATCGCTCCGGATCTGCGCGATGGTATTTCTGACTACATCGTACACGCGCCAGGCGAACTGAAAGAACGGGATGTGACGGCAGAAGAGAACGTTGACCGCCGTAACTACCGCGTTGCCGATAACATTGACTACCGGGATGGTGACTTCGAGTCGAGCATCTATTACTACAATGCAGAATATGAAACCGATGAAAACAGGATGTACGACTGGGGTACCACTACCCTGATCAACAACCGCGCAAGGGTTTACAAGGGCGGAAGTTGGGGAGACCGTGCCTACTGGACCATTCCAGGTTCACGCAGGTTCCTCGATGAACGCCGTTCTTCGGCCATGATTGGCTTCCGATGCGCCATGACACGGGTCGGCAGTCCTGTAGGATTCGCGGCATCCAAATAAAGAAATTTTCAGTCGATATAAAACCCCCGCTTGCCGGGGGTTTTCTATTGCGGCTATTTTAGCCCCATGCCACCGGGAAAAATTTTTGACCAATTCCTCGCTTGCCGGAGTGTATCGACCGACAGCAGGTCTGTCAGCCCTGGATCCATATTTTTTGCGCTCAAGGGTGCCAGTTTTAACGGCAACCACTTTGCACCGCAGGCCCTTCAGGCCGGAGCGTCTATGGTGGTGGTGGATGAAGCGGTGGACGTCTCCGGTCCGCAAGTGGTGACAGTGCCCGACGCCGGGCAGGCCCTTCAGGCCCTGGCTACCGAATACCGCAGCACTTTCAAGATTCCGGTGCTGGCCATCACCGGTAGCAACGGAAAGACCACCACCAAGGAACTGGTGCGTGACGTATTGATGCGCAACTACCGCGTGCATGCCACACAAGGCAACTTCAACAACCATATCGGTGTGCCGCTTACCTTGCTTCGGATGCCATCCGATACAGGCATCGCCATCATCGAAATGGGGGCAAACCACCAGCGTGAAATAGCCGCATTGTGCGAAATCGCCCGTCCAGACCTGGGCCTCATCACCAACATCGGCAGGGCACACCTGGAAGGTTTTGGCGGTCCGGAAGGCGTGAAGAAGGGCAAGAAGGAATGCTACGACTGGGTGCATGCGCACGGCGGAAAGGTCTTTGTCAATACCGACCTTCCCCCGCTGGCTGAAATCTCGCAGGGCATGAACCGTATTGAATATGGTTTTGATTGCACTGCCTTCCGGCTTTCACTGGTGTCGGAGACCCCTGCGCTCACCTTTGAAGCCACGCGCAACGGAGAGACACACCGCGTGGCAACACACCTAGCGGGTGCTTACAACCTCTACAATATCGCATCGGCCCTCGCGGTCGGTATTCACTTTGCCATCAACTGGGAGCAGGCCCTCGACGCCATAGCGGCTTACGTGCCCGACAACAACCGATCGCAACTCAGGCAAACCGGAAAGAACCTGTTGATCCTCGACGGCTATAACGCCAACCCTTCGAGCATGGCAGAGGCCCTTACAAACCTCGCTAAACAAGGCGACAACACTTTTTTTGTTCTTGGTGAAATGCGGGAAATGGGTCAGTATGAGGAAGAGGAACACCGCAAGGTACTGCACCTGGCCACCCGACTCGGATTGAAGGGCATAACCGTGGGGCAGGCCTTTCACCGTTTGCGCAGCGAATTCGGTTTCCCGGCCTTCTTATCCGCCGCTTCGGCCCGGGCTTACCTGGAGGCAGAGTCACTGGCAGGACAAACAGTGCTGGTTAAGGGCTCACGCGGAATCCGGCTCGAAGAACTGGTGGATGTTCTCTGACGCAGGCTGTACCTTTGCTGACCGGCATGCCAGTCGCACCGCACGGCCATGCCCGTAACCGATCCGATGTACAGAATATGAAGAATTTTGTGGAAGAACTCAAGTGGAGGGGTATGCTGCACGACATCATGCCGGGCACCGAGGCCATGCTGAATCAGGGCATGGCAACCGGATACATCGGATTCGACCCCACGGCTGATTCCCTCGGAGTCGGCAACCTGGTGCAGGTCATGACCCTGCTGCACTTCCAGCATTGCGGCCATCGACCCGCAGTACTTGTGGGCGGTGCAACGGGCATGGTAGGCGATCCGTCCGGCAAGTCGGCCGAACGAAACCTGCTCGCGGAAGAAGCGCTGCGCCATAACCAGCAGTGTCAGCAAAAACAACTGGAGAAATTTCTTGATTTCGGTGGCGCGCCCAATTCCGCATTGATCGTCAACAATTACGATTGGTTCAGGGAATTCCGGTTCCTTGACTTTATCCGCGACGTCGGCAAACACATCAGCATCAACTATATGATGGCGAAAGACAGCGTAAAAAACCGCATGGAAACCGGAATGTCTTTCACCGAATTTTCCTATCAGCTCGTGCAGGGTTACGACTTTTACTACCTCTG
>DHLU01000151.1:4750-7439 GCA_002405435.1 Flavobacteriales bacterium UBA4660
GACCAGTGGGGAAACATCGTGACCGGTACTGAACTCATACGGCGCAAGGAAGGGGGAGAAGCTTTTGCACTCACCACTCCGCTCATCAGGAAGGCCGACGGTACCAAATTCGGAAAAACAGAAAGTGGCAACGTATGGCTGGATCCGGCACGGACTTCCCCCTATAAATTTTATCAATTCTGGCTCAACGCCACGGATGCCGACGTGTCAGCCTATATCCGCATCTTCACCCTGATGCCGCGTGAGGAAATAGAAGCGCTGGAAGCCCGGCATGCACTGGATCCTGGACAGCGTATCCTGCAGCGCGCACTGGCCATGGACATCACCGCCCGGGTGCATGGTCAGGATGAACTGAAGGCTGCTATGTCTGCGTCGGAAATTCTCTTCGGAAAATCGGCTGCGGAAGAGTTGCATGCACTCAGTGAGCAGGTACTGCTTGAAATTTTTGAAGGAGTTCCACAGGGCACTGCAGCGAAAAGTGAAATAGCGTCGGGCATGCCGGTGATTGATTTTCTGGTGAAGACAGGGTTTCTCAAATCCAACAGCGAAGCCAGAAGGGCACTGCAGGAAAACTCCATTTCCATTAACAGGGAAAAGGCCGACGGACAAACCATAGTGGACAGCAGCCGGCTGCTCAACAACCGGTATATACTGCTCCAGCGCGGAAAAAAGAACTACTTTCTGGTCACGGTAGGCTGAAACAGTTACCGAAGGCGGGCTTGCAGGTACATGGCCAAACGTCGTATCTTTGTTCAAACAGTTGGCACCCTTCACTATTGTGTTGGTTGTTATATCGAAAAAATAAGTGATTACATTTAAAACCAACGAAAGGCCGTTCTTCGACACGCTTGTCAGAAAGGTCGATGATTATTTTAAGGCTACGGGTAAAAACCGCTGGGGAGACTGGACCATTTACCTGAAGTCCTTTCTGCTCATTGGGTCTTTCTTCTCCCTCTATTTCTTTTTGGTGTTTGTCGATATGCCCGCATGGCTTTCGCTGTTGCTGTGTGCTGTGATGGGCCTTACGCTCGCCGGTATCGGTTTCAACCTGATGCACGACGGCGCCCATGGCAGCTTTTCCGATAGGCGCTGGCTCAACAATATGATGGGCTATGCCCTGAACCTGGTGGGGGGTGATGTGGACCTGTGGAAGTCAAAGCACAACCAGATTCATCATGGATTCACCAACATTTTGGGGCATGATGACGACATTGACATTCAGCCAATCCTGCGCACGCACAACGACCAGCCACGCTACTGGTTTCATCGTTTTCAACACATATACGGATTTGTAGCCTACGGCCTTACCTATTTCTCGTGGGTTTGGCGCGACGACATGCAGAAGTATTTTAAAATGCGCATCGGCAATACGCGCCTGAGAAAATTTCCGTGGCACAGGCACGTGATTTTTTGGGGTACAAAAGTGATGTACGCCTTTAGTTTTGTTGTGTTGCCCATGATTACCAAGGGTTTTTGGCCTGCCCTGTTGGGTTATGCCGTTACCACCGTGGTCTGCGGCATCGTGATTGGCGTGGTATTTCAGCTGGCACATGTGGTCGAAAACACGACTTTTCACAATCCTGAGCGCGAAGGCAGTCAGCTGGAAACCGAGTGGGCCATTCACCAGTTGCAGACTACAAGCAACTTCGCCACGCGGAGCAAATGGGTGCATTGGTTTACCGGCGGTCTTAACCACCAGGTAGAACACCATCTTTTCCCGAGAATCTCCCATGTGCACTACCCGGCCCTGAGCAAAATTGTGAGGGAGACCTGCGAGCAGTTTGGTGTTGCCTATAATGAACATCCCACGGTGTTGACTGCTGTGCGCTCACATGTGAGCTACCTGCGTCAGATCGGACGGTATGACTGAGTGTTGCCTGCGAATGCCGGTGTTGGAAAAACACCCGTGAACCGATAAAAAATGCGGCACAGCCGCCTGTAAAACTGAAGCGCGACCCCTGCCAGGATCGCGCTTCACTTGTTTAGGAAATCATGAAATCTTGACCGTTGTTGAGGGTAGCCCCATCCCGGCCAATTTTTTCGTTCTGCGGTCGGCTTTCGCACGCCCGCATTACGTAAGACGCCCACAAGTCGGTTGGGGTTGCCTCGGTGGTGGGAATATTATGCCACCAACAGGGCGCAGCCACGGGCCTCTGCATGGTCAAGCCTCCCCAGCACCTCAAAAGAGCCGTCTGGAAGGATTTTTCCCAGGTCGTCGGTAGCTATAAAGCTGCAGCTGTGGTAATTAGCCAGGTCTATGGCATTGAGGGCCCCCGTCTTGCCGGCGGAAAGAAGGGCAAAGGGATCAGTCACATCGCGGGTGGTCATGCGCAGCCAGGGTGGAGGCGTAAAAAGCCCATTTTCAGTCGCATAGGCCTGTGAAAGCAGTTCGGTCATGCCATATTCGCTATCGACCCGCTGAAGCCCGAAGGCGGCCTTTAGTTGGGCATGGACTTCTTCGCGGGTTACTTCGCGGCGCCTTCCCTTCATGCCGCCCGTTTCCATTACGCGGGTATGGGAGAGGTTGCGGGGGTAGCGGCTGGCAAAATCAAGCAGGGCGTGGGTTACCCCGATAAGCAGGGTTTTCTGCCCGGCCCTTTCCAGCCGGTCGATGCGTTCGGCCAGTGCGTCGAACTGGTCAAGAAAAAAACCGCAATCCGGGTGGCGGCTTTCTTCCATAAAATACTGC
>DHLU01000257.1:0-8694 GCA_002405435.1 Flavobacteriales bacterium UBA4660
GGCACCACCTGCGCATAGCCGCCACCTGCAGACCCGCCCTTGATACCAAATACAGGTCCGAGCGAAGGTTCGCGCAGCACCACAACGGCCTTTTTCCCGATTTTGTTGAGCCCCTCGTTAAGTCCGATCGACGTGGTTGTCTTACCCTCACCTGCGGGCGTCGGCGTGATAGCCGTTACCAGCACCAGTTTAGACCGGCTGATCTTTTCTTCGCTGATCAGGTGCAGCGGCAGTTTCGCCTTGTATTTGCCGTAGTGCTCGAGCTCGCCGGCATCAATGCCGAGTCCTGCCGCGATGTCATTGATGTGTTTCATCTTGCACGCCTGTGCAATCTCCAGGTCTGAAGGAAAAGCCATATTCTTTTTTTTTTTGCGGAAAAATAGCGGGAAATATCTGTTTGGCGGTGCTGTCCGTCACCCACAAGGTAAATACTGCGCTAAAAGACGAGTCGGCCTACACCGGAAGCATCGTGAATCGCCGACTTGCTGCCACATCCCGCGATTACGAATCACAATACCATGTTGAAAAGTGAGCAAAGTGACTTCGATTATGCAGCGGTGCCGATGCGCATGCAGGTGTAACTTCGCCCTCAGTTTTTTCCACCAAACTACTGACTATGTCCCAGCGCCTCCATATGATAGAGCACATGCTCGAAACGAATCCCAAAGACTCCTTCCTGCATTACTGCGCCGCCTTAGAACACCAAAAAAAGGGCGATGCCGCTCAGGCGATCAAAATCCTGAAGTCGATCGTGAAGGGGGATCCCGACTACCTCGCCTCTTATTACCAGTTGGGCAAACTGCTGGAGTCTAAAAACAAGCCGCAGGAGGCGATTGAGTTTTACAAAGCCGGTAAAGAAGTAGCCCGGAAAAAAAACGACCTCAAGACGCTGGGCGAACTCTCCGAAGCCCTGATGTTGCTCGATGTCTATGAGGACTAGCCTTTTCAGATGCCCGTTACGGCTTCCCTGTTAGCCTTTTACTGTTCGTCAGCCTCCTGGGGCGGACTGGAGATGAATACGCTCCGGTTTGCGCAGTGGATGCAATCCATGGGTTACCGCGTGGCTCTCTACGCCGTGGCAGGCAGTCCGCTCGAAGGAGCGGCGCGTTCGACCACAGTGGAGGTGCGGCAGGTTCCCCGCAACACCAAATACTTTGATTTCATCAATGCCTGGCGCATCAGCCGGCGGTTTCGCGCCGATGGGGTGCACACGGTCTGGTACCGCGACAACCGCGACCTCGATGTACTGGCCTGGGCCAAGCGCTTTTCGGGCAGAGGATTTCGCCTTGTGTACCACCAGGCGATGCAGCTATCGGTAAAAAAAAGAGACCCTGTGCATACGTTCAGGTACCGCGCCATTGACTGCTGGATCGCCCCGCTGCATTTTCTGGCGGAGGAAGTGCGCACCAATACCCGTTTTCCGCCCGAGAGAATACGGGTAATTCCCCTGGCCATCGATACAGATACTTTCTTCAGGGGCCGGTTGGAAAGAACAGCGGCGCGCAGGCATTTCGGACTCGATGAGGACTGCACCTGGATAGGCGTTGCCGGCAGAATAGAACGGTTAAAAGGACAGCATGTAGCCATCGAGGCAGTGGCCCGGCTGCGGAATGAATTTCCGGACCTGCGCCTGGCCATTGCCGGTGAACCCACGCGCGGATCGTCAGGCGATTATTACGACTACCTCCGGCAGCGGTGCACCGAACTGCAGCTCGGTGACAGGGTCAGGTTTTTGCCCTTCACCCGGGAAGTGAGCTCCTTTTTCACTGCCGTTGACCTCTGCGCGATGACCAGCGCGGGCGAAACCTTCGGCATGGTCACCATTGAGGCCATGGTATGCGGTTGCCCGGTAATCGGCACGGACCGGAGCGGCACCCCCGAACTGCTGGGTGACGGCCGGTACGGCTTGCTGGTAGCGCCCTCAGACAGCGAGGCACTGGCAGCGGCGATCGGGTCGCTGCTGCGGGATCCTGAAAAGCGCCTCTCGCTCGGTGCGCAAGGCCGCGCCTATGCCCTTGCCCATTTTTCTCATGTGAACGTGTGCGGGAAAATTGCCACGGAGGTATTGCGCACGCTGCCGCGCGAAGCTTCACAGGCGTAAGACGGTCAGCGGCTGCGCAGATGCAGCATGCACCACTCGTCGCGTGTGGCCTGCCGCAGGAGTTCCATGCCGGGTCTTGCCGCTTCCAACAGCACGGGTGCGTCTCTTTCAAAAAATCCGCTGAGCAAGAGGCTTCCGCCCGGCCGCAGGTGCGCGAGGTACACGTCCATGTCGGCCGTGAGCACATTGCGGTTGATGTTGGCAATCACCACATCAAAGTCTACCGGCAGGCGCGACAGCGTTTGGGCATCTCCCTGCAAGATTGCGGAGACGGTTACTCCGTTGCGCGCCACATTGTCTTTCATGTTGTCAACGCTCCACGCATCAATGTCGATGGCCGTAACCGAAGCTGCGCCGAGTTTAGCCGCCAATATGGCCAGTACGCCGGTGCCTGCACCCATGTCGAGCACGTCCTTGCCTTGCCAGTCCATATTCAGCATCTCGTCACAGATGAGCCACGTGGTGGCGTGGTGTCCGGTACCAAAAGACATCCTCGGGGTAATCTCCACCTCCAGCGTGCCGTCTTGTGAAGGCGGATGAAAAGGCGCCCTGATCAGCAAGCGGTCGCCGACCTGCACCGGAGCAAAGTTCTTCTCCCATCCTTCGTTCCAGTTGACCTCTGGCACTGCTTCTTCGCGCACCTCAATGGGCCAGCCTTCAAAATGCTGCGCAAGCACGTCATCGAGTGCGACGCGGCTGAAAACCTCAGACGGCGCATAGGCGATGAGCCCTTCCGGAATTTCCTCAAAACTGTCAAATGGCAATTCGCTGAGCCAGGCCAGCAGCAGTTCCCTGCCCGCTTCGGCCGGTTCAAGATGGATAGTTACCCGGGTATATTTCATGATGCGGCACCGATAATGGCAGCGAAATCGCGCACGTGAAGGGAAGCACCACCCACGAGCGCCCCATCAATATCGCTGCAGGCAAGGAGCGAAGCGGCATTGCCGGCACTGACACTTCCGCCATAGAGAATGCGGAGGTCATTTGCAGCCACCTCGCCGAAATGTGATGACAGCTGCTGGCGGATGAAAGTGTGCATTTCATTGGCTTCTTCGGGTGATGCGGTCTGTCCCGTGCCAATCGCCCACACAGGTTCATAGGCAATGACCACATCGCTCAGCTGCGCGGGGGTCAGGTGAAACAAGCCTTGCTGCAACTGGTTGAGTACCGTCACAAAGTGCTCGCGCTCTTTGCGCTGCTTGAGTTGCTCGCCGCAGCAGAAAACCGGCTGAATGCCGTTGCGGAGGCAGGCATCTACCTTGGCTGCAAGCAGCGCGTCCGTCTCATGGAAGTAGGTGCGCCTTTCGCTGTGTCCGATAATGCAATAATCCACAGCCATCGACTTGAGCATGGGCGCAGAAATTTCGCCGGTGAATGCGCCGTAGTCGTGGTGGCTGCAGTTTTGGGCCGCCAGTTTGTGCCAGGGCTCTTCGAGCATGGCGATGCTCGCCAGGTATAGCGCGGGCGGGGCCAGCACCACTTCTGCAGAAGGCGGAAAATCAGTGGCTTTTTCCTTCAGCCTTACCACCAGTTCGACGGCCTCCTCCAGTGTCTTGTTCATCTTCCAGTTTCCTATGACCAGGGTATTTCTCATCCTTAGTATTTTGTGGTCGAAAATAAATCTCCACAGGCCTTGGCCACCCCCGCTGACATATTAAAAACATACTGGCACTTCGATGCGTTCCGCCCAAAGCAGGAGGAGATTATCAGCGCTGTGCTTGACGGACAAGACACCCTGGCCCTGCTGCCTACGGGCGGCGGAAAGAGCATCTGTTTTCAGGTACCTGCCCTCTGTATGGAAGGGCTATGCCTGGTCGTATCTCCGCTGATTGCCCTGATGCTCGACCAGGTGGAGAACCTGAAGAGAAAAGGCATTGCCGCAGCAGCCGTAACCTCATTTGCCTCACTGCGCGAGACCGACCGCCTGCTGGAAATGGCCGTGCAGGGCCAGCTCAAATTCCTCTACCTCTCGCCCGAACGCCTGCGCAACGAGATGTTTAAGCTGCGCCTCCCGAAGATGAAAGTCACCCTGCTCGCCGTCGATGAGGCGCATTGCATTTCGCAGTGGGGCTACGATTTCCGTCCCGCGTACCTGCAGGTGGCCGACATCAGGAAGTCGCTGCCCGGCGTTCCGGTCATTGCCCTAACAGCGACCGCTACACCGGCGGTAGTAAAAGACATCCAGGAGAAACTGGATTTTGTCCGGCCTCATGTGATTTCATCGAGCTTTCGGAGAGAAAACCTGGTGTACGCCGTGGCCAAGACAGACGACAAGTTCGGGAAAATTCTTTCCATCGTCAACAAAAGCCAGGGCAGCGGAATTGTCTACGGGGGCACCCGCCAGCGCACAAAGGAAGTAGCGCAATACCTGCGCAACCGCGGCATTACGGCGGCTTTTTACCACGCCGGTCTCAGCCAGCATGACAGGATGAAAGCACAGGAGCGCTGGCTGCGAGGCGAAGACCGTATCATCTGTGCGACGAACGCTTTTGGGATGGGCATTGATAAACCAGATGTGCGGCTAGTGGTTCATGCCGATGTGACCGCAAGCCTCGAGAGCTATTTCCAGGAAGCCGGACGGGCAGGGCGAGACGGCCAGACGGCCGCAGCCGTGATGCTCTACAATGAACAAGACATCATACAGCTCTCCCGGCGCATCGAGCAACACTTTCCACCGCCCGACTACATGCGAAAGGTCTATCGCTCTTTGGGCGCCTACCTGCAGGTAGCGCTTGGCGCGGGCGAGGGCACTACGTACCCTTTTTCGCTCAACGATTTTTGCGCCCGCTACAGCCTTGAATCTGTGCCCACTTTCCATGCCATCGGTATCCTTGAGCGGGCCGGTTATCTCGCCTTCAGTGAGGGCTTCATGCAACCGTCACGGCTGAGCATCATTGTCACCCGCACTGCGCTCTATGATATTCAGGTGCGGTATCCGAACCTTGACCGCATCATCAAGCTGTTGCTCCGGCTCTACGGCGGGCTGTTTGAAACGTATGTGAACATACGGGAAGATGAGGTGGCACGGGCCGCGCAGGTAGATGAAAAAGAAGTCATTCATCAACTGCAGTTGATGCACAAGCAGGGCATCGTAGACTACGCACAGCGCAACGATGCCCCGCAAATCAGCTATATGGTTCCGCGCCTCTCAGAAGACCGGCTGCGCTTCCCCGATGACATTTACCAGGAGCGCAAAACGGCCGAAACCGAACGTGCCCAGGCGGTGATTCACTACCTGCAAGACAATCAGTGCAGGAGCCGGTTGTTGTTAAGCTATTTCGGTGAACGCAACAGCGATGCATGCGGGCGGTGCGATGCATGCCGGGAAAACCGGGCGCACGGTTTCAGCATGGACGAATACACACGCATGAACCACGCCATGACAGACCTGCTGTTGAAGGAGCGCGTGCGACTCGACCAGCTCGGAGAACGCCTGCCGGAGTTTCCACTGGACAAACTTCATGAATTGGCATCGTGGAAACTCGACCGTGGTGAACTGACCCTCAACGACCGGCTCGAGTTGCAACTCTCCGGACTCGATGAATGAGGCCTGGGGCCCAGGGAAGCCGTAGATTCGCCGCCCAATGATTGCTGCATGAACCCAACCTACCCCGTCGTCACACTCAAGCCCGGCAAAGACCAGTCACTGAGAAGGCACCATCCTTGGGTATTCTCCGGAGCGGTATCCGCATCCGACCGGTTTCTGCAGCCCGGCGAAACCGTCGATGTGCACGACGCCGCCGGACAATTTCTGGGCAGGGGGCACTGGAGCGAAGGGTCCATCGCCGTGCGCATCTTCAGCTTCACACCGTACCCCGATGAGATGGAATTCTGGAAGTCGAGGCTGGAAGCCGCTTACCGGCTCAGAAAAAACCTCGGCATCAGCACGCGCGCGCACAGCAATATCTACCGTTGGGTCAATGCAGAAGGTGACGGTCTTCCCGGACTGATCATTGATGTCTATGGAACTACTGCGGTGATACAGGTCCATTCCGCCGGCATGTTGCTGCGCAGGCAAATGATTGCCAGCCTTATTGTGCAGGTCAGCGAAGGAGCCATCCATGCGGTTTACGACAAAAGCGAATCGAAAATCATGTCGCACACAGGCCAACAAGTGAGCAATGGTTATCTCGCCGGCGAACGACGTGATTCGGTATGTACGGAAAACGGATGGAAGTTTGATGTCGACTGGGAACAGGGTCAGAAGACAGGCTTCTTCATAGACCAGCGCGAAAACCGGCAGTTGCTCGGCAATTACGCATCCGGTCGTAAGGTGCTGAATGCCTATTGTTATACCGGTGGATTTTCGGTGTATGCGCTGGGCAATGGCGCCACGCTTGTGCACAGTGTTGACAGCTCGCAGCGCGCACTCGATACGCTCGAAAAAAACATCGCACTCAACGCCATTGACCCTTCCCGTCATACAACGGAAAAAGCCGATGTGCAGCAAATGCTTCAGCAGGCTGAACTTGCTTACGACCTGATTGTACTCGATCCGCCTGCCTTTGCGAAAGGACTTTCAGCACGGCATAGTGCAGTGCAGGCCTACCGGAGACTGAACGCCACCGCACTAAAAAAAATCGAAGCAGGCGGACTGCTCTTCACTTTCTCCTGCTCGCAGGCCGTAGGGCCTGATCTCTTTGAAGGTGCTGTGCTGGCAGCAGCCATCGACACGGGCCGAGCCATACGCATACTGCACCGCCTTCACCAGCCTGCCGACCATCCCGTGTCGATCTACCATCCAGAGGGCCAATACCTCAAAGGCTTGGTGCTCGTGTGCGACTGAAGGCAATAGGGCTGCCCCAAATTTCGTTAAGGAACGCAACGTGCGAAGCGTATGCAAGACTTTCGCATAACCAAACTAAAACGCTTCATGAGAGTATTTCTTCTCTTTTTCACCCCGTGTATCTGCATGCAGGCCGCAGCCCAGACCAAAGACCGCATTCAGCTGTTTGTAAACTGCCAGAGCACATGCTACCTTGACTACCTGCGCACAGACATCACCTGGGTAGACTATGTGCGCGACATTCCCGAGTGCGATGTGTCTCTGCTGATTACCTCGCTGGAGACCGGATCTTCCGGCACCGAATTTCAACTCGTATTCACCGGTGAGCAACGGTTCACCGGGCTCAACGACACGCTCAAATGCGCTGCCAACGGAATCAACACCGATGACGAAGTGCGCAAGATGCTCTCACAAACGGTAAAACTCGGACTGATGCGTTATGCCGCGCGAACCCCTTCGGGTACCGTGATTGAAATCGCTCATCCCGGCGACGAAGGTTTCGCCGAAGGAAGCAATCCCGAACATGACCCCTACAATGGATGGATTTTCAACATCGGGCTTAACGGAAATGGCGATGGGCAGAAGGTTTTCCGCTCCTTATTCGGCAGGTTAAATGTGTCGGCCAGTCAGGTACTGGAAGACCATAAAATTCAGTTTTGGTGCAATACGACGTACCGCGAAAACCGTTTTATCATTGATGACAATGAGGAGATTTTCGTTCGGCGCAGCAGCTATTACAGTGGATCCTACATCAAATCCGTCACCCCTAAATTTTCCGCAGGGATATTCACCGAAGCCGGCACCAGCGACTTCGAAAACATGGACGTTAACTCCAATATTTCAGCGGCTGTCGAATACAACTTTTTCCCTTATACCGAGGCGCAGACCAGGGCCCTGGCATTGTCTTACATCATCGGAGGCTCCTATTATAACTTCCATGAGCGCACCATCTTCAACAAGACAGAGCAGATTGTGCCCGAGCACAGCATAAGCCTGGCTTTCTCGACCACCAAGCCATGGGGTACCGTGAGCTGCGCCCTCTACGGCAGCACCTTTCTCAACACCATCACGCGTCACAGTTATGGCGCATGGGCCAACTTCGACGTTCGGATCTTCAAGGGACTTTCTGCCAATGCCTTTTTATCGTACGACGTGATTCAGGACCAGATCAACCTGCCGGCCGGCGGTGCGTCTGACGCGGAAATATTCCTTCAGCAGCAGGTGCTCGCGACCAACTACAGCTACTTTGCCTTCATCGGCATTAACTACCGCTTCGGCAGCATTTACAACAACGTGGTAAATCCGCGCTTCGAACTGGGCAACGGCAACTTCAATTAGCAGCGCCAGCGCGTCAGTGGTTCACACAGACCTTAAACGTCTGGCCATTGCCAAACCTGCCGAGGTAAACCCCGGCGGGTAATCCTGACAATTCGAGGCGGTTCCAGCCCGGCGGCAACACCGCAACACTGAACACCACTTCGCCCCGCAAGGTCAGCAGTTGCAGTCCGGCACCGTATTCGGGCAATTGGTTAACGGCCAACCAGTCGTTCGCAGGATTGGGATAAACCGCTACAGCCGCTTCTTCAAGGTTCGCAACAGCGGTGCCGGTGCCCAGCAGGTAGGTGATGCATGCCTCGAGAAATGCTACCCGCGTTTCATGCGTATCGAGCAGGGCCGGATCAAAAAACTCAGACATGACCGATAATCCTCCCGCAGTATGGTGAAACATAGACAATTCACCCGAAAGCACATAGTCATCGGGTCCCATTTCGTAAAAAGCCAGGATGCCCGGCCTGGGCGTGCAGCC
>DHLU01000257.1:8826-10929 GCA_002405435.1 Flavobacteriales bacterium UBA4660
CAGGGTGCCCGGCCTGGGCGTGCAGCCGTCCACATACCATAGCCCGTCAAAAATCCAGGTTAAGGTTTCGGGGAGCGTCAACGGCGCCGCGGGAAGTCTGTCCATTTGGGGCACACCCGTGCCGCCGTCATCGGCATACGACTGGGTGTCGTATGAGGCCAGGCCCATGAAGTCATAGGCAAAATCTCCGGCTGCCAGCCCTGCCGAAGGTCCGTATTGGGCAAAGAGCACATCTTCGCCAATGATCCAAAGCGGCGCCCCGCTCAGTGCGTAGCCCACGAGGGCATCGTTGCCCTGGGCACCATCATTCCAGAATCCAAGTCCGAATCCATCCGTGGAGGCATACCAGATGACCAGGTCATACCCCAGCAGATAGGCCTCTCCGGGCGTAGCACCGCCGGAATCAGGAACACTCCAGTAATCGAAATCACTGTAAGCCGAATTCAATAGGCTGCTGATGATGGTATCCGTGTTGTAGGTGATGTAGTCGTTGTCGTTTACCAGCAGCACTTCCTGGCTATGTGCCTGCGAGAGCGCCATCATCAATAAGGCAGAAATAAAGGTTTTATTCATGGTCTTGTACAAGTTTCTGAAGGGTCGGCAGGCGGAAATCATTACCGAAAATCCTACTTAACGACCATTCACAGTGATTTTTATCCTTTTACACAACGAAAGTAACTATTTCGAATCCCCGGGCGTCCTTAAGACATAACCAACAGCATAAATCCCTTACACCATGAAAAAACACTTTACGCTCTACTTTTTGCTTGCAACGGCCGGACTGGCGGCCCAGCCACTGCCCTATACGCTGAGCAGCTGGAATGAACCCTACACCGAACTGGAAGCCCCGGTGATGCTCACCGGCGACGAAGTATGGGACGACCCGCAGCTTTTTATTCCCATAGGCTTTGCCTTTGAAATGATGGGAGAAACCTTTGAGAACCTGCTCTTTATCGAACCGGGTGCCCAATTTCTGCCTTCCCTGACCGAAGACAGTCTCAATGTATTCGGTCCCTATTATGGAGACCTCATCGATGCCGGCTACGGCCAGGATACCAGCCTGAGCAGTATCTCTTATGAGTTGACCGGGCCCATCGGCAGCCGCATCCTGAAAATTCAGTGCAAGAACGTGGCCTTTTATGGAGAGTACGCCGAACTGGGCACTTCCAATAACCGCACAAACTTCCAAATTTGGTTGTATGAGGGAACTTCTGATTTCGAATACCGGTATGGTGAGAACTCGATAAAGGACGGAGCCTTTATTCATCCCCTGGGTGCGCCCCTGGTATTTGTAGCCAAGAATGTCTCAATGGCGGGAGATGGCGGCCTTGAAACCCTATGGCTGCTTAGCGGCGATGCCGCCAATCCGGAAGCCATTGCCTACGACAATCTCGATACACCACCCGGCGCTGAAATGCTGCTGAGCAGTGAGCCTTCATCAGGTACAGTGTACCACTTCGATACCGGCATTGTATCGGTGAACGAAACCGTAACCCGTCAGTCATTGCGTGTTTTCCCGAGTCTCACCGCTGGAGAACTTTTTGTTTCCATCAGCACCGGCCAGTCCGAAACCGTCATGATCCATGATGCCCGTGGTGCCGCAGTCAGACAACTGCTGCTCACCAACGGCATCCATACGATCGACGTAAGCGAACTCCCCGCAGGCACCTACGTCATGCGCTCAATGTCGGGACAGCACGAGGCAGCACGGTTTATCAAACAGTAACGCACCCCCATCACCAGACCCCAAGGCCTGGAAAGAAAAGAGACGCCGTGTGGCGGCGCTTTTTTTTTGCGGTTACAGCCGGCAGGTCACAGCGCAGCCAGGGCCTCTACATACCGGTCTACGTAAAGGTGACGGGCGCGCAGTTTGTATTGCATCACAAAACGCGGATGATCCAGTTCCATTACGCGGTCAAAAAAACCGTGGGTCTCATTCAACTTCCCGAAAAACGCTGCATTCTTTCCCTTGCCCAGCAAAACACAGGCACTGCGCGAAAGGTTCCACTTCAACTGCGTGCGCAGGCAGCGAACAATAAACGGCGTCATTGCTGCGGTGAGCGTGGCATCATCGTAGTAATTGTAGTTGCCCTCCTTGCCCGT
>DHLU01000257.1:11049-13401 GCA_002405435.1 Flavobacteriales bacterium UBA4660
TAGTAATTGTAGTTGACCTCCTTGCCCGTATCCGTCGTGCGGACAAATCCGAGCGGACAAACCGAATTGATATAAAAACGGCTGAAGAATTTTTCGGGTCCGCCCATGGCTGCGATAACCTCGTAGACAAAAACCGAAGAGGGTTCGTGTGTCCGGATGCCGCCTGGATCGATGCCGCATACCTCGGCAAGGCGTTTTGAATCCGTAAAGGGAATTCCCGTTACCCCTGCGCCCAGCCGGCCCGGGTTAATGCCGAGTATGAGATGGCGCGGCCGATAGTCCTGGTAATACTTGCCATAGAATTCACCCGCGATGCGCGCCGCATTGGCGTCTGCAAACGGAATCAGCGTTCTGATACCCTCAGGCAACGTAGCCCCGTGCCTGAGCCCGCGGTTGAATGACAGAATCTGCGATGACCAGATCGGGGTTAGTCGGCTCATCGGATGGTGATTTCGTCAGCAAAGATCCACGCCGCTCCTCCGGCACCAAGGTGCCATGACGGCACGCTGCCGAAATTGCGCAGCACTACTTTCACATACCTTGCCGATGCCCGCAGCGATGCACCCAGTTGCTGAACACCCGGGGTGTAGTCGTCAGACCGCTGTTCGTTGGTAATGGTCGCAGCGCGCGCAAAGGAGACTCCGTCATGCGACAGGTAAATTTCCACCGCGGAGGGATACCAAATCCAGGACTTGATGTCCTGAAGACAACCGATGCCTGCATAAGAAACCGCCTGTTCCCTGCCGAGGTCAACGACCACTTCGGCATCCTTGCCCTGCCAGCCCTGCCATGATCCGGTGCGGAAGTCTATACCTCCGCTAACCCCGTCAACCAGCGCCTGGTCGCCTCCTCCGGTGTATTGAGGGCTGAACGGTGTGACCGATAGTATTGCCCGGCCAGCTTCCCTCTTCCTGAAGACTGCCGTAACCGGGCGGCTGTTTTCGCAACCCGGCACTTCTGTTATGGCTTCCACCACCGTAAACTGGCTTACCGTAAACGGCTCTTCATAATACCGGCGGATTTCAGGCTTGCCCGATTCCCGCACCGTCATCAGGATGCGGGCGTCCGGTTCTGCACAATCAAGAGAAATTAAGGCACTGTCGGCAAAAGGCAGCATGGGTCCGCGCACAACAGGAAGCGGCGCAACCAGGTAGTCAGTGATGGTCCATGCACGCGACGTTTTTTCTTCAAATGAAAGTCCGTCGAAAGCTGGCGGAGTTCCGGGCGCACCGGTATGGGCATCCAGCATGGTGCTGACATACCATGCCGACATCTGGCCGCAGTCTTCATTGCCACAAAGTCCATCAGGCCCGCTGCCATATAATTCCGAACGGATTTTGTCTGTAAGACGTGTTGCTTCGCCATACCGGGAAGGATCCCCGGCGAGGTAGCACCACGCAAACCCATGGCTGGGTTCATTGCCATGGGCATACTGACCAATAAGTCCGGTAATATCGGCCTGCTCCCTTCCCGTTGTTTGCGCCCGGGCCGTAAACAACCCATCGAGTTTGGCCGTGAGCGCAGCGGGCCCCCCGAGGTAACGCCTGAGTGTACCCAGATCGTGCGGCACAAAGAAGGCGTACTGCCAGGCATTGGCCTCGGTGTAATTGAAGTCTACCTGATAGGGATCAAACGGCTCTGGAAATCCGCCATTTCGCCTTGGTCGCATAAAGCCGGTTTGCGGATCAAAGAGGTTTTTCCAATGCTGTGCACGGCGAATAAACCGCGCGTAGACTTCCTCATTTCCTGTTTCCCGGGCAAATTGCGCAATGCACCAATCGTCGTAGGCAAATTCCAGCGTTTTGGAAACACTCTCCGAAAACTGGTCGGAAGGCACATAGCCCAATGAATCATACAACTGTTTTTCTCGCTGGGGACCCAAGGCTGTTTTCACCATGGCCTCGAGGGCGAGTTCGGTATCAAAACCGCGGATGCCCCGCATATAGGCCTCGGTAATCACGGGCACGCTGTGGTAGCCGATCATGCAATAGGTTTCATTGGCAGCCAGTTCCCAAACGGGCAGTTCGCCGCGTTCGCGGTACATCCCGAGAAAGGTTTGTATCCACTCCAGGGTACGCTCAGGTTCGAGCCTGCACATGAGCGGATGGTATGACCGGAACGTATCCCAAAGCGAAAACACAGTATAGCGCCGATGACCGGCCGATTCGTGAATCCGGTTATCCATGCCCCGGTATCTGCCGTCGACATCACTCCAGACATTGGGCACGGTATAGCAGTGGTACAGGGCGGTGTAATACCTTACCTGATCTTCGACGCGCGCGGAGGGACAGGGTGTGCGGGACAATTTTTTATCCCATTCCTGCCGGGCCGCAGCGCGCACCGCATCAAAGT
>DHLU01000039.1:0-5836 GCA_002405435.1 Flavobacteriales bacterium UBA4660
AAACTCCCTTCTGAACGTTTCGTTTTCACTGAGGGTTTTGATTTCTTCTATCTTGCCCTTGGCCCAGTCCATCACGTCATCGTTGGCCTTGCCAAGGGGGTCACGAGCTGCCGGTATTTTTTCCTTTCCTGCACTGCTGAGCGAGTGAATGGTGCGGTAAAGGATGCGCAAGCGTGAATGCACAAAGAGTTCAAGAAATCGCCTGATGACGATAAAGGAGACTATGCCGCAAACCACGAGCAGCCAGCCAATCATCCACCACAGGTGAAGGCTTCCTGCCGCCCACAGGGTGAGGGTCAGCACACAGGCAGTAATGCAAGCAATGGCAACGGCCGCATTTCGCGACACGCGCTCCGGGGAGGGTCCGGTCATTGCTCAAATTTATAACCAACTCCCTTGATGGTCTTCAGACAATGGTCACCAAGTTTTTCACGGAGTTTTCTGATATGCACGTCGATGGTGCGGTCGCCTACAATGACATCGTTACCCCATACGCTGTCGAGGATACTTTCCCGCGTGAATACACGACCGGGTTTGGAAGCCAGCAGCGCAAGCAGTTCGAATTCCTTACGGGGCAGGCTGAAGGCACTTCCGTCTTTATATACCATGTAACGCTCCCGGTCAATAACAATACCCGATGAAACGGGCGGGGCTGCGGTCTCGGCGGCATTGCGGCGCAACAGCGCTTTTACCCTGCTGATGAGTACGCGGGGTTTTATGGGCTTTTCTATGTAGTCATCAGCACCGGCATCAAAACCGGCTATTTGGCTGTAGTCTTCGTTACGCGCTGTGAGAAAGGCGATTGACGTGCGGGCGAGCTGGGGTCTTTTGCGCATTTCGTGGCAGGCCTCCACCCCATCCATCACCGGCATCATCACATCCATCAGCACGAGGTCAGGCAGCCAGTTCAGGGCCTTTTCAAGGGCGTCGGCCCCGTTCAGGGCCTTTTCCACCTGAAAGCCTTCCTGGACGAGGTTAAATCCCAATAATTCGAGGATATCGGGATCATCGTCAACAAGAAGAATTTTCTGGTCGCTCATAGCGCTTAAAGTCAGCGGCAAAGTTACGGCCCACCACGGCCCTGCCACGTTAACATATTGTCAAGTCAGCATGGGCGCAATGTTAATGTTGACAAGGGTTTCAGCGGTCGGTTGTGCACCGGTCAGCGCAGCGTTTTCAACCGCTAAAAGTCATCGCTGTTGTTGCAGCAGCAACGGCATCATTCGCCAGAAGAGCGGATAAAAGGCGATGAGGTAGAGCAGTGTTGCCATAGCGAAAATGCCTGACAGGGCCGACCACAGTATGCCGAACAACGCCATGCCTGCAAGGGGGAAGAGCAGGAAAGCAGCCATGAAACGGATGCTCGAAAAAAACATGGGGTCACCCGGCAGCCGCTTTGCCAGCAGGTTAGACACCGCGACCACCGGCAAGGTGCATACCCCGGCAGGAACAGCGACCAGCCAACCCGCTACACACAGCGGTTTGTTGCGCATGGACCTCCAGCAAACCGCGTAAAAAGACGCGGCGTGGCGGAGCGCACTTCCCCCCGGCGCGGAAGGCCCACCTTCGGGCAGGTGCTGTTGGGTATACGTAAACTCAGCCTCCCACCTAAACCGTTTCCAGTTTCCGGTCCATCGCCGCATGGCCTGGAGGTACCGCGCAGCCTCAAATGTTTCGGCCGGCAGCGCAGGGTCTCCATGAATGACCACCGATTGCAGGGCCTCATGCGAACGCCGGATGATTTCGGCAATGGGGGGCGCTTGTCGCTGCCGGATAACGATCGGATCACCCACACGCACCGCTGCCACGGCCTGTTGTGCAAAGTAATTGGAGTAGTCTATTCCCACCGGTACGATGGTGATTTCCGTGTATTGGGCGGCCTCGGTAATGATGCGCGCAAAACCCTTCTTGAAGGGAAATAGGTACCTCACAGGCCGGTGGGTTCCCTCTGGAAAGAGAGCCAGCACACTACCCCGCTTCAGCAGTTCCACGCACATGCGCTGGGTTTTTGCCGACGCCAGTTGCAGGTTTACCTTGTCACGTCCACGAAAGACCGGCATCATCTGCAAGGCAGACAGCAGGCCCCGGCCACGCCCCTTTCGAAACACATCAGCCCGCGCGAGCCAGCCCAGTGTGCGGGGCATAAAAGCACTGACAATAAGGGGATCCATCACCGCATTCTGGTGGTTGCTGATGACAACGACTGCACCGCGGCGTGGAAATTTTTCAAGTCCTGATACACAGATGTGGCGGTAATAGCGTTGGAGTGCCATGCGCACCAGGGGCTTCAGCAGGCGGTACAGCAGGTCGGACCTGTGCGCCTCAGGCAGCTCACCGTCGTGCACCTCACGCCGGGTCATGCGCGGAGTTTTGCGCCCAGTTTTTCCTGTAGTTGTCGGAGAATGGCGGACATGGCCGACTCTACCTGTGCATCGGTCATGGTGCGGTTGGCATCCTGGAGCGTAAAGCTGATGGCATAGGATTTTTTACCCGGCTCGAGATTTTTTCCCTCGTACACATCGAAGAGGTTGACGGCCCTGAGCAGTTTGCGCTCGGTTTCAAAGGCAATCCTTTCAATCTCACCGTAGGGCACCGAAGCATCGAGCAGCAGGGAAAGATCGCGGCGCACAGCCGGATATTTCGGAATCGGTTTCCAGGTGAGCGGCTGACTGCCCGCGGCTGAAACGAGGTCGTCCCAGTCGAATTCTGCGTACCACACAGGCTGTTGAACACCGGAAGCAACGGCAAGCACCGGTTTGACCCTGCCCGCCACGACCCATTGGTGTCTGGGCGCAGAAAAAGTCAGCGCTTGATCGAGGTAGGGATGTTGGGTACTTACCCAGCGGCCCTGCGACAGTCCGAGCCATGTCAGCACCGAATCGCATGCCGCGCGCAGGTCGTTGAGATCGACAGATCCGTTGTTGTTATTCCATGATTCGGTGGCCCGGCGGCCGCATACCAGGAGACCCAGCGTGGGCGATTCCTGAAACCGGGGCCCGCGCTGCAGGTAGGTATTGCCGAATTCAAAAAGGCGCAGGTCAGTGGCCTTGTAGTTTTGGTTGAAAGCCACCGCCTCAAGCATTCCGGTCAGCAGGGTAGGCCGCATAATGCCCAGGTCGCTGCTGAGTGGATTGCGAACCGTCACCGGCTGCAACGGCTGATCGAGCAGCGGCTGCAGGCGTTCGGTCCATGATGCGCGGGTTAGGCTCATGGCCATCATTTCAGAAAAACCGCCGGCTGCCAGCAGCGCCGCGGTGCGGAAGCGCAATTGTCCGGCATCAGGCTGAGTGGCCTGAGAGGGTGTTGCGCTCATCCGCGTGGGAATTTCCACACTGTTGTAACCGATGATGCGAAGGATTTCTTCAATGACATCGGCTTCGCGCGTTACATCGACCCGGTAGAGCGGGACGCCCAACAACAGGCCTTCCTCCGTTTCGCCGCGCAGCTCCATGTGCATATCAGCCAGCAGTGCGCGTACGACTGCGCTGTCGAATACTTTACCGGTGAGTTGCTGAAGCTTTTTCCAGCGCAACCTGACCTCTTTTCGTTCAAAGGGTGCGGGATAGAAATCAGACCATCCGCTGGCAGCCACACCGATGCCCATGTCGCGCATCAGTTCGACCGCCCGAAACAGGGCCAGAGGAACCTTTTCCGGATCGCAACCGCGCTCAAACCGGAATCCGGCATCGGTATGAAGTGCGTGCTGCCTTGCGGTCTTTCGGATATAGGCGGGATGAAACCAGGCACTTTCCAGAAAGATGCGCGTGGTGCCTTCCTGCACGCCGCTGTGGGCACCGCCAAATACGCCCGCTATGCACATAGGAGCTTCGGCATCGGCAATGACCAGGTCTGCATCCGAAAGTTTGCGCGCCTGCCCATCCAGTGTGGTCAGTGGTTCGCCTTCGGAGGCCAGGCGGACGACAATTTTACCGCCCTTGATTTTGTCTGCGTCAAATGCGTGCAGGGGCTGACCGGTTTCGTGCTGCACGAAGTTGGTGATGTCGACGATATTGTTCACCGGCCGCTGCCCGATAGCCTTCAGCCGATCCTGGAGCCACTTGGGAGAAGGGCCTACCTGCACTTTTTCGACTACCGCACCGGAGTAGCGGCCGCAGGCTACAGGGTCGAGCACCTCTATCTTAATGGGACTATTTGCGGTTTCCGGAAGTGCGGCGGGCGAGGGTATTTCACATGAGGCCGCCTCATTGCCTATGCCTTCCATATAGCGGAGGGCGAGGGCGAGGTCGAGGGCTACGCCGGTGTGCGAGATCGCATCGGTGCGGTTGGGGGTGAGGCCTATTTCCAGGCAGTAGTCATCGGCAAGCTCCAGAAAACTTCCGGCGGGCATCCCGGGCGGGGCATCCTGTGGCAGCACGAGAATGCCCGAGTGGTCATGACCCAATCCGAGTTCATCCTGGGCGCAGATCATACCGTGGGATTCTACCCCGCGGATTTTTGATTTTTTGATTGCCAGCGGTTCCCCCTGCCCCGGGTAGAGCGTGGCACCGACTGTGGCCACCAGCACTTTCTGTCCCGCTGCCACATTGGGTGCTCCGCAAACAATTTGCAGTGGTGCCTCAGCGCCAACATTGACAGAGGTAACCGAGAGGCGATCGGCATCGGGGTGTTTTGTGCAGGTCAGCACTTCGCCGACCACTACGCCCTTAAGACCACCCCTGACCGCCTCAACCTTCTCAACCGACTCCACTTCCAGTCCGGCGGCGGTGAGTATTTCGGCTACCTGATGTACATCGCGATGGGTATGCACATATTGGCGAAGCCAGTTATAGCTGATTCTCATAGTGATTAAAAAAGTACGGGGCCTTTTACGCCCCGCCACATGCAATTTCCTACCGGATTTGACCGGTGAGTTTCCGGTCGGGATGACTGGACTCGAACCAGCGACCCCCACGTCCCGAACGTGGTACGCTACCAACTGCGCTACATCCCGAAAAGCTACCTTCGCAGGCAGAGGCGCAAATATAACGCGAAGTTCCAGGCTGTCTTGCCTCTGCCCTGCTCCTGACCTTATGCGAAAAGAGACAACTGGTCGGGGTTGTCTTTATTCCGCTTTTCTTTCGAACGCGTTTCTCCCATTCCATAGCGCTGCAGGTGGCTACTGATCTCAAAGGTATATTCGGGCCTCAGGCGTTCTCCTGTCGGCTGCAGCAATGCGATGGAATGGCTGGTGGGTTTTTTGATCTCGGGAGAAATCGGATAGGCATTCATGCGTTCGGAGTCAGGTGAGCGGAGCATGGCCGTGATGTCGTGCAGCGGTGTCTGAGTGCTGAGCCACGCCTGCTCTTCATCTTTCTCAAGTATGACCGGACAGCGGTCGTGACCCACCCTTCTGACCAGGTCATTGGCCGGGGCGGTAATGATGGCGAAACCGGTTACATCCAGGCCGGTCGCCGGATCGGTCCAGTTTTCCCAAATGGCCGCCATGGCAAAGGGGCGCTCCTCCTGCCCGAGGTAGATTAGCCAGGGTTTTGAAAGCCCTTCACCGGTCGGTCCCTCAATGATGGCATCTGCCACCACAAGACAGCGCTGCGTTCGTATGGGCTTGCGGAAGGCCGGTTTGTCGAGGATGCCCCTGGCGCCCCGGTAGAGCGGGTCATTGGCCGGATTGTAGTCTCCTTCAGCGCGGGCGTTAAACAGGTGCATTTTTTTTCTGGCCCACGGTGGAGAGAAGCCAAACCGTGCCAGCACCAGCGCACCCGGTTCGCGGTCCAGGATAACCGGTGCCATGGATCCGACCCCGATGTTGGGATCCGGCGCAAACAATTCCGGAGTCTTGGCGCTGTCATTAAATCGCTTTTCCACCAACTCAACCCGG
>DHLU01000039.1:5961-13145 GCA_002405435.1 Flavobacteriales bacterium UBA4660
TTTCCACCAACTCAACCCGGGTTATTAGCACGTAACGGCCGCACATCGTAGAGAATAATTGGACAGCAAGGTACGGCACTGTGGGCAACGCATGGCGGTCGCTTTGCTGCCGTGCAAGGCACCCTGCTGTCGAAAAAGTGCGCAGCCCGCACACGGGGGTGCGGTTCAGTTTTCATTTTCCTTTCTTTCTGCCGTTTTTTTGCGGTCTATGAAAAATCCAGCATTGGCTATCCATGGGGGTGCGGGAACGATTTCGCGCAATAACCTTTCGTCAGAAAAGGAGCGGCAATACCGGGAAGCATTGGCGGATGCCCTGGCCAGCGGCCGTGAACTGCTGACCAGCGGGGCACATGCGCTGGATGTCGTAGAGCGCTGTGTACGTGTGCTGGAAGATTGCCCGCTGTTTAATGCCGGGCGCGGTTCGGTTTTCACCCATGAAGGCACCCACGAAATGGATGCCTCCGTCATGCGGGGCGATACCCTCGCCGCAGGGGCAGTCGCAGGCGTTCACGGCGTGAAAAATCCGGTGAGCCTGGCGAGGCACGTGATGGAAAATACGCGCCATGTCATGCTTTGTGGCGAAGGGGCCCTGGCCTATGCGCGGGAGGCGGGACTTGAAATGATGCCCGAAGATTGGTTTTTCAGTGCTTTTCGCCATGCCCAGTGGCAGGATGCACGCAAAGACGGCGACGTGCGGCTCGACCACGCCGGCGACCGAAAGTTTGGCACCGTGGGCGCAGTGGCGCTGGACCGCGCCGGGAATCTCGCGGCGGCGACCTCTACCGGCGGCATGACCAACAAACGCAGCGGACGGGTCGGCGACACACCGCTGGTCGGTGCCGGTACCTATGCAAACAACCAGACCTGCGCCGTATCATGCACCGGCGACGGAGAGTATTTCATTCGTGCGGTTGCCGCCTACGACCTGGCTTGCCTGATGCAGTATGGCAACTATTCACTGGAAGAGGCTGCCCGCAAGGTCATCATGGAAAAAATCAAGACGGCAGGCGGCGAGGGGGGACTCATCGCGATTGATGCTTCGGGGCATATCGTACTGCCCTTCAACAGCGAGGGCATGTACAGGGGTTGGTGGCGCGAAGGCGAACCTCCAAAGACCGGCATTTACCGCGACGAATAAGAGCGCCCGGGTGTAGTATGGCCTTTAACTCCAACGGACTTATTCTACTTCACTTTCGATGCCGATGCCTGGAATAAAATGCCTTTCCTTCAGCTGGTAGGAATTTCCTTTGACGAGAATATTCACGCGTAAGTTTTCGACCGAGATAGGCGTACCGACAGGTACCTCCGTGATGTTGGAGTGTCGGATGTCTCTGCCGTCGACAAGCACCACCGCGCCACTGCCGATGGTTTCGAGGTGGTTGGATTGCGTAATAATAACACCCGTATCTTCTCCGAGTCCGATGCCTATGCAGGAGGGGTTGCTGGCCACGGCCTGCGCGAGGCGGTTGAACCTACCCCGTTTATCGAAGTGAGAGTCAATGATGACATCTTTCATAAAAGCGAGTCCTGTGGTAATCTTTACCTCACCCTTGAGGTGGGCCAGGTCACTTTTACCCTGATAGATCATGGTGTTGCTCATAGCCATGGCACCGGCGCTGGTGCCGGCCACCACCAATCCGTCGCCCAGGTATCGGCGCTGCAGGATGTCGAGAAATTCCGTTCCGCCGAAGATGGTGGTAAGCCTCAGTTGGTCGCCACCGCTGAACATAATTCCGCGGGCGTGCTTCATACGCTCAACCCACTCCGGGGTGCGGGCGTCATCCCGGTTGCGGATATTGAGCACGCCGACATTGTCGTTGCCGATTTTGCGGAAGGCCTGCAGGTAATTTTCTGCGACCTCGGCCGGGATGCTGCTGGCCGTGGTGATGACTTCTATGCGGCCATCTCCACCCATTTCCTGGTTTACTCTTTTGAGAATACCGAGCTCAAAGAAATGAAGATTGGAATGTTCCCGGTAGTGTCCTTCACTTTCGGTGCCTTTGTCTTCGGCGCCACCTATGGCGATTAATCGGCCTGTTGGAATATCCAATGCGGTCAGAATTGAGATGAAGGGCCAAAAGTAAGCCTGACGCTTTCCTCAGCGGCCCCGTGGCGCTTTCTTGATTCACATTTTTTCAACCGGGAGACGCCGCGTGTTTAACAACGTCGTCGGTCTGCATTCAGCGCAACGGGGTCAGTTCTATCCAGCAACCGGCACTGACCAGCCAGCGAAGCGGCAGCATGGCATCGAGCAAAAACGTTTGGAGTTGCCAGTCCGGTATTCGGTTCAGAATGCATAGTACCACCAGCGAAAATGCGGGACCGGCCCACGCCCTTTCGGGTTGGCCTGTGGCCATGGCGAGCAGCACAAAAGACACACAGAGCAACACCACGACCAGTGTGAGCACAGTATTTTTTCCCAGCACCTGCACGGGCGAGCGGCACTGCCCGGCATCGACAGAGGCATCGCGTACATCACCGCAGAGCGCGAGGGCGAGAATAAAGGCTGCAGATGACAGAGCGTAATGTACCCTTTCTCCGGGGTAATCGCGAAGCAAAGCAAGAGGCCACCAAAAGGCGGGCATCATCCAGCAGGCCGTAATCACCAGTGGCTTAAGCGGCCAATAGTATCGCAAACCAAGGGTCCTGTTTCGAAAGCGCCGAATCCACGACAGGTCATAGCCGGCAACGAGCGCCAGGGCCAGGGCGAAGGTGGGGTGGAAATAGCGTGGAAATCCGAGAAAGACGAGCGTAAGGGCGATGACCATCCATTGCCTTGCATACCTCCATTCGTTCCATTTGAGGAAAAAATATCCAAGCCAGGTCACAGCGGCTGCAAAGGCGAGGTAAAGGGTATCGAAAGAGTGGCCTGCGACCAAAAGACATTCTGCTGCCATACAGGCGCCTCCGAATGCCATCCAGAGATGGCTGCGGTTGAGCCAGGCGGCCAACAACTTCATCGTTTCATTTAAGCAGCGTAAACACCAGGGCCCCGGTGACCACTCCGGTTACACCGCCCGAAAGGCCTGCCATGACCTTGCGGCTTCTGGCCGGCGGCTCATATCCGTCTGCATACACATCATTGAACCGGTAACCGGGGTCTGACATCGTCTTTTGACGGATTTTAATTTTCGGAATGAACTGCAGGCCGGCATAGACCAGTGGTGGGGCAACCGTCGCAACAACGCCGCCTTCTCCCAGATAGGCGAGTGTGCCACACACGGCGACACCGGCGATAAAAGTGGGCAGGGCGCGGAAGTTATCTGCAGCATCCCTTTCACCGGCCATGTACACCCGCATTTCCTCGACCGAATAGATATTGCCGAAGGCCTCGTCTCGGGCGTATAGCACTATTTCTCCCTTGCCTGCAGGGGTGTAGCTGAACAGGTCACTTTTGGGAAATTCACGCATGACCCGTTTGCCGCTTTTCCTTTCGATGCCAACCTTGAGGACCGTGCCGGTATCGCCGGCTATGGTGCAGCTGAGTTCACGGCCGTTCATGAACAGCAGTTTGTCCTGGGCGACAACAGACGAGGCGGCCCCCAGGAGGCAGAAGAACAAAACGGCGGAAATTTTGTTACCAACCATGGGCCAAACGTACGCGAATTTCCGTTGGGGAAATACCTTAGGTTTGCACCCGTAAAATGCCGGTCATATACCCGACTTTCTTTTGGTCAGGGGATCAGGAGAAGCTGGTGTTGCCGGAAAAAAATCTGCAACAACCGATTATGTCAAGTACAAATTTTGCCGCCCGCCACATCGGGCCCCGTCCGGATGAAGTAAAGACCATGCTGGACACCATCGGTGTCAACAGCCTCGATGAGCTTATTGACCAAACCGTTCCCGCTGCCATCCGCAGGCCAGACCTGACCATTGGCGACGCGTTGTCGGAGCACGACTTTCTTGCGCTGATGCGCGAGAAGGCAGGCAAGAACAAGGTCTACCGCTCTTATATCGGCCTGGGTTATCACCCCTGTATCACACCGGGTGTCATCCTGCGCAACGTATTGGAAAATCCAGGTTGGTACACCGCGTACACGCCTTACCAGGCTGAAATCGCGCAAGGCCGGCTCGAAGCGCTGCTGAATTTTCAGACGATGGTCACCGACCTGACTTCGCTGCCGATTGCCAATGCTTCGCTGCTGGATGAAGGCACGGCTGCTGCAGAGGCCATGATTCTCTTTCTGCACTCGATGAGCCGCGAGAAAGAGCAGGCCGGCGCGAACAAGTTTTTCGTCGATCTTGAGGTATTTCCCCAAACACTGGATGTGCTCAAGGGCCGTGCGGGTCACCTCAAGGTTGAGCTGGTGACAGGCCACTATGCTGACCATGCCTTCGACGCCTCCTATTTCGGTGCACTGGTTCAATACCCCAACAACAGTGGCAGCGTGCAGGACTACCGTGCCTTCGCCGACCGCGTTCATGCGGTGGGTGCCTTTGTGGCCTGTGCCTCCGACCTTTTGGCGCTCACCCTGCTGACCCCGCCCGGTGAATGGGGCGCAGATGTATGCTTCGGCAATTCACAGCGGTTTGGTGTGCCGATGGGATACGGTGGGCCCCATGCCGCCTTCTTTGCTGCGCGCGAAGATTTCAAGCGCAATATGCCGGGCCGTATTATCGGCGTTTCCAAAGACCGCAATGGCAATACCGCGCTGCGCATGTCACTTCAGACCCGCGAACAACACATCCGCCGGGAAAAAGCCACATCGAATATCTGCACCGCCCAGGCCTTGCTGGCCGTAATGGCCTCGAGCTATGCGGTATACCACGGGCCTGACGGACTTCGTTCTATTGCCGCCCGCATTCACGGACTGACGGCACAGCTGGCCGAAGCGCTGGGGGCGCAGCAGGTAAATGGCCATTTCTTTGATACCCTGAGGGTAAAAGCAGCCGACGTGCGCAGCAGCGCCGAAGCGCAGGGCATCAACTTCCGGTATTTCGACAACGGCGACATCGGCATTTCGCTCAATGAAAGCACCACCGCGGCAGACATTGCCGCGATTGCCGGGCTCTTCGGAGTTTCTGTCGGCCGGCAGCCTGCCCCTGAGCGGCTCGGGCTGGTGCGTACGAGCAAGTACCTCACCCATCCGGTATTTAATACACACCGCAGCGAAACCGAAATGCTGCGTTACCTGAAAAAACTCGAAAACAGGGATTTGTCGCTGGCCCATGCGATGATTCCCCTGGGTTCATGTACCATGAAGCTGAATGCGTCTGCGGAGATGATTCCGCTGACCTGGCCGGGATTCAGCGATATCCATCCCTTTGCTCCGGTGACGCAGGTGCCTGGTTATATGGAAATTCTGGCCGAGCTTGAAAAAGACCTGTGCGAGTGCACCGGATTTTCGGCCATGTCCTTGCAGCCCAACAGCGGTGCGCAGGGCGAACTTTCCGGTCTGCTGGTCATCATGGCCTACCACGCCAACCGCGGAGACCATCACCGCAAGGTCTGCCTGATACCCTCTTCGGCGCACGGCACCAACCCGGCTTCGGCCGTGCTGGCCGGACTCGAGGTAGTGGTAGTCAAGTGCGATGAAAATGGCAATATTGATGTGGACGACCTCGAGGCGAAAGCCCGGCAGCACAGCGCACAGCTGGCGGCCCTGATGATTACCTACCCCTCTACCCACGGCGTATTCGAGACACGGGTAAAAGAGATTACCGACATCATTCACCAGCACGGCGGAATGGTCTATATGGATGGAGCCAACATGAATGCCCAGGTGGGGCTGACCTCACCCGGCAACATCGGCGCTGACGTATGCCACCTCAACCTGCACAAGACCTTTGCCATACCCCACGGCGGCGGTGGTCCCGGTATGGGGCCCATTGGCGTTAATGAGAAACTGGCACCCTTCCTGCCGGGCAATGTGCACATACCTACGGGCGGCACCCATGCCATTCCGGGCGTATCTTCTGCACCGTATGGCAGTGCGCTCATTTTGCTGATTTCCTATGGATACATCAAGATGCTCGGCGGTCAGGGGCTGACAGACGCCACGCGTTATGCCATCCTCAATGCCAACTATATGAAAGAGCGGCTGAGTGACCATTATCCCGTGCTGTATACAGGGGCCAATGACCGTGTTGCGCACGAGATGATTCTCGACTGCCGCGAGTTCAAGAAAGCGGGTATTGAGGTGGAAGACATTGCCAAACGTTTGATTGACTATGGTTTCCATGCGCCGCCCGTGTCGTTCCCGGTGGCCGGCACCGTGATGATTGAGCCCACCGAGAGTGAGCCCAAATCGGAGCTTGACCGTTTCTGCGATGCGATGATTGCCATTCGGAGGGAAATCGCTGAGGTGGAAGACGGTCAGGCCGACAAGTCGGATAACGTGTTGAAAATGGCACCCCACACCGCCCGCGAGGTCTGCGCCACGGCATGGACACACCCCTACAGCAGGGAGGCCGCAGCCTTCCCGGTGAAAGGACTGGTGGACAATAAATTCTGGTCGAGTGTGGCCCGGGTGGACAATGCGTTTGGTGACCGGAACCTGGTATGCACCTGCCCTCCCATTGCATTATACGAGACCGAACCCGCCTAAGGGTAGGGCCTTCGAACCCTCGGTTGTACCTTGTGGACGAATGAAAATTTTCCGGAATGGCTGCCATGGCTTGCCGCCGGACAATCCTATTACATTTGCACGCTTTTAATTCTACCTCAGTAACGTCTAAAAAAAAACCAACATGAAAAAAATCTACATTCTTGCGCTTGCACTGACCTGTGGACTTTGGTCCACCGCACAGTGGAAGTATAATCCCTCTGCCCTGGGCCGCCAGCCGATGCGCGGTGAGCCGACTGTACAGCCTTTGCAGCTCCCTGAGAACCGCGTGACCATCTGGACCAGCGATTTTTCTGACTGTTCCGATTGGGATCTCTTCAATGCATTCGACGAAGGTTTTACCGACTTCATCACGGGAATTAACTTCGAATGCGGCGTAGGCATCGAGCCTTCGGGACCCGCGTCTATTGACCCCATCGCCTCAACCACGGCCGACAACGGCTTTATGATGATTGACTCTGACGTTTTCGGCGGTGATGTAGGCGGTGACTGGGTGGAAAGCTGCTGGTTCCAAACCGCAGATCCGATTGACTGCAGCGACTTCGAATATGTTTCGCTGAAATTCGAAACCTTTTACCGCATGTGGGATGGCGGTGCCAGCGACGGTAATGAATACTA
>DHLU01000039.1:13237-16175 GCA_002405435.1 Flavobacteriales bacterium UBA4660
TGCCAGCGACGGTAATGAATACTGCCTCGTGGAAGTTTCTAACGACGGCGTTACCTGGCCCGATCCTAACACCTTCGAAGTAAGTGAGGCACCCTCCGGCACCCGTTTCGAACTGTGGCCCACCATGGGTACACAAGATCCGGTGGACAATCCGACCCTGAAGGTATTTAACATTTCTGAAGTGGCCGGCAATGAAGGCACCGTTTATCTGCGTTTCCGCTGGAAAGGTACCTGGGGCTATGCCTGGATGGTCGATGATGTGGAGTTGTTTGAAACCCCCGAAAACGACCTTACCTTGCTGAAAACCTATACCGGTGACATCGTCAACGACTACGAATACTATGCGATTCCTGAAACCCAGGTGGGCGACATCGTATTCGGTGCCATCACTGCCAACTGGGGTTATACCGACCAGGCCGGCAGTGCTGTAGAATTTGGGATCACCCCCGGAGGTACCACATTCGGCGTTGATGCCAACATCGCTGCCACCTCAATTGACACCCTGTGGTCTGAGCCTATCAGCGTGCCACAAACACCCGGTGTGTACACCCTCTCGGCTTCAGTTCCGGCTGATGATTTCCCTACAGGCGACACCTTCACCAAAAACTATGAAATCACAGAAAGCGTGTATGGCCATAACAACGACGAAAACCTTGTTCAGCGCGGGTACGATATTGATGACGAAGTGGCTATCGGCTGTACCTACTACATGAACAACAACGGCTTCGCCGGCGGTGTTGAGGTGTTGTTTGGCTCAAGCACCGATGCCAACCAGGACGTTATTGCCTACATCTACAGCATTGGTGCCGACATTCAGGACCTTGAATTCCTCGGCGAGAGTAACGACTTCACCATCACCAGCAGCATGATCAACTCCGGCGAATACGTGCTTATTCCTTTCGACGGTGCCGTTGAACTGGAAGCAGGTGTAGGTTATGTGGTTGAGGTGCGCAAAGAAGAGAGCGGCGATCGCCTCTACGTGCTTGCCAACGTTCTCGACGAAGACTTCGGAACGGTTAACTACGGTCCTTTCGGTACCGGTGATGCCGTTAACTGGTATGTGGGATGGAACTGGACTCCGGCTGTGCGCCTGAACCTCGACCCTTCCGTTGCAGTGGGCGATGTGACCGAAAACGCAGGTATTGAACTGTTCCAAAAAACTCCGAACCCTGCCGATGCTTCTACCATCATCCGCTACAACCTGCCCCAGGCCGCTGCAGTAACCATGACCGTGCGCGATATGACCGGTCGCATCGTTACCATGATTAACCAGGGCACTATGCCTGCTGGAATCAGCAGCATTGAACTCAATACCAACGCTATGGCCGCAGGCATTTACAGCTACACGCTGACTGCCGGCGCCAGCAGCCTTACCAAAGAGATGGTTGTTCGTTAATTACAGGCGAACCTACCTTTTTCAAGCCCCTGCACCCGTGTGCGGGGGCTTGCTTTTTTAGGGCCCCGGAAAAACCCCAAAAACTGTCAATACAGGTAGGGTAAAACGCCAATGGACAGTATTTTAGCGGCTCATTAATTCATTAATTCAACTATATCCCACAGAGAATGAAAAAGATTTCTATTCTGTTCAGCACACTGGCGCTCGCTGTTGTGCTTCATGCACAATCGCTTCAGAAACCTGCATCGGAAGTTCCCTTTGCCATTGGTAACGTTACCATGGACGAGGTGATCTCCTCTCGTCAGGCGGGTCAGGAGCAGCTGAGTAAGACAAGGCCGGCACGCGGCGATCAGTTTTTCTGCGAAGACTTCTCGAACGGTTTTGACGGCAACAATCCTTTCGGAGCCTGGACCATCGAAGACAGCGGAGACAACTCCATCTGGATGATGGCGACAGCCAACAGCCCTGCCGGTGAATTTAGTTCAAACCTCGATCCCCTCGAGTCACCCACGGCCGACAATGGCTGGGTCATTTTTGACTGCGATCTTTTCAACACGCCAATTTCGGATGGTTATGAAGACGTGACCGGCTGGCTCTACGCTCCGGTGCTCGATTGCAGCGCGCTTAATTCGGTTATCGTGGAATACTATCAGTACTTCCGCTATTGCTGTTTCTCAGCCTCTCCCCTGACCCTTGAAGTTTCGACAAACGGCGGAACTGATTGGACCATTTTTCCCGGTCACGGCGATTTTGTGCAATCAACCAACACACTTTCCGCCAATCCGCTTCTCACCGTGGTGGATATTTCCTGTGTGGCCTCGGGCGAAGAAGAAGTGCAGCTCCGCTGGGGCTTCAATTCAGCTGTGGCTACCGGCTACTCTCACTACTTCTGGGGGCTGGATGATATCTGTGTCTATGAAAACCCTGCTGTAAATGACCTTGAAATCGTTCAGGTAATGAACGGCGACATTTTCAATATCTGGGAATACCGCGTTACCCCGATCGAACAAGCGATTGCCGAAGTTGACGGTGGCATGGTTGCCGGAGCCATTTTCCGCAACATCGGCAGTGCAACCCAGGAGAGCACCGTTGTGACCTGGGAAATCCTCGACAGCGACGGCTCCACAGTACTGGCTACCATCGAGACAGATCCCTTTGAATACAACTCAAGCCCTGATGCACTTACCTGCCCCAACAACCTCAGGGATACCCTGTATGTAAATACCGGCTGGGTGCCCGACGGAGTGGGCAACTACTTTGTGCGTGCCACCATCAGTTCAGAAAATGCCGATGAAACGGAAGAGAACAATACCCTGGTTCATGACATTGTCTATACCGACAGCCCTTCCGTCTACGGCCATGATGATGAAAACGCCCTCGACATCGAAGTAGGTCCGCGCGAAAGCGAAGACAACCCGGGCTTTTTCGACCAGACCGGTTACGCCTGCTTCTATACCTTCCCCAATGCAGCTTCAGAGGCCTTCGGTCTGAGCGTACAGTTTGGCCCGTCAAGCGAAGACCCCTGCGAATTTGTCGCCGGTG
>DHLU01000039.1:16250-21817 GCA_002405435.1 Flavobacteriales bacterium UBA4660
GAAGAACCCTGCGAATTTGTCGCCGGTGTTTTTCAGGTGACTGACAACCTCGACAATGCCGAGTTCATCACCGGCGGAACCTTTCAGGTAGCCGATGGCTGGGCCACGAGCGGCGATCCCATCTTCCTGCCCTTCGACGGCGAAGAAGAGATGCTCGTGGGTGAATTGTACTACGCCGGTATTCTCACCGAAGACGAAACCGAAGAGGAGTTGACCGTGCTGGCCCAGGCCAACAGTGACAACGATAACTCGACGCTTGTATTTCAAATCGGCGGTGACCAGCTGATGCACTGGTTTACATCCCAGACCTGGACCCCGGCGATGCGCCTGATTCTCGACAATTTTGTCGGAGTGAGCGAAATCGAGATGGGCCTTGACAACTTCCTCATTTCTCCCAACCCCGCCTCTGCCATGGCCAATTTTAACTTCACCCTGGGTGAAAATAAAGTGGTGGCCTACGAAGTACGTGACATGAACGGACGCCTGGTGACTTTTGCCAACATGGGCCGCTACACCGCCGGAACACACCAGTTCTCAGTGGACGTATCTTCATGGGCGGCAGGACAATACACTTTCTCCCTGGTACTCGACGCCGAAGTGCGTTTCAGCCGCCAGGTGAGCGTGGTGAAATAATCTTACCCTACAGAAAAAAGAGCCGGCTTCGTGCCGGCTTTTTTTTTGCCCCTGTCTGCATGGCTTCTGGTACCGCAGCCAAAAAAAAAGGCCGCCCGGAGGCAGCCGTACTCGTATTGTAATCAAGAGAAATCAGAGTCTAACAATGCCTTTGTGGCGACGCTCATCACTGGAAGTCAGTTTTTTACGTCCTTTTGCCCGGCGCGAACTCAACACGGCGCGGCCACCAACGGTGCTCATGCGCTTGCGAAAACCATGCTTGTTTCTGCGCTTTGTATTCGAGGGCTGGTAGGTGCGTTTTTGTGCCATTGTTTTATGGTATTTGTCTAAAAGGGGCGCAAATATAATACGTATTGGCGCTCCTGCAAGAATTTCCGGTAGCCCCGATGGAGGTTAATCCATGCCCTGCGGACTGCTGCCCTACCTTTGCAGCGAAGATGGCAGAAAACACCCAGGAACCCAAGAAAAAGCTCAACAGAGACGCCCTCAGGCGGTCGCTCAAACTCTACTCTTACCTGAAACCCTACTGGCTTCCGTTTTGGGGCGGGGTGGTCTTGCTCTTCCTGTCAAGCGCTTTTACACTGATAATCACAAGGTTACTGGGTCAATTGGCTGGGTTAGGCACCGGGGTTGTGCTTCCCCCGTCGCCCGGCGGGATTGCCGGAGCCACAGGGGGCGGGTGGATACCCACCCTTGACCTGCAGTCGATACCGTCGGTGGTGGCGGTGCTCTTTTCCCTGCTGATTGTGCAGGGTATTATCTCCTTCCTTCGGGTGTACCTGTTTAGCTACGTGACGGAGAACGCCATGAAAACCCTCCGGCACGATACCTACCAAAAGATCATCTGCATGCCGCTGCAGTTTTTTAATGAGCGCCGCGTGGGCGACCTCAACTCACGGCTCAGCAGCGACATCACCCTGATTCAGGAGACACTCACATGGACCCTGGCAGAAATCATCAGGCAGCTGATTGTGATTGTTTTCGGCATCATCATGCTGGTGAGTTATTCGCCGCGACTGACCCTGGTGATGTTGTGCTCCCTGCCAGTGATCATGGTGGCAGCGGTAATCTTCGGCCGCTTTATCCGCAAGCTGAGCAAGGAAACCCAGGACAAGGTCGCGGAATCCAACACCATTGTTTCGGAGACCCTCACCGGTATTGTCAACGTGAAAAGTTTTACCAACGAATGGTTTGAGTCGCACCGCTACGACAGCAGCATTGCCGAGGTCCGCTCATTCGCTATGCGCGGTGCGCGCTGGCGCGGCCTGTTCGCCACCTTCATTATCGTATTTGCCTTTGGTGCACTGGCGCTTGTGATCTGGCAGGGGGCACTGCTGATGCAGTCGGGTGAATTGCCCAGTACGCTGTTTTTCACCTTTCTGCTGCTCCCCGGCCTGGTGGCTGGAAGTATCGGCGGAATCGCGAGCCAGCTCGGCAATGTGCAGCGCAGTGTCGGCTCCATTGAAAACGTGCTGGACATACTCGCCTACGAAACTGAACCGGTTTCGACCCACTCCGGAAAAACAAGCCTGTCGCTCAGCGGCGGCATCACCTTCCGCGATGTGAGTTTTTCTTACCGTTCGCGTCCGGATATCGACGTGCTCAAGCATATTTCATTTGCCATAAAGCCCGGTCAGACCATTGCCATTGCGGGTCCTTCCGGCAGCGGAAAATCTACCCTCGCCTCACTGGTGCAGCAGTTTTACCTGCCCACGGGCGGAGAAATCCTGTTTGACGACAAGTCCGCCACATCGTTGGACCTCACAGCGCTGCGGAGCCACATGGGATTTGTGCCGCAGGAAGTGATTCTCTTCGGTGGCTCCATACGGGAAAACATTGCCTATGGCAAGCCCGGGGCGAGTGAGCAGGAAATCGAAGAGGCGGCCCGCAAGGCCAATGCTCTTGAATTCATCAATGGGTTCACCGAAAAATTTGATACCCTGGTGGGGGAGCGCGGCATACAGCTCAGCGGCGGGCAGCGACAGCGGATAGCCATAGCGCGGGCCGTTTTGCGCAACCCGACCATCCTCATACTGGATGAAGCCACCAGTTCGCTCGACAGCGAAAGTGAGCGTCTGGTGCAGCATGCGCTCGATCAACTGATGCTGGGGCGCACCTCCATTGTCATTGCGCACCGCCTTTCCACTATACGCAAGGCCGACCTTATCCTTGTGCTGGAAAACGGCGAATTGCGTGAGCAGGGCACCCATGAATCGCTGCTGGCCAAGGCAGATGGTTTATACAAGCGGCTGAGTGCACTACAGCGCCAGGCTGACCCCGCTTCGGCCTGATCATCGTGCCTGCTTCAACCTTACCTTCGCGACCATCCATGAAAAAAAGAGCACTGATAACCGGCATAACCGGTCAAGACGGCGCCTACCTCGCCGAACTTCTGCTGAAAAAGGGTTACGAGGTACACGGTGTCAAAAGGCGGAGTTCCCTTTTCAATACTGACCGGATCGACCACCTGTACACCGATCGCCACGAATCGGGCGTAACCATGTACCTCCACTACGGCGACCTCACCGATGCTACCAACCTCATCAGGCTCGTGCAGGAGACCATGCCTGATGAAATCTATAACCTCGCTGCGCAAAGCCATGTGCATGTGAGTTTTGAAACCCCCGAGTACACCGCCAACGCCGATGCGCTCGGTACCCTTCGCCTGCTGGAGGCCATCCGCATTCTCAAACTGGAAGAGAAAACACGGTTTTACCAGGCCAGTACCAGCGAATTGTATGGACTGGTGCAGGAAGTACCACAGACGGAAAAAACACCGTTTTACCCCCGCAGCCCCTATGGCGTAGCCAAGCTCTACGCCTTCTGGATTACTAAAAACTACCGTGAGGCCTATGGCATGTATGCCTGCAATGGCATCTTGTTTAACCACGAGAGTCCGCTGCGTGGCGAAACCTTTGTTTCGCGGAAAATTTCGAGGGCCGCAGCGAAAATTTCGCTTGGTCTGCAGGAAAAACTTTTCCTGGGCAACCTCGATGCCCGCCGCGACTGGGGCCATGCGCGTGACTATGTGGAAGGCATGTACCTGATGATGCAACAGCAAAAGGCCGATGACTATGTGCTGGCCACAGGGGTGACCAATACCGTGAAGCGGTTTTGCGAACTGGCCTTTGCTCATGCGGGCATACCCCTTGAATGGAAAGGCAGCGGCGTAGATGAAAAAGGCGTCGACACGCGCAACGGAAAGGTTCGCATTGAGATCGATCCGCGCTATTTCAGGCCCGCCGAGGTTGACCTGCTTATTGGCGATGCCGCCAAAGCGCGTGAGGAACTGGGCTGGACGGCACAGTCCACCTTTGAGCAACTGGTGGAAGAAATGGTGAAGGCCGATGTAGCGTTGTTCACACGTGACCGTTATCTGCTGGAAGGCGGACATAAGGTCATGAATTACCATGAGTAGGCGCGCGCGGGCCACAACCCGTTGCACAGGAAGCACATCCTGCATTCGGCTGGTGCGCTGGCAGGTCGTGCGTATATTCGTTTCTCTGCTTCACTGAACCCCTTCCCGCATGACAAGTCCGGCCTATCTGAAAGTACTTAAGGCATCTGCCGGCAGCGGCAAGACCCACCAGCTGGTCAATGAGTTTCTGCTGCATGCACTGGGCTCAACCCGCCCCGACTACTACCGGCATATCCTGGGCATCACCTTCACCAATGCCGCTGCTGCCGAAATGAAGTCGCGGATACTGCAGACCCTGCATAAGCTTTCGGTGGGTTCGACAGACGCGAAGACGGCGTTATTCAGAGAAAGCCTGACCGCATCCTTGCACATCAGTACAGAAGAACTGCAGCACAGGGCGGCCGCAGCCTATGCCCATCTGCTGCACCATTACGGCCTGCTGAGCATAGCTACCATTGATGCTTTCACCCACCGCATAGTCAGGGCTTTTACCTATGAACTGCGGGTGCAACATGATTTTTCCATTGAACTCGATCAAACGTCTTTTCTGGAGTCTCTCGCCGACGAGTGTCTGTCGCGAGCCGGACATGATCCGGCGCTTACGGCCTATCTGGAGGAATGGATGCTCAACAACCTGCAGGAAGAAACCCAATGGAACATCCGCAACCTGCTCGTTGAGCAATCAGGCCTGCTCCTGGATGAGGCTACACAAAAGGTATTCGCTTCGACCACCCCGCTTACCCTCGAAAAAGCCTCAGAAATCAGGAGACAGCTGCACCTCGACCAACAGGCCGATGCAGATGGCTTGCGCACCCGCGCAGCGCACGCGCTGAGCCTCATTGCCAATTCGGGTGCAGACACCTCCCAGTTCAGCAGGGGAACCGTCATCAAATTTCTTGAACTGGTGCGCGATCAAAAACAGGATAACTATCCGAAAAGCCTGGCGGACATGATTGCCGCAGGAAGTTTTGTGGTGAAAAAATCGCAGCACGATGCCCGTCACAAAGCGCTTTTTGAGGTGCTCGCCCCGGTGGTAGCTGCATTGATTGATGACTGCTTCGGAGCCATGGGCCTGCGTATGGCGCTTCGTCCGCTCGTTCGCCGGCAACTGTATCTCTTCGGATTGATTTCAGAACTCACTGCACTCTCGCAGGAACTGCGGCGCGACAAAAACGTACTCCTGATCAGCGACCTGCAAAAACTTATCTCAGGCGTTGTCAAAGACAGCCCGACACCCTTTGTGTACGAAAGAATCGGCGAGCGCTTCCACCATGTCTTGATTGATGAATTCCAGGACACCAGTGAGCTGCAGTGGGAAAATTTCGTTCCGCTTATTGTCAACGGACTGGGTGCCGGCTATTCAAGCCTGCTGGTGGGCGATGCAAAACAAGCGATTTACCGATTCAGGAATGGCAACGTGGCGCAGTTTGTGGCGCTCCCCGAGGTACACGGCAATGCTGATGCCTCGCGTCTGTTTCGCGCGGCTTTGAAGAAAGTGGCCCTGACAAAAAACTAC
>DHLU01000039.1:21897-30970 GCA_002405435.1 Flavobacteriales bacterium UBA4660
CGCGGCTTTGAAGAAAGTGGACCTGACAAAAAACTACAGGAGCGCCCGGCATATTGTTACATTCAACAACGCCCTCTATGCGCAGCTGAAGGATAATCTTGAGGATTTGGCCTCTGTATATGACGGGGCGAAACAGGAAGCCCACAGTGACGTCGATGGCATGGTGCGTGTCTGGCAATGTGTAGCGGAGTCGGTGTCCATGCGCAACAAGGAAACTGCACAACTGATTCGCGGCATCGTGCGTGACACCCTCGCCGATGGTTTTGCGCCGGGTGATATCACCATTCTTGTGCGAAAGAGAAAAGATGCTGCAGATATTGTGGGGGCGCTGGCCGGCGATGGCATTCGCTGTGTCACTGAAGATACATACCTGCTTGCGCACTCGCACCTCGTTCAGAGTGCTGTGCTCTTTATCGAATGGCTGGGCAATGTTTCCGACGTGGTGCCGGCAGGTCGTTGGTTGCACCACTTCAATATGCTCAAACCCGAGGCCTGCGCCCCTGAGATAAAACGCTGGCTGGAAATGGCACGTGAGCGCAGTTTTACGCCAGACAAGATGAAGTCTATCATCATGCGCCTGCTGCCCGGACTGGCGCCTGACCGTGTAGCTGCCCTGCCGCTAACAACCTGCCTGAGCGCGTATTTTGCGTCAACCGGCCTTCCGCTGGATGCATACGCGGAATATTTTCTTGAATACACCACTTCGTTTGCGCCTTATGAAGACAGCAGTGTATTTCTCGAACATTGGCAGAAGGACAGCGCGAAGCTGAGCTGCAAATTCCCCGCAGATCCTCAGGCCTTGCCCATCATGACCATTCACAAATCAAAGGGGCTCGAGTTTCCCGTGGTAATCTGCCTGGTAGATAAGCCAGAGGCGCAATCAGCGATGGTCTGGACCGATATCCGCATGCTTGGCTATCCGGTTGACTATGCCTACCTCAGGTCAAATGCAAAGCTGGCAAACCAGGTACCGGAGGCATTTCAGCGTGAGAAACAGCTGGAGCTTCTCGACCAGATTAACGCACAATATGTAGCCACTACCCGGGCATGTGAAAGGCTTCACGTGATCAACCGAAAAAGTAAACCGGATGCACCGTCGGCGTTTGATACAGCCATGAGGGCTGCTTTCGCAGACTATGACCCCGTGGCGCCGTGCTGGCAACTGGGGGTTCCCACCCTTGCCCGGCATGCGGCAGCGAAGTCATCGGGCGCATTGTTGGTTCCTGCAGCCTATGCGCACGTAGCATCAGCGTCTCGCCAAGAGGGTGAGCCCGACACAGCGCAGCAGTTTGGTCTGTGGCTGCATGAAACCATGGCCGGCATCCATGTCGCGGATGAAGACCTTGCTTCAACCGAACGCCTGCCGGCGCACATACCTGCCGCACAACGTGCGCTGCTTCACCGCACCGCACTGGCCATTTGCCGCCATAGCGCGCTGGCGCCGCTCTACGCGCCGGGAGTAACCGCCCTCAATGAACGCGAAATCTGCGATGCCTCAGGCACGCTGTTGCGTCCTGACAGGGTAGTCATGGCCGACAATACCTGCTATGTAGTTGACTACAAAACAGGCAGTCCGCAGGAATCGCACAAGACGCAGATTGCCTCCTATTCCAGCGCCATCCGCGAAATTTCCGGGTTGCCGGTAAAGACCTTCCTGGTGTATGTGCAGCCCGGTGCTGATGTGGAAGTGGTCAGCGCAGACTGCTGACTCTGCACGTTGAGGCTCCATGACCGGGCACACCGGGATAGCCCCGGCAACGCCCATCATGCATTTTCGGCCCTCACGATATTTTCAATGCCCTTCATCAGTGCGTCGGCATTAAATGAGATACTGTCTATACCCTCTTCAACGAGAAACTGCGCAAAGGCGGGGATATCACTTGGTGCCTGACCGCACAAACCCACCTTAATCCGGTTGCGTTTTGCCGCGCGAATGGTTTCGCGGATCAGTGTTTTCACGGCCGGATTTTCCTCACTGAACAAAAAACTCACGAGCGCCGAATCCCTATCCAGTCCAAGCGTGAGCTGGGTCAGGTCGTTTGAACCGATGGAAAAACCATCAAACAAAAGTGCAAACGCATCAGCCTCCATGACATTGCCGGGAATTTCAATCATCACATATACCTCAAGTCCGTTCTCTCCCCTTTTGAGTCCGTTTGCTTCCAGTTCTTTCATCACCCTTTGTCCTTCTTCCGCTGTGCGGCAAAATGGAATCATGAGTTTAACGTTGGTCAGTCCCATTTCATTTCTTACCTTCCGCATGGCAGCACATTCCAGGGCAAAACCCTTGCGGTAAAATTCGCTGTAGTATCGTGAGGCGCCCCGGAGTCCGATCATCGGGTTCTCTTCGTGGGGTTCAAACCCAGTGCCTCCGACCAGGTTTGCATATTCGTTGCTCTTGAAGTCGCTCATGCGTACGATAACCTCCCTGGGGTAAAACGCTGCGGCTACTATTGCGACTGCTTCCGAGAGCCTGTCGACGAAATACTGCTTACCCTCTGTATATCCCGCCGTGATTTCCGCAATCACAGACCGGGTCTTTTCTTCCGTCACCCTGTTCGGTTCGAGCAGGGCAAGCGGGTGAATACGCACAGCATTGGTGATGGCAAACTCAAGCCGCATCAATCCCACTCCGCGGCAGGGATAGCGCGACAATTCGAAGGCGCGGCCCGGATCAGCGAGAATCAGCATGGGATGGGTAGCGGGTTCGGGCAGGTGGCTGAAATCTTCTTCCCTCCGCTCCCACTTCAGTGCTCCCTCATAGACAACGCCTTGTGTTCCTCCTGCACAAGAGACCGTTATCTCCGCGCCATCGGGAATGGCCTCTGTCGCGTGCCCGCAGCCCACCACAGCCACTGTACCCAACTCACGGGCTACGATGGCCGCATGGCTGGTGCGACCTCCCTTGTTGGTAATAATCGCAGCGGCTTTTCTGAGTACCGGATCCCAGTCGGGATTTGTTACATCGGTGACAAGAATTTCACCTTGCTGCAGGTCATTTCCTTCTGAAGGATGCCTGATGATACGGGCCCTTCCTGACGCAATCTTTTCGCCCAGGGCGATGCCGGAAACCAGTGGTTTTCCCTTGCTCAGCAGGGTATATACCTCCCTGACCGCATTCTTCTTCTTTTCCTGCACCGTTTCGGGTCTGGCCTGCACGATGTACAACTTGCCGTTGATTCCGTCTTTGGCCCACTCGATATCCATGGCCTTGCCGTAATGCTGTTCGATGCGGCAACACCAGCGTGCCAGCTCCACTACCTCTTCCGTCGACAGCGAATACATTTCCCTGCGGTCGGGCGGCGTCTCAGTATTGGTCACTGCCTGATCGAGCGTGAGCCCGGCCGGTTGCGCCTCGCACACCAGTGTATACTCCTTTCTTCCGCAACTGCGCTTCAGCAGAGGATTATGCCCCGATTGCAGTGCCGGCTTAAATAGAATCCACTCATCGGGTGTCACCCGGCCCTGAACGATGTTTTCTCCCAGCCCCCAGCAGCCATTGAGCACCACCACATTTTCAACACCGCTATCGGGATCAATGGTAAATCCCACGCCGGATGAAGCCAGGTCACTTCTGACCATGTGTTGAACCCCGACGGAAATCGCCACATCGTCTCCGGTAAAGCCCATATCAAAACGGTACTTGATCGCCCGGTCTGTGTACAGCGACGCATAACAACGCTGCAGGGCAGCCAACAACCTGTCGGCGCCCCTGACATTGAGGAAGGATTCCATCCTTCCTGCAAAACTTGCTGTGGGGAGGTCTTCAGCCGTCGCACTGCTGCGCACGGCCACATCGAGGTTTTCTATACCGGCATCGGTGCACAATTGTGTATAGGCGTGTCGCACCGCATCTTCGAGGTCAGGCGGTATAACACCTGCCATGATCTGCCTTCTTGCTTCTTCCCCAACCGCCGAGAGGTTTTTGAACTGTTGAGCGTCGACCGCTTGCATCAGGCCGGCGAGCGGCGCATCGAGCTGGTTATAGCGACAAAACGCCCGGTATGCGTCGGCAGTCACCGCAAATCCGCCGGGCACATTGATGCCTTCGGGGTTGAGGCGGTTATACAACTCTCCCAACGAGGCATTTTTACCTCCGACGTTGCCGATATCTCCGATACCGATCTGGCTAAAAAAAAGAATATAGCTCATATCACCTTGCTTTCTAACTTATTGGATTACCCGAAGCGCTCGTGAATCTCGCGTGCGAGTGATTCGCGGTGTTGGGGATGTGCGATGCTGAGCAAGGCCTCGGCACGCTGCTGCAGGTTTTTGCCAAACAGGTATGCCACACCAAATTCGGTCACTACATAGTGCACATGGGCCCTGGTGGTGACGACACCGGCCCCCTGCCTGAGAAAGGGGACTATTTTGGACTGGCCATTGTCGGTCACCGACTTCAGCGCAATCACCGGTTTGCCGCCTGCCGAAAGTGCTGCACCCCTGATAAAATCCATTTGCCCGCCTACTCCTGAATACTGGTAGGTGCCAATAGAATCTGAACACACCTGGCCGGTAAGATCAATTTCTATGGCCGAATTGATGGCAACTACCTTCGGATTACTCCTGATGACGCGCGTATCGTTGACATAGTCGATGTCGAGAAATGCCACCTGCGGATTGTCATCCACAAAATCATACAGGGCACGGGATCCAAGCACAAACCCTGTGACGGTTTTGCCCCTGTGTTTGGTCTTGTACTCGTTGGTTATTACCCCGCTTTTCACCAGAGGAATTACCCCGTCAGAAAACATTTCGGTATGGATACCGAGCCCTTTGTGACCTCCCAGGCACGACAGCACGGCATCAGGAATGGCGCCTATACCCATTTGCAGGGTGGAGCCGTCTTCAATCAACGCTGCGATATACCGCCCAATCGCCTGGGTGGCCGGGTCATGCACTTTCCCGTAGATGACCTCGGGCAGTGCTTCGTCGGTTTCTACCAGTGCATCAATAGCTGAAACAGCGATGATACCGTCACCGTGCGTGCGCGGCATACGCGGGTTAACCTGGGCAATGACATACCGCGCCGCTGCGATGGCTGCACGCACAGTATCTACGGAGGTGCCGAGCGAACAATACCCATGCCTGTCGGGCGGCGAAACATGTATCAGTGCCACATCGAGAGGAAGTACCTTGTTTCTGAAAAGGAGCGGAATTTCACTGAGAAATACGGGAACGTATTCTCCGGAGGCACTGTTCACTATCGCACGGACATTGCCGGAGACAAAAAGGGAGTTTACGAAAAAACTACCCCCCATACGCTCAGGCGTAAAGAGGTCATCGCCGATGGTGCTGATGCTGACGAGTTCTACCCGCTGAACTTCATCTCTTCTTTCTAAAAGCGCCCTGAGCAATGCCGCAGGGGTAGCCGCACTGCCCTGGATAAAAACACGGTGACCGCTTTGTATATAGCCAACGGCGTCGAGCGGAGAAACATAGTTCATGATATTAGTCTAACATGTGAAAAAAAGTCCAGTCAGGCGACTGCACGATGCCTATGCGCTGACTTTCTTCCATCGTTCCAATCTCGGAATGCTCCGCGTGGCGAGCCAGGCCAACAAGCCGTTGATGCCCGACTTCTTCATCTGGCTGATACAGAACTTCTGCATTTTTTCGGCAGTATCCACTTCGGGCGGCGAGAGAAAACGGCCATCCTGATAACACATAGAACAATAACGCGCACTTCGTGTTCCGTCCTTTTCCGTGCCCCCCCCCTGCTTATCCTTCTTCATCGGATAACCGCAACTTTGACAAAACTTATAGGTTTTCATGGGTTGATGGTTTGCGGTGTCAGGCAGGCCGTTGCAATGGGCCGCCGGCACCTGTGAAATCCAAAGGTGCTGAGACCGGCGCTGCGGCGGATGGAAAATGACGAAGGTCATGCGAACGCAGGCAGGGGCATGATCGGGAGCAGGAACTCCACTTGGCATCAAGTCAGTCTAAGCACCGCAGGGCGTGTTTAAGACCGCACAGCCAATGCCGCGCATCCAGCCGGGCAACGGGCCATGTTTGGCACCATGCTATTGCCGGAACAGAGGTCTCGCGGGCTTATTTACCGCGCACCAGGTGAACGAATCCCTCGTAATTTTTACCATCGCTCCGTGCGAATGTGTAGAAATATACCCCGTCTTCGTAGTCATCACCTGACCACTGGTTGCGGTAATTTTCACTTTCATACACCACACCGCCCCAGCGGTTGTAGACGATGAGCGTTGAACCCGGGAAGCCCTCGATACCGGCGATAAAAAAGGTATCGTTGTCGCCGTCCTTATTGGGGGTAAAGATGTTCGGAATGACGGTATCACATTCTTCCACAGTCACATCGAGTTCGGCTGTTTGTCCGCACTGGTCAACTACACTGATTTCAAAATCTCCCTGTACCAGGCCGAGGAATCCGCTTCCTTCCTCATACGAAAAGACCTGATCATCGTAGGTGTATACATAGGGCAAGGCACCACCGATGACAAAACCACCGGTATAGGTACCAAGGCAGATATCCGTGCTGTCGAGTATCTGCTCAAACGGCTGGGGCTCTACCACCACAAAATCTTCGGTGAGGGTATTTTCACAATAATCCGTGATGGTAACTGAGTAGTTTCCTGCATCGCCCTGAGAGAACGTGACCTCTTCAGATGTTTCACCAGAACTCCAGCTATACGTGAAGTTGGGTGCGCCACCGTCGGGTTCGGCATTCACCGTCGGGTTTTCACCCGGGCACACAAACACCTCATTCAACGACAGGGACATGGCGATGTAGTCCTGGATGAAGATTTCCGCTGAAGCCGTATCCTGTTCTCCGCAGGTATTGGTGAAAATATAGGTCAGCGTAATGGTTTCATTTCCTTCCACGACACCATCCGGGAGGGAGTTGATGTCAACTTCTGTGATTTCACCGGGGTTAAAAGTCACGCTTCCATCCACCAGTTCGTAGTCGATGCCGTTGGTTGCGGTACCACCGATTTCTATTTCCACGGTCTGTGGTTCGGCCAGGTTAGCGGGTGGATAGAGGTTGAAGTGACCGCTGATGCATCCTTCCAGCACGCTGTTGGAAGCCAGGAAGGGGGGCGGATCATCCACTTCGATTTCGCTGTCGATGCTGACGGCATTCGAACTGAAGCTTCCCGCTTCCAGCACCACGATAGACTCAAGGGCCGTGTCGGATCCGTCTGCAATGGCCAGTTTGATATGGTATGTCTCTCCGCAGATGACCTGGGCCTGTGCTTCGAGCACCACGGTGAATCCATCGGATGAAATATCGACGTTCATGGGATTGTCGATGTAATACTGCGGATTGAGGACGTTGTTAACCGAACTGATGGTAATCGGCAATACGGGGTCAGAATCAGGAATAAAGGCGATATTGATAGCGCCATCGGGGAATCCCGGCGGGGAATCAAATTCACCGACGATACCGGGACCGCTCAGGAAGAAAGCGAACACATCGTTGAACCCTGTATTGACCCATTCGAGGTATTCGTCGCTCCCGAAAGAATACTTGAACTTGAGGCTATCTCCGGTAGGCGTAAAATCGAATTCGAGGATACACACATCGTTGACCGAACCCACTGAAAAAAACTGGCCAATCAGCGGGGGAACGGAGTTGGCAATGGTCAGCAGGTCAGGCTCTCCGCTCACCGGGGTGGTCAAAAATTCACTGAAATCCCAGTCGAGGTCCACCGCCTTACAGGGATCGCAAGATAGAATCACCCCCTCCCCTACGGGAAATACAGTGCCTTCATAGCCGCTCAGGAAACCGAGCTGAATGGGATCACCGGAATAGCTGATGTTGCTGGCGACGATACCGTCACCGAGTAGCAGGTTGACCGCCTCTTCGGGGGTTACATAATCGACCTGTTGGCCGTAGGCCTGCATGCCCAGCAACAACAGGATGGCCGGCAGGGTGTTCTTCATCTGAATTCTCATAAACCTAAAAAATGTCTTTGTGCAAATGTAATGAACTGAATACTATGGGATTTAGTCAAGTCACGCCCCATGGGGTATCACCTGATCATCGTTACGACCAATTTTTTGGAGATAAAGTTGCCCCGGATACCTTCAGCCTTAACCACAACGGTGTAGCTGGCGTCGTTTACGTAGTGTTCTCCGCCATTCCACGAGCCGTCCCACGGCTGGTCGATATCGGTAGAGTGGAAAATCAGGTCTCCCCATCGTGAATAGATCCACATTTCGAAGGAGACCAGGTCGTGGCCACGCGCCAGGAATACATCGTTGATACCATCGTTGTCAGGGGTAAAACAGTTGGGAACGTAGACGTCTGCCAGGGGATAAAAGATGTCTGTTATCTGTTGCTGGCAACCCAGCGCACCGGTAATGACGAGGGTTACCTGCCAGGGCTCCATATTGGTGAATTCATGGTAGGGATCTTCCTCGGTTGACATGCTGCCATCTCCGAAATACCATTCGGAGGAAACAGCGTTGTCGCTCAGGTTTTGTAATTGAATGCCCCAGTCGCCGACATAGTCAACCGTGAAGCCGGGTACCACGTCCTCCACGCCCACCAGCGTGGTGCCCTGTGTGCTGTTTCCGCATTCATCGGTTACCGAGACGGTATAGGACGTGGATTGTCCGGGAGATACATACACCTCAGCAAACGCCGATCCGATTGGGCTCCAAGCGTACTGCAGGCTGCCCACCCCGCCGGAGGCAAAGGCCTCAAGACCAACCTGGTCGCCGATACAGATAGAAGTATCCTCTGTCATAACCAAGTCAATAGGTACCGGAGGCACCGAAATAAGCAGCGCGTCAGATGCGGTATTGCCGCATTCGTCCTCCACTGAAACAGTAAGCACGGCATCGGAAGGCGTTACGTAATCAGCATCCTGGGTCACCGAGACCACCCCGTTACCATCATTCCATGCATAGGAATAGGCTCCTACACCGCCCGTGACCTCGGCCGAGAGGGCAGATACATCAAGGCAGGTCACGACAAGATCAGGACCGGCGTCTACAAAAACAGGCACCGGAGGCACATTCACGAGTAACTCATCCATACCAATGTTGCCGCACTGGTCTTCGACGTATACCATCACGACGGCATCGTCTTCCACTC
>DHLU01000039.1:31094-40709 GCA_002405435.1 Flavobacteriales bacterium UBA4660
CGTCACGACGGCATCGTCTTCCACCTGCAGGTCGAAAGTCTGGGTAACGGCCTGTAGCTGGTCGTTGACATACCAAGCGTAGGTGAAGGTACCAACACCGCCGCCGGCAGAAACCGAAAGTTCATTGCTTTCCGTGCACAGCGTGGTGATATCCGGCCCTGCATCTGCATTGACCGGTACAGGGGGCACGGTGATCTCCACTTCGTCCATGGTGGCATTGCCGCACTGGTCTTCCACATAGATGGTTACAACGGCGTCGTCAATCACGATGAAGTCAAAGTCCTGCGCGGCGCCCAGCAATTGTCCATCCACAAACCACGCGTAGGAGTAATTGCCCACGCCACCGGCTGCCTCCACCGAAAGTTCATTGGTCGCTGTGCAGGACGTGGTGAGATCGGCACCCGCATCGGCGGTAACCGGCACATCCGGAACCATCAGGGTAATCTCGTCTGAGCCGACATTGCCGCATGCATCGCTTACCATGAGTGTGACGGTTTCTGTCACATCGGTCTGAAAAGTGAGGGTGGCGTCGACCCCTTCAATGGCCAGTTCGGTAGACCATTCGTAGGCATAGGCGCCTACTCCTCCGCTTACCACCGGAACGAGCACGCTCTCATCCACACAGGTGACCGAAAAGTCATCCTCCAGTTCAACAAACACCGGCACGGGAGGTATCTCGAGGGTGATGTAATCGCTGCCGGTATTTCCGCACTCATCTTCGACGATAAAACCAACTTCGGATTCCTCATCGACCTGCACCGTGTAGGTGAGTGATTGCGTCTGCTCAAGGCCATTCAGTGTCCATGAATACGTATAGTTGCCTATTCCTCCTGCAGCGGTTCCAGACAGCGTGGTCATGTCGAGGCAGTTGACCTGCAGGTCGGGTCCAAGGTCAACCAGCACCGGCACGGGTGGAAAAGTGAAGTTCATCATGTCTTGGGCCACAACGCCGCACTGGTCGGTAACGGTAAGCACGGCAGCGCCTTCGTCGGTCGTGCTGTAAACCAGCGTGGGTGCGCTGCCCACTCCGGTATTTCCATTGACAGCCCAGCTGTAACTATAGGTGCCATATCCGCCTGAGACGTTGCTGACAACCGTAAGGTCTTCAAGGCAACTGAACTCCTGGTCTGGCCCGAGGTCTACCAGCAGGGGTGGGTAAGCGGGGAACGCCACATCGACGGTTCCGCTAACGTCATCCACCCCGCAGACATCCGACACCACGTAGGTGTAGGTGGTTGGATTGGCGGGGCTTACGGTGATGGAGGGTGCCATCACACCGGTACTCCATAACACGCCGTATTGTCCGAAGCCACCCGAGATGACCGGCGTCAGGGTGACGGATTCTCCACAATTGATCACCTGATCGGGAAGCACAACGGTAATGGGCAGTACATCTACCACGTTGAAAGTGTAGGAGACCCCTTCGGCGGTAAGACAGGTGCCCGTGCCGGTGACCGATACGGTTATGGATTCTGAGCCCTCCGCAAGTCCATCTTCCAGTGCGATGACAGGGAAGCTGATGGTGGTTTGCCCGGCCGCGAAGGTGAGCTCATCCGGAATGCCGGTGTAATCGATGTTCTGGATAGCCGTTCCCGATATCTGCACATCGTAGCTGGCGGCAGCGCCGGCCTGGCCTGCGGGCCTTGTGAAGCTCACCCATGCCACGTCGCAACCTTCATAGAGACTGGAGGCGTCGGGCGAAATGGCCGGCGGGGTATAGGCTACCTCAATTTGGTTACTTTGGAAACTGCCGGCAGCCAGAAAAACTGCGCAGTCCCAAGAGTCGTCGAACATATCGGCGATGGCGAGTTTGATGTGGTAGGTCTCTCCGCACTGAACCGGGGCCGATGCCGTGAGCACCGTAGTGAAGCCATCGTATTCGATGTAGTAGTCGTCGCTGTTGTAGGGAGCACTGCCGCCTGTGCCGTTCCAGACAAAATACGCGCAGTTATTACAAGGCCCGGTGTTGTTAGGACCGTTGTTGACATTGGGCACTGATACGGCCATCGTAGAGCCGGGTATCAGGGCGATATTTTGGGCGCCGTTGGAGAAGGGGCCGCTGATGCCGGGTCCGCTCAGGAAGAAACCGAAAGTGTCTCCGTAGCCGAGGTATTCACTGTATTCTTCGGAGGCGAATACGTAATCGAAGGCAACGCTGTCGCCGGTGGGTACAAAATCAAACTCAATCACACAGGCGCCGTTGAGCGCGAAGCTGCCTGTAAGCAGCGATAAATCAGGGTCTCCCATGGCGCCTGAACTGGGTGCACCGGTCGAACTGCCTGAAGTGTTGGGCCCGGGTGCGATATCTACGTTTCCTGAACCCATGATCAGCCCGCTGGCAATACCGAGGTTACAATCGACACAGGTGAATTCGGCTACCTGCTGGTTGACGCCGGCGAATGTGATATTGCTGACGGTAACGCCTTCGCCCAGAAGCACGTTCTGGACACCGTCCGCCGCGTTCACGGCGTTGTTGATCACGAGCTGACCGCGCAGCGGACTTAAGGCCAGCAGACATGATGTCCAGAGGACAAAAAAACTGAGTTGGTTTCGCATGTTGAACCGTTAATGTAGCAAGGTTCCTGAAGAAGGTTGGGCGAAGATACGAAGAATAGCGGGCCGCATGCCGGTTTGGCGCATACCGGCACAGGCTGTGGGCCTTCGCATTCCAGCTGCAGGCAGCCACGCTGACGAAAAAAGATCTTAGTTACTTTATTATCAGCTATTTATGCTAATCTCTTAGCCGCAAGGGTCAACCACAGCGGGAATTTGCTTATTGCCTGTCGCGCTGCTGCTTTTCGGCGCGTTTGCGCATCATGCGCCGGGTCATAAACCATAGGAAGGCGATTACGGGAATAAAGAAGTTGACATATTCGGCTTCCCAGCCCACCGTGAGGCATCGGTAGATGGCGTAAATGGTGGCGGCCAGCGTAACGGCGAGCCAAAAATGTTCCATTCCCCGGTTGAGTTTGTCCATGGTATTGCGGCTTCCTGACTACGGCTTGCGTTTCTGGTCGTCACGCACGACCCACTCGCCTTCGTGTGGTTTTGTTATTTTGAATTTTGAGAAAGACTCATTGCTTTCCAGTCCCATCCCGTGTAGTGTGCTGCCGTCGGCGAGGGTAATCTTGACGAATTTGTCGGTATAAATTCTGCCGCTGTCCTGGGCAAAAATGAGTTCTTCGGTTTCCAGGCGCTCTCCGCGAACATTAAAAAGTTCAACGCTATCGCGGGCGATGAGTTTTTTCTCCTTATCGTAAAACCATCCGTGGCGGGCGGTGAGCATGGCGTTTTGTTGCTGAAGGCTATCGAAAAACTGGAGTTCAAATCCGCCGAGCGCTTCGAAATAAGGGGCCTCCCCTTCGTACCGGTCCAGCTGGTTGGCCTTGAGCACGTTGGTTTTTTTGCCCTGGTCGGTATAGGTAAACGAGGCTGCGTAGGTGGTTTGTACGGGAAGGACCTGTCGGCTGTCCCAGGCTTTTATTTCTGCAATATCGTTTCGGCAGGCGATAAGGCCGGCGCAGCAAAGGCTTGCCATCCAACCGCGGTATCTGGCGAACGTGCTGGTCATGGTTTAGTCGTATTTGCGGTACATAAACCACTCATCGGTTTTGAAGAAGGGTGAAAGCGTGAATCCCACCATCACATTGACAAAGTCCTCCTGCAGCAGCGCGTTGTCGTTGGTGCCGGTAGATCCCCATTCGACAGCGAAATGAAGCCTGCTCCAGGTGCGTGAATAGAGCAGCGGCATGGTTAGTCCGAGCGAAAGAGCCTGCTGGCGAATGGAGGTTTCGCGCAGGCTGAGGTAGGTTTCCGATTGTCTGAAGCCCATGCGGTATGCACACCGGCCGAGGAACTTTTCGTCGGAGGCCGGCAGAAACTGTACACCGGCATGCAGCGAGGAGGCATCGGCCGGACGCGATATGGCACTGCTCTGGTCGAAGGGCAGGGCAAACGAAGACCACTGCTGTGCCCGCCATTCGAGGCCCGCACTGATGGCGCCAATCGCATTGTGGCTGAAGGTCAATCCGCCGCCGATGCGCAGCGATGAAGGCAATGTCGATTCGGTCCGTGAGTCATCGGTGAACGACACGGTATCGATAGGAATCGGCTGACCGGCAAAGAAGTAAAACGACTCTGCCAGTTCGGAATACCGCACGGTGAGCGGACTTGCCAGTCCGTAATTGGCACCCAGTTGCAGTTTGAGCGACTTTTTCACCTCTTTGTCCTGCACCTCAGAATACAGCGGAAGCGAAGCCATCATGCCGAATTCGGCTGAAGGGCCGTAGTACGAAGTATTTTCGGTAATGCGTGAGTTGGCAAAGGTGACATCGCTGAAAACCACCTTGCGCTGCTGGGTAATGGTACCGAAATAATAGTTGAAGTTGACACCGGCGGCGATCAGCGCGACAGGTTTGTCGGAGCTATCGGGGCGCGAAAGCCTGAAAAGGCGGGAGGCGCCGGCCACGGCCTTATTGAGTCCGCCACTGCCATCGTACGAGAAGGTAGTCTCCGGCACGTTTTCCACCGCGGTTGTCTGGGTAATGGCATAACCGCTGGTGCTGAAGGGAGTCAGTCCGAGCGCAAAACCCCAGCGCGTGCCGGGCCGTTTGAATCCGAATGCAATTTCCCTGGGCTGGGCATTGGAAAGCCTGGCGGTGCTGACGCCGTCATTCAGCGTCATCATACTTCCCTGCGCTCCGGCCTGAAAACCGGTCCTCACCAGTCCCTGGTAAGAGGCGGGGTTATAGAGATTGACAGCGAGACGGTCTTCGGCCCAGGTGGTGATACCGCCCATGCCCGCGGCCACGACGTTGCCCGGTTCGGCGAGGGTGCCCAGTACAAAGCGCGAATAGGGAGACTGCGGATTTATCTGGGCGCGGGACTCCGCCGATGCCATGTGCAGAAAGCACAATGCACACAGGCGCAGGAATAACTTAGCGTTGGTTGTACTGGAAAATTTCATGAAGTCCTGTCAATGTCAGATTAGGGCGCGCAAAAATGGTTGATTTCACGTGGGGTTCAAACTGCGGAGCATCGCCGCCGGTCAATATGACGTTGATTTCTCCGAATTGGGCGCGGTACAGGTCAACCACGCCGGCGATTTCTGCCCTGAGTCCAATCTGCACCCCCGACTGGATTGACGTCCGCGTATCCTCTCCGAGCAGTTCAGGGTTTTCGGCCGGACCTACCAGGGGCAGTCTGCCTGTGCCTTCATGCAGACACCTGAACCGAAGTGCGCTGCCCGGACTGATAGATCCGCCGAGCAGCATGCCTGCAGATACGACCGTGCAGGTAATGCAGGTTCCGCAGTCAACCACCAGAGACGCCCCGTGCCCGAATTCTGCGCATGCAGCCACGGCATTGGCAATGCGGTCTGCGCCCAGTGTTGCGGGCGTTTCGTACCGTATGCCGATGGGCAGCGGGGTGTTGCGGTCGAGCCGGATACACCTGGGCACATCCCTCAGTACCGCCATCAGGTCTTCCATATCATCCTGCACAGAAGCCACCGCTGCGCCGTCGATGGGCTTGCGGCACCACAATGCCGCCATGTCCGCCGCAGCCTGATGGGGCAAACGGACAAACTCAGCCGCCTGTCCGTTTTCAAATCGGCCGAGTTTGGTAAACGAGTTACCACGGTCAACGGTAATTACGGTTGCCACGTGAGCGATTGGGTGAGTTGGATCAGGTCTTCGCGAATATGGTCTACGACCGGCGCGAGCGAATCGGAATTGGGTTTTACGGCAAAATAGAGTGAGCCGCGGAAAAAATGCCTGAGGCTGTCGGTCACATAAAACTGCACCTGAGAGGCCGCCTCGCCTTTGAGTGTGTAGAGCTGACCGAATACCCGTTGTGCATCTTCTTCAATCGGCGTGCGCAGGATGGCACTGGCCTTCATTTCATGGGTCATGGCGAATTCGTAGGCGGCCTGCTGAAGGGCCCCGAGGTTATCGCGAACGGGCAGGTAGGTGCAGTATACAGTAGCCTTTAGCCTCGGGTAAACGATATTGAATCTGCAGGAGTCGCCGGCGCCGGTTGCCTGAAGCAGCTGAATTTTTGCGGCCTGGCTGACATCAAAACTCACGGGACAGGCCGCGTTGTAACGTGTGTAAGACTGCTCATTGAGCGCAATGCGGAAATAGCCCCTGGGCTTGGGTACGTAAGATTCGCTGCAGCCGGCGAGCAGGGCAAGAAGAGGAAGCACGGCCATAAGCAATCTTATCATGGTATGGGGGGAGCCTCTGGCGGCAACGTGACCTTGATGCGTTTTATTCTTCGGGCATCCGATGATTCCACCGTGAAGAGGAAGCCCCTGAAGGCAAACTGTTCGCCCTTCGCGGGAATTCTTCCCGCCTGTTCGACCACGAAACCGCCGAGCGTGCTGTTGTCTCTGCGGGCCTGTTCGAAGACCCCGGAATCGAGGTCGAGGATTTTGTAAAAATCTACCAGTGTGGTTTTTCCTTCAAAGACCACGTTGCGCTCATCGAGCCGCGAGTACCTCAGGTCATCTTCATCGTCAAACTCATCGCGGATGTCGCCCACTACTTCTTCCAGGATGTCTTCAAGGGTGACGAGTCCGGAGGTGCCCCCATACTCATCCACTACGATGGCCAGGTGAACTTTTTCCTTTTTGAACTGCTGCAAGAGGTCGTCTATTTTTTTGTTTTCCGGAACAAAAAAGGGTGGTTTAAGGAGGGCTATCCAGTTGTAATCCTGTGTCTGCAGGTGCGGCAGGAGGTCTTTGATAAACAGGAAACCTTCGATGCGATCAATGCTCTCGCGGTAGACCGGAATACGCGAATAGCCTTTGTCGCGGATGAAGCGCAACACGCCGGCAAACGTTTCATCGGCATCGAGGGCGGCAATGTCCATGCGGGATGTCATAATCTGGCTGACCTCCTTGGCGCCAAAGGACACGATGCCTTCGAGAATGCGGTGTTCTTCCTGTGAGCGCTGGTCGCTCGACGTCAGTTCGAGTGCGTGCCCCAGGTCATCGACCGAAATATTGCCTCCCTTGTTTTGCAGGCGCCTTTCAAAAAGGCTGCTGGTGGCCAGCAGCAGTCGGCTCAGGGGTGAAAAGATGCGCTGCATAATCAGAATCGGGAGGGCCATCAGCCTTGCCGTCTGCAGGTTATGGCCGGTCGCGTAGAGTTTGGGAATTACCTCTCCGAACATCACGAGCAGGAAGGTGATGAGCACCACGTTGATCAGAAACTCCATCCATTCGGCCAGCTGGTAATTGGCGAGAATGACATCCGCCACCTGGGTGGCCAGCAGCACAATGGCGATGTTGACCAGGTTGTTGACGATGAGTATGGTGGCCAGCAGGCGCCGCGGTGCCGTCTGTCGGTCTGGTTTTTCGAGCAGGTCGAGTATGTATTTGCCAGAACGGTGCTCATCGCTGGTCAGGGCCTGGCGCTGGGCGGGGTTTAGGCTGAAAAAAGCCACCTCGGAACTTGAAATCAGCGCGCTGCACACCAGCAATACCAGCACAACCACCAGGGGTATCCACACGGCGGTCAGGCTGATCTGCAGCAGAAAGGTATTACTCAGTGGCTCCATCGAACATATTCGTAGTCGCAAGGGCGCAAGGGCAGCCGCTTAAAAGGGCACGGTATCATCCGCCCGGGGAGGTATGGGAGGCGTGTTTTCCCGATGAGTGGCCGGGCCATCGCTGACGCCGGAACCGCTTGGCGCCTTACCGGTGAGTACAAGTTCATCGACGTGCACCTCCGTGACCCAGCGGGTTTCGCCCTCTTTGGTCTGGTAGCTGCGCGTTTTCAACTTGCCTTCCACAAAAACCTGACTGCCCTTGTGCAGGAATTGCTGCACCACCTTGGCCAGTCCGGTCTTTTTCACCACGACGTTGTGCCAGTCGGTGGGAAGTTCAACGCGTTTTGCCTGTTCCTTGTCGTAATAGCTCTCGACGGTAGCGAGCGGGAACTGGGCGATCATGCCGCCGTTGTCAAATGATTTTATTTCAGGATCCTTGCCCAGGTTGCCGAGCAGGATTACCTTGTTTACGCTTGCCATGTTTTGTGGGTATACTTTGTTAAAGCAGGTACAAACGTACGCCAATTCGGCACGAAGTGGCCTGCAGGGTAAATTCGGCTGGCCGGGCCCGGACTGCCTTGGGGTAGCGGCTTATTCCATGACCTTGCGGAGGCAATGGGCGATGGGTACCGGAACGGGTAGCGTGTGCATTTCGTCAAGGCGTATGGCCTGCACATCTGCGGGCGGTGCTTTCCATGCACGCGGCAGTGTCGCATATACGAAGGAGATGTGCAGGCGGCGGTGGGTGAGCAAGTGCGTGAGCGGCGCGGAAATGCGCAAACCCCTTGGGGGTATGCCGGTGAGCTGGTGGATGTCGGCCGCATCCGGAACCGGGGTGTGTTTTCCGTCTTCTGCGGTCCATTGCGGAAAGTCGAACATACCGGCCCAGATGGCGTCTGTGCCACGCCGGCGCATGTACAGGGTATCCTTCCATCGGAGCACCAGGTAACAGATTTCCTGCAATACGGGGGGTTTTTTGGGCTGTCTGACCGGAATCTGGTGGGCGAGTTCGCCCCGGAAGGCGACACAGGCTGACTGCAGGGGGCATTCATGGCAGCGGGGCTGGCGGGGTGCACAGGGGCCTGCACCCAGTTCCATGACCGCCTGGTTGAAGTCGCCTGGCCTGGCGGGGTCGATGATTTCCTCCATGCGCGAGGTGACAGCGCGGAAGCCTGCGGGGGTATTGACCGGCACAGTGAGGCCATAGAAGCGGGCGATCACGCGCAGCGCATTGCCGTCTACTGCCGGTAACGGCATGCGGAAGCAGATGGAGCCGATGGCCGCGGACGTATAGACACCGATACCCCGCAACTGTCTGATTTGCCCGATGTCGGAGGGGAATATTCCCGCGTGTTTTTCCATGACCTGCCCGGCGGCGGCGTGGAGATTGCGGGCCCTGCTGTAATAGCCGAGGCCCTGCCACAGCCTCAGCACCTGCTGTTCGGGGGCCCGGGCCAGGTCGGGCAGGGTGGGGAAGGCCTCGAGGAAGCGGTAATAATAATTAATCGCCTGGTTTACACGAGTTTGCTGCAACATAATTTCCGACAGCCACACCCGGTAGGGGTCGTGGGAAGCCCTCCAGGGCAGGTCGCGCCGGTAACGGTCGTACCAGTCCAGCAGCTGTTGGGCGAAGGGAAACGTTGGAGCGTCTGCCTTCTTTTTTCTAATTGATTCTGAACTATTTGATTTTCGCACAGGCTCTGTATATTTGCCGCCCCAATTTTGGATATAAACGATCACTCGTCAAAACCAGAAAGTTACAAAAATGACTAAAGCTGACATTGTACAGGAGATTGCCGCTCGTACAGGCATAGACAAAGTGGAGGTACTCACTACGGTAGAGGCCTTTATGAGTTCCGTAAAAAAGGCGCTGGAGCACGGAGAAAACGTGTACCTGCGCGGCTTCGGAAGTTTTGTCGTGAAAAAACGCGCCAGGAAACTGGGGCGTAACATTACGGCCAATACCACCGTGGTCATTCCGGAGCACTACATTCCTTCTTTCAAGCCGGCCAAGGAGTTTGTGGAAGAGGTGAAGGGCAAGGTCAAGTCTCCGGGTGATGC
>DHLU01000039.1:40801-48545 GCA_002405435.1 Flavobacteriales bacterium UBA4660
CGTAAGGTCAAGTCTCCGGGTGATGCCGCCTAAGCGGATTGCCGTTTTTGTGCTGGTGGGCCTTATGCTCATCGTTCTTTTTTTGTGGTTACCCCGACAGCCGGCTTCGGCCCGCGAGGGAGAAATGAGTCCTGGTGATTCCGATTCACTGGCGCTGCTCCAGGCCATTCAGATGGTCAGGGGTGCTGAGCCGATGAAGGGAATACAGATGCTGCTTGGAATGGTCGAAAAAGACTCGACCAACCTGGATGCACATTACCAGCTCGGGCTTTTTTCCATCCAAAGCGGACAGACAGACAAGGCAGTTATGCGTTTTGAAACCATCCTGCGGATGGATTCGGCTTATACACCGGCGCTGATGGAACTGGCGGGCGTCCGCATGCAGGAGGGCGACAACGCGGCAGCGCTGAAGTTGTTCCGCGATTGTCTCCGGTATGAGCAGAACCTGGTGGCTGCCTTTTTTATCGGCCAGCTGGAAGAACAAACAGGTAACCTGGAAGCAGCGCGTATCAGTTATGAACGTGTGCTTCAGATGACAAATGACTCGGTTGTAACCGATACGGTTAAACACAGAATAGAAAATATTAATAAGAAACTAAACCCGTAATAACATGCCTTGCGGAAAGAAAAGGAAAAGACATAAGATGGCGACGCACAAGCGCAAGAAGCGTCTTCGCAAAAACCGTCATAAGAAGAAGATCCGTTAACAGGGACTTTGTCTCCTGAAGAGATTATGCCTGCGGGTGTCGGTGCAAGCCGCTTCCCGCAGGTATCTTCCTATGTGCCACTTTTCCGGTTCCTCAAGCGCGTTCGTTGCAGGTAGATCGGCCCTCCGGGCTACAACAAGGTGAACGTAGAGTTAATTATAAACTCGACATCGAAAGGTGTGGATATCGCACTGATGCACGACAAAGTGCTGATGGAACTGCACCGTGAAGAGCGCAACCAGCAGTTTGCGGTAGGAGATATTTATATGGGGCGTGTGCGCAAGCTCATTCCGCATCTTAATGCTGCTTTCGTGGATGTGGGCTACGAGAAGGATGCGTTTCTGCATTACCTTGACCTGGGCCCTCAGTTTTCTTCGCTGAACATGTTTGCACGCCGCATCCAGCAGGGCCAGCAGCCGGGCGCTGACCTGATGAATTTTCCGATGCAGCCCGATATCAACAAAGAGGGTAAGATTAAGGATGTGATGGGGCAGGGCTATGTGATTCCGGTACAGGTGGCCAAAGAGCCCATCAGTGCCAAGGGACCCCGGCTTACTTCAGAAATTACCATCGCGGGCCGTTACCTCGTACTGGTGCCGTTTTCCAACAAAATTTCGCTGTCGAGCCGCATCACCGATGACGCAGAGCGCGACCGCCTCCGTAAACTGATTTCCAGTATCCGTCCGGCCAATATGGGGGTCATCATCCGCACGCAGGCCGAAGGCACCAAGGTGGGCGATTTGGACCAGGACATGCAAGACCTCTACAAGCGCTGGCAGGAATTGCACAAAAACCTCAAAGGCGCCAAACCCCCTCAGCGGGTGCTGGGCGAACTGGACAAAACTTCTACGGTACTGCGCGACCTGCTCAACGAAAATTTTACCAATATCCATGTCAACGACGACACTGTTGCCGCCGATGTGCGCAATTACCTGAAGAGTATCGGACATAAGGAAGAGGCCATTCTGAAGGTGCACAAAACCCCGGATTTGTTTGATTCCTTCAACATCCACCGCCAGATCAAACAAAGTTTCGGCAAGCAGGTCAACCTGCGCAGCGGGGCCTACCTGATTGTAGAACACACCGAGGCGATGCACGTGATTGACGTCAACAGCGGCAACCGCAAAAATGCCTCCGTTCATAACCAGGAAGAGAACGCGCTGCAGACCAACGTTGAGTGCGCGCGTGAGATAGCACGGCTGCTTCGCCTGCGCGACATGGGCGGCATTATCTGTATCGATTTTATCGATATGAACAACAAGGAAAACCAGCGCAAACTGCACGATGCGCTGCGAGAGTACATGAAAGATGACAAGGCAAAGCACAATGTGCTGGCGCCAAGCAGATTCGGTGTGGTAGAAATAACCCGTGAACGGGTAAAGCCGGTCACCAAGGTGTCCACCACCGAAAAATGTCCGAGTTGCGGTGGAAAGGGTGTGGTGCAGGCCACGGTATTGTTTACCGATGAGATAGAAAGTGGCCTGCGCTTCCTGTCTGAGGAAGGCACCCACAAGAAAGTTCGCCTGACCGTTCACCCCATCGTGGAGGCCTACCTGACCCGGGGCTGGTGGAGCAACATGGCAAAACGGTGGTCAAAGCGCTACGGCATTAAGGTCGAGGTAGAAGGGCTTTCCAACGCTGAATTTCTCGAATACCATTTCTACGATACCGAGGGGTCATAGATCAACCTCTGACCCCGACGGAGACCCGACAGCCCCATCTTACTGCCCGGGAAAGACAAAGCGCAAATAGACACGCGTTACCGCTTCTCTACCCTGCTCCTGCCCCCGCCCGGTTTTTTTCTGAAGGGTTTTTTTCCGGGACGCCGGTTGCCATGGCCGCCCGGTTGTGCCGCACCGAGGTAATCCGGGGCTGGTCCAAACTCGGCAGGCACGGGAAATTTTTCGCCCACCATATCGATATGGGCTTCAATGCGCGCAAAAGACTTTTGTTCTGCCGGCGTGACCAGTGTGATGGCTTCTCCCTTTTTCGCGGCGCGTGCCGTTCTTCCGATGCGGTGTACATAATCATCTTCATCGCGCGGCACATCGTAGTTGACTACAAGATCGATATCGTCGATATCAATACCCCGGCTGATCACGTCGGTGGCTACCAGCACCTCCACCTGCCTGCTTCTGAATTTCTGCAGCACGGTTTCCCTTTCGGCCTGAAGGAGATCGCTGCTGATGCTCGCCACATTGAGACGGGCAGTTTTCAGTTGCCTGTAGAGCGCCGCCACACCATGCTTGCGCGAACAAAACACCACGGCTATTTGTCCTGCGCGTTGCTCATCTTTGAGGATGTGAACCATGAGCGGCAACTTTTGGTCTTCGCTGACCACGTAGGCCCCTTGTTTGACCCCCGCGGCGGGTTTGGCGCGGGCAATGCTGACCCGCACCGGATCCTTCATGAAAGAACGTGCCATGCGTGCAATGGCCTCCGGCATGGTGGCCGAAAACATAAGGGTCTGCCGTTCCTCGTTGAGCACGGAGATAATGCGGAGCAAATCGGGCTGGAAACCCATGTCGAGCATGCGGTCTGCTTCATCGAGAATCAGAAACCGCAGCTGGTTGAATTTGACACTGCCCGCGTTGAGGTGGGTGATCAGTTTGCCCGGCGTGGCAATGATGATGTCGACGCCCTTGGCGATGGCCTGCTGTTCGCGCGTGAAGTCGGCCCCGTCGCCGCCGCCGTATATGGCGATGCTGTTGGTACCCGTAAAATAGGCATAGCCCTGCACGGCCTGGTCAATCTGCAGGGCAAGCTCGCGGGTAGGCACGATGACCAGGGCCTGGGTATAGTTGTGGTGCCCGTGCTCCATGATCATATGCAACACGGGTAATACGAAGGCAGCCGTTTTTCCGGTTCCGGTCTGGGCAATGCCGAGTATATCCTTTCCTTCAAGTATCGGGGGTATGGCCTGCTGCTGAATGGGGGTTGCTTCCCTGAAGTTCATGTAGGAAATGGCCTCCAGCAATTCGGGTCGCAGTTTGAGCTGAGAAAAATCCAAAATAGGTTCGTTTATTTTTCTCCGAAGATACGATGACCGGAGAGCCGCCTGACAGCGCCGGGCATTGCCTCGTCTGCGGGAGATAATTGGCGGTCGCTGCGGCGCTTACCTTTCCTGCTCTCCGAAGCGGAAACGCACCCCGGCATAAAACTCCCTGCCCCGCGTAGGTCCCCACACAAAAGAGGTGTCGAAGGATGTGCTGAACGGGTTTTGCCAGCTCACAATGGGCCGAATCTGCCGGAAGTCGAGGATATTTTCGCAGCCCGCGAAAAAATCACAGCGCCTAAACTGCTGCGTATACTGGAGGCTGACGGTGGAAAATGGATCGGAGAAGTCTCGAGGCCGGTTTTCTTCCGTCAGCGAAGTGGTGGCTGGCAGGCGCTGGCGTCCATACCAATGCACATTCACATCCACCTGCCAGCGGGGTTCTTCCGAATGGAAACTCACCACGCCGAGCACCCGGTGCCGGGCGTTGTACGGCAACTGGGTTTTGATTGCGTCTGTAATGCGGTACACATCGAGGTAGTTGTAAGCCAGGCGGCCTTCGAGCCTGCTGTTGAAGGTGGCCATCAGCTCGGCCTGAAAGCCGTTGGAAACGGAGGTGCCGGTGAAGTTGCTGATAAGGGCCTGGCGGGCATCGGTATCATAATCAGGAAATACCTGGTTGCCGAAGGTGGTGTGGTAAAAATCCGCGGTGGCCGTGAAGTCCGTCTTGCCCAATGAAAACCGCTGGGTGATGTTGATACCGGCATTCACCGACTGCTCGGGGCGCAGCGCCTCGAGAAATATCACATCCCGTCCGCTGGTAAGCAGGTTGATGTTTTCGGCAAACAGGTTCACCGTGCGCCATCCGGCACCGACCGAAAGGCGTATATCGGTGTCGGCAAAAGGCAGGTACCGGAGCATGGCCCGCGGCGTGACAAAGGTCCGGGCGCCATTGAGGTGGTCGGCCCTGACACCGGTGATGAGGGTGAGTGTATCACGGACCCATGAAAATATATTCTCCACAAATACGCCGGGGATTTGCTCTACGCGCGCGTAGCGACCGCCAAAACTCCGCGGGATGGTGTCGGAAGAGAAGGCAATGTTTTCTGCAATATCGAGGTGCCGGTAGCTGAAACCGGCCTTGAGGTCGTGGCGCTTGTCTGGACCGTAAAACAGCTCGTATTGCATATTGGCGTAGCCATACCATTGCATGGCATCGTATTCGAGCACACCGTACCACGATTCCTGGTCGTGGTGCATAAAACTGGCCAACAGCGAAATCTTCTGGTTGTCGTTGAACCGGTAGCCCGTTTTGGTGAAAACCTCCGGTTGCTGAATGGTCACCCGCTGGCCATAGACATCGGTGCTTCCGGTGTGTCGCTCAGGATCGAACAGCACCTGACCGCCCAGCCTTTCTTCATCGGCAAGGCGCAGGCCGATAAAAGAACTCCAACCCACTTCATTCTCGCTGCGGTATCTCCATTTGTTGTAGAGGGAATAGCGCCTGATGACGGGCAGGTCGAGAAAGGTATCGCTGTCACGGTCAAAGCGCTGGCCCGGAAGCGAGGCGTGCACGGCGAGGTAGTTGGTCCACTTGTCTGACTTCAGCGCGACGGCCGCATTCCAGTGCTTTTCCCCGAAAGAATTCACCAGCAGGTCTGCGGCAAAGGGCTCTGCCAGTTGGCCTTCCTTGGGGTATACCGTAATCTCGCCTACCATGCCTTCAAAGCCATGCAGCACCGAGTTAGCCCCCTTCACCACCCAGATTTTATCGATGGTGCTTCCCGAAAGGGTGTTCATGCCGTAGGTATAGGCCAGACCCTGTATGAGGGGAAGCCCGTCAATCAGCACGCGGTTGTATACGCCGCTGAGGCCGAGGATGCGCAATTCCTTGGCGTTGGTAAGTACGTTGGTCGTTTGCGGCTGCACGGTGGCCTGGGTTTCAAAACAGCCGGCGAGGTCGCAGCAGGCCGCCTTGCGCAGTTCATTGCTGTTGATGATCTCCGTTTTAATCGGCAGCAGGCGCGAGATATAGGCACCCGTGCCCTGATCAAAGACACTTACCTCCTGCAACTCGACCTCCACCGACATGGTAAAAATCCATTCGGCCAGGAGGTCGTCGATGTCGTAAACCTCTTCTTCACCGGCAAAGGATATCTTGATGCGGTAGTTAGACAGGGTCGTATCGGGCGGGAGGGGCAGATCAAAATGGCCGGAATCATTGGCGAGCGCACCGATTTCGGTGTCAATCCATTGGGCAGCGGCATAGGGCAGGGGTTTGCCGTCGAGGTCAACGGCAGATCCATGGAAATACTGTGCGTGCCCATGAGAGACGCACAGGGAGCACAAGAGGCCCAACAACAGCCCGCAGCAAACTTGTTTGAACGCCATATCGGTTGTGCAGTACATGAGCGCGGCAAAGATAATGCGGTACGTTGGCCTGCAGGGCGCGGGCAGCCGCGGGGCCGGTCAGAGAACCTCGTTTAACCGGCCACAGCCAAAAAATACTTCTCCACCTTGCGGTTGAGCACGGCAATATTGAGGTGATCGCTTACCAGGGCAGCGTCTTCAACCCGTCCGTCTTTCCGTTTGATGCGGATGTTGTCGCTGAGCTGGTTATAGGCGCGGTTGTCTACCTTGTCGTGGATGACAAAATACCCGGCTTCGGAGGGAGTCAGGGAAAGCCGCTCGCACAGGCGGTAGCGTTCGGCCTCCACGCGTTCGGGGGCGAACGGTACAGACTGCAGTTCAATCTTAAACAACCTTCGGTTTAGGATCATCGAGGCCAGGGTAGACAGCACCTTGTCGTCATGCGATTGCCATACTTTGAGTGAAGCTGTGATGTCGAAATCGTCGAGTGCGCTGTAGTGGCTGAGCGCGCGGTGATCGGTGCGAAAACTTTCATCTGTAATGTCGTTGACCAGGAAGAACTTCAGGGCGGGTGTGGCAAAGAGTTCATGGCCCTCTCTGGCCAGCAGGCGTGCCCGCCTGAGCACATTGACGAGCATAAACTCCGCACTGAGCACCGCATGGTGCAGATACACCTGCCAGTACATAAAGCGCCGGGCGACAATAAATTTCTCGATGCTGTAGATACCCTTCTCCTCCACTACCAGTTGATCATCTACCACATCGAGCATTTTGAGAATGCGTTCAGACCCTACCTGACCCTCCACGACACCGCTGAAAAAACTATCGCGGGCCAGGTAGTCGAGGCGGTCCATATCGAGCTGGCTGCTGACCAACTGGTGCAGGAATTTTTTTGGGTAGGTATCTGAAAAGATGCGGATGGCCAGATCGAGTTGCCCGCCTGATTCCTCGTTGAGGCGATGCATCATGAGCGAGGAGATGTGCTCGTGGTGCAATCCGGGCACAAGGGTAAACTCCAGGGCGTGGCTGAAGGGTCCGTGACCGATATCGTGCAGCAGCACGGCGGTAAGCAGTCCGAGTTCTTCGTCTGCGGTAATGTGAATCTCTTTGAGTCTGAGTTCATCGATTGCCGATTGCATGAGGTGCATGGCGCCAATGGCGTGCTGAAACCGGTTGTGGAGGGCACCGGGGTACACCAGGTGCGAGAGGCCGAGTTGGGCGATTCTCCGCAGCCGCTGAAACCAGGGATGATCGATCAGGGTCAATACCTGCGGGTGCCGGATGGTGATGAATCCGTACACCGGATCATTGATGATCTTGCGTTTGTTTTTCACTTTTCGGAGGCAAACGTAAGGAAAAGAAATGACGCGCCGTGGTTGCGGGTTGCTGGCTGCCGGATGTTGCCTCCAGGAGGCAGGAGCTGACCGCTGAGACCCGGCCTCCGGTCATCGGGCCTCCGCCTGAGGCCTTGATAGGAGGAGATAATCTCTGCATAAAATCCAGCCTCTGACATCCCGCCGCCAGGATCGCCTGACATTCAAACATCCGGCCTTTGAGATGCGATCACCGACCTCCATGGTTCATGGATTATCTCCCGGAATCGGGTTACTATTTGATGACAACAATTTTCTGATCCGAAAAAGGCCCTCCATGCGAAATCATACACGAGCCC
>DHLU01000112.1:0-3995 GCA_002405435.1 Flavobacteriales bacterium UBA4660
CACACCAGCACCCTCACCACCAACCCCACCACCAGGGTCAGGGCGGCCAGAACATGCAGCGGCCAGACCGGTCCAAGCGCGGCCAGCCAGAGGAACACGGTTATAATTTTGACGGCCTGTGCATCTCGGAAGGCGTGCGCGAGGTCATGCCCGACGGTTTTGGATTTTTGCGCTCGGCCGACTTCAACTATCTCAATTCTCCCGACGACATTTACGTATCGCAGCAACAAATCAAAAGCTACGGCCTGTTGCCGGGTGATACCATACGCGGGGCCATTCGTCCGCCGCGTGAGGGTGAAAAATACTTTCCGCTTATCCGGGTGGACTCTATCAACGGGCGCGATCCCGATTGGACCCGTGACCGAGTTCCCTTTAAGTTTCTGACGCCCCTGTTTCCTCAGGAACGCATTCACCTTGCCGACAACAATTCAAATATCTCCATGCGGATCATGGACCTCTTCGCCCCCATCGGAAAGGGCCAGCGCGGCATGATTGTATCGCAGCCCAAGACGGGAAAAACGACCTTGCTGAAAGATGTGGCCAATGCGATTGCCATGAACCACCCGGAGACCTACCTGATGGTGCTTCTGATTGACGAACGCCCTGAAGAGGTAACCGACATGAAGCGGAGTGTGCGCGGAGAGGTCATTGCGTCGACCTTCGATGAACCCGCAGAGCGCCACGTAAAGATCGCCAACATAGTGCTTGAAAAGGCCAAACGGTTGGTAGAATGTGGCCACGATGTATGCATTCTGCTCGACTCTATTACCCGTCTCGCGCGGGCCTACAACACCGTTCAGCCCGCCTCGGGCAAGGTGCTCAGCGGTGGTGTCGAAGCCAATGCACTGGAAAAGCCCAAGCGGTTTTTTGGCGCAGCGCGCAAAATTGAAAACGGCGGCTCGCTGTCGATCATTGCCACGGCACTGGTAGACACCGGGTCGAAGATGGACGAGGTCATTTTTGAAGAATTCAAGGGAACAGGCAACATGGAACTGCAGCTCGACCGACGCATATCCAACCGCCGGGTATTCCCTGCCATAGACATCCTCGCTTCCGGCACACGCCGTGAAGACCTGTTGCATGAAAAAGATGTGTTGCAGCGCATGTGGATCCTGCGCAGGCACCTCGCCGACATGAACCCGGTAGAGACCATGGAATTTGTGAAAGACCGCATCGAAAAAACCCGAAACAACGAAGAGTTCCTGATTTCAATGAATTCCTGATGCGCTACCTCCCCTATCTGCTGGCAACAGGTTGGTTTGGGCTGCGGGTGGTAACCGGACTGGTAACGGGCTACTCCTATGCGGCTGGCAAAACGGCGGGTATTTTTTCCAACCTGCTCATCATACTGGCGCTCATCCTGCTGACCCTTTACGGAAGCCTCCGTTCAGAGAATCGCCTAAGCTTTCTAGACCAGTTCAGGGACTGCATCAAGTCAGCACTGAAATACCTGCTTGCGATGACCACGCTGATGGTAATCTACTATACGGCCATCAGTCCCGAACTGGAGGATGCCCGTGTGGCTGGGTATGCCGAGGTCGAAAAGGCCCTGGACAGCGATGAAGAAGTCATTGCCTTCCGCAGCCAGAACCCTGCCTATGCCTCCATGTCGCGGGTTGAGATTGTGGACAACGCCAAGCGCAACATTGACTTCTTTCTTAGCATCAAGGCCATTGCCGGCGCAGGATCACTGGTGCTGCTGCTGGTTTCATTTGCCTATGCCGCCCTCGGGGTATGGCTGTGGCGTGCGGTGCTGAAACCGCCCCAGGCGGGACGCGTATCCTGAGGCCCGATGCCCGTCGCAGGCAATATTTCGGCATCCGTCTTGTTCGTACCTTTGGCCATCACTGTTATGAGGAGTTTCCGTTATTCGTTACTTGTGGCGTTGCTATGCTTGCTGTGTGCGGAGGCATCGGCCCAGCGCATTCGCGGGCAAAAAAACCTCGAGCGTTTTGATTTAAAAAAATACCACTTCGGGTTTCTCATTTCCTCAAACAGTTCTTCATTTTTCCTCGATTACAAGCCCGACTACACCTTTAGTGACTCTCTCCTGAGCATTGCCAACCGGCCACAGGCCGGGTTTAACCTGCACATGCTGGCCTCGCTGAACCTCAACAAGAACGTGAGTTTCCGGTTTGTGCCCGGACTTTCTTTTCAGGACCGGGGACTTGAGTACCGTTTTCTGAACGCCGAAGGGGGCAACGACGTGTACCTGAAGCGCACCGAAAGTGTCTGGCTGGAGTTTCCCCTGCTGCTGAAGCTCCGCACCAACCGGGTAGGCAATTTTGCCGCCTATTCGCTTTTTGGCGCCAAGTATGGTATCGACATGCAAACACAGCAGGATGTAAACAACGACGTGGCCAACGATATCATCGTCAAACTGGTTGACCGCGACATCAGCCTCGAAGCGGGTGGCGGATTCGACTTCTTCCTACCCTACTTCAAGTTTGCCATTGAGTTGAAAACGGCTTTCGGCCTCAACAATGTGCTGTTGCCGGAAGACCACCAGTTCAGTGCACCCATAGAAAGGCTGCGCACCCGCACATTTGTATTTTCCATCTCATTTGAAGGTTAACCCAGGCCCACAGCAAACGGCCGTATGACGTAACTTTCGGGCCGCATGCTGTTATCGTCGCGCAATACCCCGAGGTGGATTATCTTCTGCTTAGACCTCACCATTTGTACGGTGGGCCTGGTAGTCGCCTACCTGCTGCGCTTCGAGTTTCGTCCGCCGCGTCCGGAAATTGACCTCGCCCTTACGTTCTTTCCGATATTTATCCTCATCCGGGCGGCTGACTTCGGACTAGGGAAAACCTATGCCGGCATCATCCGGTTTACCAGCACCCAGGACGCCGTGCGCATCTTTGTGGTACTCTTCTCCACCAGCGTGCTGTTTGCGCTGATGAACCAGGTGCGAAATACCTGGTTTGACCATAAGTATTTTGTACCCAACTCGATTATCGCCATTGAGTTTTTGATCTCCATGAGCGCAATGATTATGGCGCGCATTGCGGTCAAACTGCTCTATCTTGAGCTAAAAACTCCGACGAGGGCACGAACGCGCGTAGTCATTTACGGTGCGGGTGAAGCCGGCGTGATTACAAAGCGCACACTGGAACGCGACCGCAGGGCGGCCGTGCAGGTAATGGCCTTTATTGACGATGACGACCACAAAAGCGGCAAAAAGATCGAAGGCACCAGCATTTACCACACGTCACGGGCTGAAGAGCTGTTTGCCTCTGGCAAGGCCGATGCGCTGATATTGGCCATTGAACAGATTGACCCAAGGAAAAAAAGAACCATGATAAATCTCGCACTTAAGCACAATGTGCAGGTGCGCGACATACCGCCTGTAAGCCAGTGGATAGGTGGACAACTTAATCCCTCTCAGATCAAAAACATACGGATTGAAGACCTGCTGGGCCGCGAGCCCATTCGGCTTGACAGTACCACCGTACATGCCCAGGTAAAAGGAAAAACCGTGGTGGTAACGGGTGCCGCCGGAAGTATAGGCAGTGAACTGGTGCGCCAGCTCCTTGCCTACGAGCCCGCCCGGGTGGTGCTCTGTGACCAGGCGGAAACCCCACTGTTTGAACTCGAAAACAGCCTGCGCGATTCGGGACACGACCTCAGCCTCTGTGAGATGGTGATGGGCGATGTGCGCCAGCACGACCGCATGAAGCGTATGATGGAATATTTCCGGCCCCAGATTGTATACCATGCGGCCGCCTACAAACACGTGCCACTGATGGAGCAGAATCCCAGCGAGGCGGTGCTGGCCAATGTGCTTGGCACAAAAAACCTTGTCGACCTGAGCGATGAGTGCGGGGTAACCACCTTTGTGCTGGTGAGTACCGATAAGGCGGTCAATCCGACCAGCGTGATGGGGGCTACCAAACGTGTGGCGGAGATGTATGCTCAATCAAAAAATACGGTCTCTTCAACCCAATTCATCACTACGCGTTTCGGCAATGTGCTGGGGAGCAACGGATCCG
>DHLU01000112.1:4156-7334 GCA_002405435.1 Flavobacteriales bacterium UBA4660
GGACCCGTGACGGTTACCGACCGCGATGTGACCCGCTTCTTTATGACCATTCCGGAAGCGGTATCGCTGGTGCTGGAAGCCGGTACCATGGGCCGCGGAGGAGAGATTTTCGCCTTCGACATGGGCGAGCGCATCCGCATTGCAGACCTTGCCGAAAACATGATCAGGCTTTCGGGACTCGAACCCCATGCCGACATCGAGATCAGGTACACAGGACTGAGACCGGGCGAGAAACTGTATGAAGAAGTATTGGAAGCCTCGGAAAGCACGGTAAAAACCCACCATCCGAAGATCCTTCAGATGAAAGTGGCGCCGCGTGTTTTTGCTGATCTCGACCGGGAGGTGAACGAGCTTATTTCCTTGTTCGACAAACAAAACAACACCGACATTGTCAAAAAACTCAAGCACTTGGTACCGCGGTACAAATCGCGTAATTCCGTGTTTGAACAACTTGACGCTAACTTTACTCCGGATATCCAGACCGGAAGCAGCAAACCTTAATCCCTGCGCCATGACACAAGACAAGAACATTGAAATTGCCCGCCTGCAATCTGAAATCGGAAACTACATCGGCATGGGTCAGGGCAGCCTCGTCTTTAACTTCGAAGAGGAATCCGGACAGGTGTTGCTGAGGCTGGTGACGGTTAACCCGCGCCACAACCAAAGTTTTCTTTTCCACGTCACGGAAGGTCTGACCAAAACGGATGCCCTCAGGGCTATGCTTGATTACGTAAAAAATTATAAGGAAGCGGAGAGCAGCTACACCCTTCAGTGGACGCTCAAAGGTGAAAATACGTTGCACACCTCCTACTTCAGGGCAAAAAACATCCTTGGCGCTCTCGACAAACTCTACTACGACCGCGACCCCAACTGCATAAACGTCTTCAGCGTGATCATGAAACCCATGTCGTAGGTTATCTCCAAGCGCAGAGTATGCCGCCCATGACGGCCAGCGCGAGTATCCAGTACCCGCTTTGCAGGAGAGATAGTTTCACACTGCGCTTTTCATAAAGGTTGTTTACCGCAATCACAGGAAATACGAAAAACACACCTGTGAGCACCCCGTGCAGCGCACCATGGCCGAAAGTCCTGTATTTGTCGCCGTACCGGGTGAGCAACTCCTGCAGCTCAAGGTTCGCAGCGCTACCCTGCACGGCAAGGTCAGGAGCACCGGAGAGCAATGACATCAGATGCAACTGGTGAATGACGTGAAACTGCAGGGAAAATGCGGTGAAAAAGGCAAGCAATACCGAAACAAGCAGCCTTACCGCCATGCTCTCCTGCACGGGTTCACTTTGTGTTTTTCCGATCAGCCGCATCCAGGGCCCTCCGAAGACAGCGGGGTGGTAGTAAACGAATCCGATGGGCAGCGTGACGACTGCCGCGGCAAGAATGGCCAATAGGTTAAATGACATGACTGTTGGAGTTCTGCGTCTCTTTACACGTATTCTGAGCAGTTATTTTTTTAATTCCTGCTCCTTTTTAGCCCGCTGCATGGGGTTTTCCTGCTGCCACTGGCTTTGTTCCTTAAACAGGTCAAACCGCGAAGGCGAAAGCTTCGGCGGCCAGTGGTTGTTGGAAAGGTCAACGTCTGCGGTCTCCAGCTGCGGGTCAAGGGTAATGCGCACGGCAGGACTTTCGCATACGAATACCTTGCTGACCACCGGCTCGCTGAGTTTCCATATTTCGGCTGGTATGTGGTAGCGTTTTGTCTCCCCGTTTTCCATCTCAATTTCAAAGATGAGCGGCATAATCAGCCCACCTACATTTTCCACCTTTACCTGATAGTAGTACTTCCCGGCATCGAGCAGTTTCTTTTCTTCTTCGGTGAGCCTGGCGCGGTAGTCTTCATAGTCTTTGACATCCAGCAGCAGCACCTTGTACGGATCATAGTTTGTGTAGAAATCAGGCAGGTCGGGATCCAGGTCAAATTGTGTTTTGATGCCCTCGGCGGCATCGCGCTGCAGGGAAATGTCTGCGGGCTGTGCGGCCTTGAGTTCTTTTTCAAGCGCTTTTTCTACCTCCGGATTTTTTGAATTGAGCCGGAAGAGTTTCACCTCCTTCAGCGCCATGTCGCAGTGTTCTGTTCCGTAAAACCATCCGCGCCAGAACCAGTCAAGATCAACGGCGCTGGCATCTTCCATGGTGCGGAAAAAGTCATCCGGTGTTGGATGGCGGAAGGCCCAGCGACGGCAGTACTCCTTGAATGAAAAATCAAAAAGTTGCCTGCCCATTACCGTCTCACGCAGGATGTTGAGTGCGGTAGCAGGCTTACCATAAGCGTTGTTGCCAAACTGGTAAATATTTTCACTGTTGGTCATGATGGGTGACATCTTTGATTTATCTCCCTTCATGTAGTCGACTATGTTGCGCGCCGGACCCCGGCTGGTGGGATAGTTTCGGTCCCACTCCTTTTCTGTGATGTACTGCATAAAAGTATTGAGCCCTTCGTCCATCCACGTCCACTGGCGTTCATCGCTATTGATGATCATGGGAAAGAAATTGTGTCCAACCTCGTGGATAATTACCGACATCATGCCCGTCCGGGTGCGCTCGCTGTAGGTGCCATCCGGTTCGGGGCGTCCGCCGTTGAAACAGATCATCGGATATTCCATACCGATCCACTTGGCGTGTACGCTGATGGCCACCGGGTATGGGTAATCGACTGTATACTTGCTGTAAGTGCGCAGCGTGTGGGCCACGATACGCGTGCTGTATTGCTCCCAGAGGGGATTTCCTTCCCTCGGATAAAAAGACATGGCCATAGACTTTTTGCTGCCCATGCTTACCGCCTGTGCGTCCCAGATAAATTTTCGTGAAGACGCAAAAGCGAAGTCGCGCACATTCTCGGCTTTGAATATCCAGGTATTTTCTTCGGTAGACCTTGATTTCTCGCGTAATTCTGCTTCCGCCTGGGTGCAGATAATGACCGGTTCGTCTGCTGTTTTAGCCTGCTCGTATCGCAACAGCTGGGCAGGGGTCAATACGCTTTTGGGGTTCTGCAGCACTCCGGTGGACGCCACGATATGATCGGCGGGCACTGTGAGTTCGACCTGATAATTCCCGAAATTCAGGGTAAACTCTCCTGATCCCAGAAACTGTTTGTGCTGCCAGCCGGTGTAGTCGGTATAGGCGACCAGCCGCGGGAACCACTGCGCGAGGAAGTACTGGTAGGTGT
>DHLU01000112.1:7489-7854 GCA_002405435.1 Flavobacteriales bacterium UBA4660
TATAGGTAGTTGTCATCTGATTCGAAGTATTCGTAGCCTGACCTGCCTCCCAGCCGCATGCGGTCATTGATATTGAACCACCACTTGATTTTAAACACGTAAACCGCACCAGGCTTCAGGGGTGTCGGAAGATCGATGCGCATCATCGTCTTGTTGATGGTATAGGGCAAATCCTTTCCTGCGGCATCTTTCACGTAGTCGAGTTTGAAGCCACCGTCAAACCAGGGCTCCAGGTCAATGAGGTCGTTGGCGGTTATACGGTCACCGATGGCATTCTGCTCGGTGGAATAGGAATCACTTCCCTTCTCAAATAAATTCTGGTCCAATTGCAGCCAGAGATAACCCAACGCATCCGGTGAGTGGTT
>DHLU01000202.1 GCA_002405435.1 Flavobacteriales bacterium UBA4660
CTTGTTTCTGATCAGCGGTCGTCCTTTTACAGATTCGTCAAATTGCCCGTGGTGGTACACCATGTGTCCATTGACAAAGGTGTGGGTTACACTTGCGTGGAATGTGGTTCCTTCGAGGGGCGACCACCCGCATGTGGACAGGATATTCTCTTTGGAAACAGTCCAGGGCGCTTGCAAATCCACGACCGTGAGGTCGGCGGCCAGACCCTCCCGGATGAAACCCCGGTTTTTCAAGCCGTAGAGGATGGCCGGGTTGTGGCACATTTTCTCGGCAATTTTCTCAAGTGATATGCGGCCCTGGCGGTAAAACTCAAGCATGATGTTGAGCGTGTGCTGCACGATGGGTGCGCCCGACATGGATTGAAAGTAGGGTCTCTGTTTTTCCTCCAGCGCATGTGGAGCATGGTCTGTGGTTACCAAATCAATCCTGTCTTCGACCAGTGCCTTAAGCAATCCGTTTCTGTCTTTTTCGGTTTTAATGGCCGGATTCCATTTGATGAGCGTACCGAGACGCGCATAATCGGCATCGGAAAACCACAAATGATGCACGGATACTTCCGTAGTAATGTTCTTTTCCGACAGTGGAATATCATTGCGGAAGAGATGGGTTTCCGCTTCGGTACTCAGGTGCAGTATGTGCAGCCTTGCCCCATGCCGGTTGGCAATTTCGATGGCCCTGCGGGTCGCTTCGTAACAGGCTTGTTCGCTCCTGATAAGCGGGTGGCATTCGACCGGCACATCTTCACCATATAGCTCCCGGAACCTGCGTTCATTCTCTTCTATAATCTGTTCTTTCTCCGAGTGGATGGCGATGAGGGATTTGCAGCCTGAAAAAAGTTTCTCCATCGTCTCCGGATTATCGGCGAGCAGGTTTCCCTTTTTGGTAAAATAGAGTCCGTCATCGGAAACCGCCAGCAGTTCGGATGTATCGAGTGCCAATACCTCATCAAGGTTATCGCCGTTTACCCCGAGGAAAAAGCCAAAATTGGCCAGTGATTTTTCAGCGGCGAGCTGGTATTTCTCGCGGAGTATGTCCATATTGAGCACATTGGGTACCGTATTCGGCATATCGATGAAAGAAGTGACTCCACCCGCCACAGCTGCCCTGCTCTCAGAGCGCAGGTCGGCCTTATGGGTAAGTCCGGGCTCGCGGAAATGCACCTGCCCGTCGATGATACCGGGGAACAGGTATTTGCCCGTTCCGTCTATGACAGCGGTGCAGCCCTCCGTGCTACCGGGTCCGATTTTTCGGATAATTCCCTGGTCCATCATCAGGTCGGTGATCCGTATCTCACCTTCGTTGACAATGGCAATATTCTTTATCCCTGTTTTTTGCATGGGCGAATATGGCGCTGAGCCGGCTGAAAATATCTCAGCATGCCTGGTTTTTTTCCGCTTCAATTTCCGTTTGGCGGAGTTGCCGCGTGTTGCAGGGTGAGGCCCGGTTGCAGCGATTGCGCACCGGGATGCTACAGCGCGCTGTCTGACTTGACAAAACGTGCGACGCGCTCACCCGACCTGAGCAGGTAGATGCCGGCCGGAAGGGCCGATACATCGACACGGCCGGTGGGCTGGCTGCTTTGAGCCACCACTTTTCCTGTTGCGCTGATTATCTGGTAGCCGGCAGCACAGTCGGCCACCAGCCATGCATGGGCCGGGTTGGGATACAGCTGCAGGGATGACCCGTGGTATCCGCTAACACCGGAAGTGGTGTACGAAACGTATGCGGAAAAAACCTCACACCCTTCTTCAGACGTGTGCCTGACCGCGTAAAGCCCACTTTGCTCGGGCAGGTAAACAGAACCGGTGGCACCTGTCAGCAGGGAGTCGTTTAAATACCACTGGTTTCCGTCAGCATAACTTGACAGCAACTGATTGCCGTTGATGGTGATGACGGGCTGGTTGAGCTTAATAGGAATGATTGCTTCGACGAGGTTTCTCAGTTGTGTATGGGTGGGCTGAATCAACGAAAGCGTTCTTCTCACGAAAAATACACACGCAATGTTTCTGCACCGGTCAATCCAGGGTGTGAACCCGAAAGCCCCCTGGCTGCCAAACTGGGTAGTTTGGCCATTGGTAACCTCTTCAACCCAGGTTCCGTAGCCGTATCTGAAATCTTGCCGAAGCGGATCGTTGGCATAGGGGGTTCCCTCGAGGGGCACGCCGTTGGTCTGGTCACTTTGCATCAGGGTAACAGTGAGTGAGTCGAGTACCTGCTGGTCGTCGATCTGACCGTATTGCAGCAGCATGACCAGCAGCCGTGAGAAATCGGGCATTGTAGTGCCCATGCCGCCGGCGATTCTGAAATTTTCCGTTGCCCCGGTGCCGGCATAATCCGTCTGGGTCATGCCCAGCGGTGCAGCAATTTTTTCCTCAAACAGGTCGTCCCACGCCATGCCCGTGGCTACCTCAGCCATCCTGCCGGCGACCTGCATACCGACACCCCCGTAAAGGAATGCGGTTCCCGGATCATACCCCGTCATCCACGTAACGAGGCCTATGCTGTCTGCCGCCTGCTCAAGGGTGAGGGTGTTATCGGAGATAAAGGGAGAGACTCCGGGCAGTCCGGAGGTATGGCTCATGAGCTGGTGCAGCGTGATGGTTGGTTTGCCGGCAAATGCGGGGAGAAAGTTCTGCACGGTCTCGTCGGGAGACAGGTAGCCTTCATCAACCAGCCTCATGATCAGGGCCATAGAAGCAATCTTGGTACCTGAAGCTATGGGCTGGTAGGTGGTATTGTCCCAGCTGCCCCAATACTGCTCGTAGACGACACTGTCGCCCTCGACAATCATAAAACCACAATTTTCGCCCGACTGGCCGACAATGTCGATGCTGTCGGTAATCAGCTGCGTGATGGGAGAAAAATCATACTGGGCGGCTGATTTCAGAGAAAGAACCGATGCAGCTGCGGAGAGGAGTATTTTGTTCATGGGCTTTGACTGGCGGCAGTTAGACCCCAAAGATGGCCAAAGGTTTAACGCGAGCAAATTAGTCTGTTCATTCCTGGTTTACGGGAAATGCGCCTTGGGTGAATTAACCGGCTGCTAACAATCTCTATGCACGCATTACACCGGAATATGTGTTTACTTAACAAATGCCTTCAATCAATTCACCATTCGTTAAGATTTGACGAATCACTTTCATGGGTGTACGGTTTTTCATTTGTCCGGTAATTATTGACACTATGAAACTCATTATTGTTTCTTCACACCTGCGGGCTGATGCTGTAACCATGTTGAACTCTTAGCTG
>DHLU01000061.1 GCA_002405435.1 Flavobacteriales bacterium UBA4660
TGCCTGCCATCGGACACAAAACAATTTCGGTAAATTTTTTTATGTGGAAAGCTGTCGTCCCTGATGGGATTTCCGCTATTCCATCGCGTGAGGCCAGCGGCACGGAAAAACAGAATTTGTCCGGGTTCATCTTCATACACCTCCACAAAACCCCTGCGGTAAGGCGATGACAGTTCAGGTTGTATGTCGATCCATCGGAGGCTATTGGACTCAATCAGGCCAACCTGTTGTCCGATGCCTATCACCCAAAGCCTGCCCCTGCTGTCTTCAAGCATGCCGGTAAGGCCGAGTGTATTGGGCCGGCTGTCGAGCCAGGGTGTATCGCGCGCGCTGTGAATAGTACCGTCATGGTAATAGGCCAGACAGCCTGAAAGGCTCATAAACCATATGCGTCCGCTGCGGTCTTGTTTGATGCGCAGCACCTCATTGTCGCAAAGGCCGTCATCTATGGTAAAACATGTAAAGGAAATGCCGTCAAACCTGCAGACACCTGCGTCGGTCCCCAACCAAATAAAGCCCTGGTTGTCTTGCGCTACGCAATAGACAGTATTGCTTTGCAACCCGTTTTCAACGCGGTATTCGTCGTAAAGCGGTTGGCCTGCACGGGATAGGTTTCCCGCCAGGCATAACCAAAAAGAAATCTGATAACGCAACACAGCAAGGCTAAGATACGCATTGCGTGCCGGTTTGACTGGTTAGAGACCGAGTAGAATCTCTTCGGCTGATTTACCTCCGAATAAGATACGTTCCGGATTTTCGAGCATTTCCTTCACGCGGACAAGGAAGCCGACGCTCTCTCTGCCGTCGATGATACGGTGGTCGTAGCTCAGCGCCACGAACATCACGGGCCTGATAACGACCTGGCCTGCCTCGGCCACGGGACGGTCTGCGATATTGTGCATACCCAGGATGGCACTCTGGGGAGGATTGATAATCGGGGTGCTGAGCATGGATCCGAACACGCCGCCATTGGTAACGGTGAACGTGCCACCATTCATTTCATCAACGGTAATCTTTCCGTCGCGCGCTTTGCCGGCAAGCGTGGCAATTTCCTTTTCTATGTCGGCCAGTCCGAGTGACTGTACGTTTCTGACCACAGGAACCATTAGTCCCTTGGGTGTTGAAACGGCGATGCCGATATCAGTATAGTCGTGGTAAACGATTTCGTCATTTTCGATTCGTGCATTCACTGCAGGAAAGGCAAAAAGGGCTTCGCTGCATGCCTTGGTGAAAAAGGACATAAAACCGAGTCCGATGCCGTGTTTTTCCTTGAATTTGTCTTTATACCTGGCACGGAGATCCATCACCGGCTTCATGTTGACCTCGTTGAATGTGGTTAGCATGGCGGTCGTATTCTTCACATGCACCAGCCGCTCAGAAATTTTCTTTCGCAGGTTGGTCATCTTCTCCCTCCGTTCGCTGCGGTTTTGGCTTCTTGCCTGAACCGGGGCCGATTCGAAGCCGCCTGCGAGCGCAGCCAGCACATCCGATTTGGTGATACGTCCTCCCGGTCCGGTGCCGTTGACCTGGGCAGCCGACAGTCCTTGCTCTGACATCATTTTGGCTGCGGCGGGCGACGGAGTTCCGGTAGCGTAGGAAGTGGCCGTTGCCTGCTCTGATGCAGCGGGTTTGGCCGGTGTCGCTGTGGCAACTGCCGGCGCAGCCGATGACTTGGCAGGCGTGGGTTTTGCTACAGCTTCTTCCTTTGGTTTCGGTGCGGAAGTATCGATGAGGCAAACGACAGAACCGACCTGTACAGTATCACCTGCCTGCGCCTTTAGCGTAACACTCCCGGCGGCTTCGGCCGTGATTTCAAGGGTGGCCTTGTCACTGTCAATTTCTGCGATGGTCTGTCCGTTTTGCACGTAGTCGCCATCTTTCACCAGCCAGTTGGCGATGATTACTTCGCTTATGGATTCTCCCGGCGACGGGACCTTCACTTCAACATTTGCCATAGGGTATGCTAATTTTCGAAAATTCGGTTTTTATGCTACCAGTTGCCTGCCGGCTTTAAACAGTCGGGTCATGAGGTCATTCATGCGCGACTCATGGGCCTTCGTACTGCCTGTTGCAGGCGCTGCGGATGCCGGGAGTGCCACCACCTCAAAAGGCAGGTCGCGCAGGGTGCGCAGGATATAACTCCATGCGCCCATATTTTCAGGTTCTTCCTGCATCCAAATGAGCTTACAGCCGGGGGCACAAGCGGCGATGATTTCGCGCACCTGCTTTTCGGGAAAAGGATATAGCTGCTCTATCCGCACGATAGGCATACGCTCACTTTCGGGCATTTTCTTCATCTGCTCTCTGGCCTCATAGTACACTTTACCACTACACAAAATAAGTGCGCCGGTGTCTTTGCCGATACCCGCATCCGCAATCACTTCACGGAACGCACCTTTGGCCATGTCACCCAGGGGCGATACCGCCTCCGGATAACGCAGGAGTTTTTTAGGAGTGAATACGATAAGCGGCTTGCGGTAGGAGGCCTTTACCTGGCGGCGGAGCAGGTGATAGAAGTTGGCCGGCGTTGTGCAGTTGCATACAACCATATTCAGTTCGGCACACAACAACAGGAAGCGCTCCATGCGGCCCGAAGAATGCTCGCTGCCCTGGCCTTCATAGCCATGGGGTAGAAACAGCGTCAGTCCATTCATGGTCCGCCATTTGTCTTCCGCCGAAGCGAGGAACTGGTCGATGATGATTTGGGCGCCGTTATTGAAATCTCCGAACTGGGCTTCCCAAATGGTGAGGCCCTGCGGTGTTCCGAACGCATAACCATAGTCGAAACCCATTACCCCGTACTCTGATAGCAGCGAGTTGTAGATAGTGAATTTCGCCTGTTTGTCTGAAACCGCGTTCAGCAGCACAACTTCTTCCTCACGGTCTTCATCCGTTTTTACCACTGCGTGGCGGTGAGAAAATGTACCCCTTTCCACATCCTGGCCGGATATCCTTACCGGATGGCCTTCCTCAAGCAGGGTGGCATAGGCCAGCAACTCGCCCAGGGCCCAGTCGAGGCGGTCAGCCTCAATGGCATCCAGCCTGTCTTTAAAAACCTTGGCTGTCTTGGAAAATATTTTTTTGTCGGAAGGAAGGGTCGAAATACGCACGAGCAGTTCCTTCAGCTTTTTCTGATCGAGACCGGTAGCCACCGACTTTTCAAAATCTTCGGGTCGTGCCGGATTGACCTTGCTCCAGGGTTCTTCGAGAAAGTGCTTGACATGCGCCATTTTCATGCTGCGCGATTCGCTGAGGTGTTCGTCGAGCGTGGCTTCAAACTTCTTTCTGATGTTTTCTCCGGTATCGGTATCCGCTGCACCTTCAGCGATAAGTTGCTGCAGGTATATTTCTCTCAGTGAGGGATGGGTTGCAATGGACTTGTAGAGCGTAGGTTGAGTGAATTTCGGCTCATCTCCTTCGTTGTGGCCGTATTTCCTGTAGCCGAGCAGATCAATAAACACGTCCATTTTGAAGCGCATGCGGTATTCGAAAGCGATGCGCATGGTTTCAATGACCGCCTCTACGTCATCTGCGTTTACGTGAAATACAGGCGAAAGCGTGGTTTTGGCCACATCGGTACAATAGGTTGAACTGCGGGCGTCGAGGTAATTGGTAGTAAACCCGACCTGGTTGTTGACGACGATATGGATTGTTCCGCCGGTGCGGTACCCATCCAGTTGCGCCATTTGAACAAGTTCGTATACGATCCCCTGGGCAGCGATGGCCGCATCGCCGTGCACAAGCACCGGCACAATGGCATCTTCCGATTTGAGGTAATGATCAATTTTGGCACGGGTAAGTCCTTCCACCACCGGGTCGACGGCTTCAAGGTGTGATGGGTTGGGACACAGGGTGAGGTGCACCTGGTTGCCGCTTTGCGTTACGACGTCATTGGAATAACCGTAGTGGTACTTTACATCCCCGTCGAAGCTTCCGGTTTCCGCAAATTCAAGTCCGCCGAATTCGGCAAAAACCTCCCTAAAAGGCTTCTCCATAATGTTGGTCAGCACATTGAGCCGGCCGCGGTGGGCCATGCCCATGACAAATTCCCTGACCCCTGCATCTGCGCCGCGACGCACGAGATAGTCGATGGCAGGCACCAGTACTTCACAGCCTTCGACGCTGAAACGTTTGGCACCCGGAAACTTCTTATGGATATACTGTTCAAACAATGATGCCTGGCTGGCCATCTCCAAAAACTGGAGTTTTTCCTCACGGCTGAATACGTGCCGGTTGCGGCCTTCTATACGTTCCCTGATCCAGGCCACACGTTCGGGGTCTCGGACATATACATACTCCACCCCGATGTGGTTGCAGTAGCACCGGACCAGGTGGGCAATAATGTCGGAGAGGCTGGCGGGACCGAGACCTACTTCGCTGCCGGCCTGAAAGACCGTGTTAAGATCTGCATCGCTGAGCCCAAATAGTTCTTTATCGAGCGGCGGGGTATGTTTGCGCCTTTCCCTCACCGGATTGGTGCGCGTGAACAAGTGTCCGCGCTGGCGGTAGGCGTTAATCAGGTTAATGACCCTGAACTCTTTCTCCAGGGCCTCGGCACCGCGCGCTGACAAGCCCTGTGTTGCTGCCGGCAGCACCGGAAAGTCGGCTAAACGGAATTCAAACCCCTCAAAAAAGCGTTGCCAGGAGACGTCTACAGAGGACGGATCCTTTTTGTATTGCTGGTAAATGGCTTCGAAGGTGGCGGGATCCGCGTTGGACAAGTAGGTATGGGCATTCATGAGATCATCTGCCTGAGGGCAGCATCATTAAACGAGGCACAAAAGTAATTTGTTTTATGAAGGCCGTATGCCGGAATTAACACCAGATACTATTTTGTTTATCAGCACTTTACGGTGACTCCGCAGGGTTTTTCCTGATTTCCCAGTCGGAGTAGTGCAGTTCGTCTTCTTCATCCATCATCTGAAAGAATGGTTCCTTGAAAGACTGGGTGGTGATGCTGCGCTGGAACGACAGCAGCAGGGATGGCAATACGATCAGGTTGGTAAACATGGCCACCAGCAAGGTCACGGCTGTCAGCACGCCGAGGGCGCGCGATCCTTCAAACTCACTGGCCGCAAAACATCCGAATCCGAACAACAGCACCAGCGAAGTATATACCATGCTGGCTCCGGTTTCCCGTATGGCCAGCAATGCAGACTCCCTGATTTTCCAGTTGTGGAAGCGCAGCTCCTGGCGGTATTTGGCCAGGTAGTGAATGGTATTGTCTACCGAAATCCCCAGCGCTATGCTAAACACCAGAATGGTCGAAGGCTTCAGCGGAATGTCGAGGAAACCCATGATACCCGCCGTCATGATCTGTGGAATGACGTTGGGCACGAAGGATATCAACACCATGCGAAACGACCAAAACATTAGGGCCATAAGCAACGAAATGATGATAATCCCGAAAAGCAGGCTGCTGAACAGGTCTTTTACCAGGTAACTGGTTCCTTTGACAAACACGATGCTGGTTCCTGTCAGTGTAACATCATACTTGCCCGGATCGAAGATGCTGTCAATCCGGGGATTGATGTCGCGGATAAGCTTGTCCATTTCGCGGGTGCCGATGTCGGCGATGTGCGCCGAAACGCGTGTGCGCGATCTGCTGCTGTCCATAAAGGTATGCTCCATCCCGTGCGCGTTGTAGTTGGCCTCCACATAAGGACCAATAAAACTTTGTTCGTTCTTCTGAATCATACTGTACCGGTCGGGATCTCCGGAGTAAAATGACTGCCGAATGAACTTGCCCGCATCGACGATGGAAATACTTCGTGAAAACGGATGGATCAAGGTATCTTTGAGTGGCAGGGTGTACCCGGCGAGCAATTCCTGTAATTGCTCAAGTTTTTGCTGATTCTTGGTCTGGGTAACTGCACCTTTCTTTTTTGTATCCACCATAACCTCAAAAGGCATCACCCCATTGAAGTTCTGTTCAAACCACCGCAGGTCGGTAATTACACGGTCATCTTCCGGAAGATCATCCACCATGTTGCCGGTGGTATGCATGAGCGAAATGCCCAGCATACCGGCGAGCGTGAGCAAAATGGTGATGACGTAAATGAGTCGCCTGTTTTTCGAAACGATACGCACCAGTCCGTCGAGTGTCCACTCGAGCCACCGGCTGTCGAGGTGGTCAAGGTGTTTTTCTGTAGGTGGCGGCAGGTAAAAGGAAACGATGGGAAATATTATGAGCGAAAGAAAAAACACACCCATGCTGTTGAGCGTGGCGATCACACCGAAGTGTACCAAAAGGTCGCTGGAGGTAAAAATGAAGGTGGCAAAACCGACCGCTGTGGTCGCGTTGATCATAAATGCGCTTAGTCCTGCTTTCTGCACCACACGAGTCAGCGCCCGTGTCTTATTGCCGTACCGCTTGTACTCCTGGTGGTATTTCGTGACGAGGTAAATGCAGTTGGGCACGCTGGTCACAATCATAAGCGGAGGCATGAGCCCCATGAGTGCCGTCAGCGGATAGTCAAACAATGCGATTGAACCCATCGCCCACACAACACCTACGGCCACTACAGACATGACGATGAGGATTACCTTGAATGACCGGAAGAAAATATAGAGGAGCAGCACACAGATAATGGCCGAT
>DHLU01000071.1 GCA_002405435.1 Flavobacteriales bacterium UBA4660
AGATACCATGGGTATGAACATTCAGAAAGTTCCCAACCTGCGCCGCACCGACCAGAATGCTGCCGGTTTGAAAAATCCGGGCGAACTCATCTCCTGGGCCTACAATGGCGATACCGAAATTGGTCAAGTGTCACACCCCATGCAGATTGATGACCAGATTGTCATCGCCCTGCTGACCGATAAAAAGGAAAAAGGTGTGCCCTCATTCGCCAATGTAAAAGACAAGGCTGAAAAGGAAACCATCAACGAGAAAAAGGCCGAGTACATCATCGGGAAAATGAAAACAGGTAATAACCTCGAGGAAATTGCCACTGCAGTCGGTGGTGCCGTGAAAACCGCCGATGGCATGAAGATGATGTCAAACGTAGTACCCGGCAACAACGGAAACGAATTTGAGGTGGTCGGACTTGCCTTCGGAATTCCCGTCGGTGAAATGTCGGTTCCCATCAAAGGCAAAAACGGTGTCTATGTCATTTCTCCCACTTCGGAAGTGAAAAAGGCTGAGCCGAAAGAGAGCTATCTCGACGACCAAAGCAAACTGGTCGATAACTGGCAAAGCCGCACTGCTTATGGTCCTTTCAACAGTATGAAGGACAACGCGCGGATTGAGGACAACCGTTACGGAGACTAACTCCACCGTTGCTCTTTCACTCCCCTTGCTCCGGCATGTCCGGTGAACCCTTCTTACCCTGAAGCTTCCTGAGGCTTCATGCGCGCTTCCCTTGCAGTTTCATCCGACAACGCATGCCCGTTAAGGCATCCATGCGAAAGCCTGCCTGTGCATCACATTGCCTTGCTATGCATGGCATAGCCGGTTAAGGCATTCATACGAAAGCTTGCCTGTGCACGCGCCAAATCCCGCCATTGAACAACCCGAAAAGGCGCCTGGTCTTGCCTGCAGACGCCCAAAAAAAAAGGCCCTCAAATGAAGGCCTTGTCTTTTGAGCACCGGAGTGCGATTTATTCCTTGAATCCCACCATCACAGCCACACATCCGTCGGGAATGATTGCTGTCTCATGGGTAAGCTCCGGCACGGAAATACGCACAATCAATTGCTGCGTAGTTGCCATGCGGAAATCGAATATATTGCTGTCAACGGTATTGCCCTTGTGAATGAGTTCCTGGTTGGTGTCAAGAATCTCATAGGTAACCTGACCCAGAATCGGCTTGGAGCACACTACCATGCGGTACTCCTTTCCCGCGTAGAATGTCAGCAGCAGCTCGGCTTCATCACCCGGTACCAGAATGGCAGAGTTGTAATTGTCATTTTGCACATAACCCTGCAAGGCAGGAAGGCAATTGGTTTTCGTAAACTGACGGCATTGTGACCATGTCGCCAGGGGCAACAAAAAGGCGGTCAGTATTAAATAGGTAATTTTTTTCATAGCGCTGGCTTTTCAGGTGGAATTAACTCACGTATTTCGTGCGGATCTCTTTAATCTTCGCTGCTATCTTCTGCAAGGTTTCCGAAGTCATATTTACGGTCGCGCCACCTCCGATGGTTACGGTACCCTGTTCATCCTTGGAAGCAGTGGAACCCGCATTGGTAGTAGAGGTTTCATCATAGAGCGATTTAAGCTGACCCAGATCAGCCTGTAACGCTGACAACCGGGTGTCGTTGTAGCTTTCCAGCAACTTGATCAGGTTGTTGAGCGCCATCTTCTGCTCGGCCACCCGCTGTTTCATGGCGCCCTCAGGCTGCTGGCTGGCGTAGTAAGTGGCCAGGTAAAGGCCCTCAATCCATCCGCCCGCTATCACCATGGCAGAAACCGGCTCGCGCTTGTTTTCCTTCAGGTAATCATTCATGTCGGCATAGGCCATTGAAACAATATTGAGCAGCGAATCGCGGTTATTTTGGTGCGTTTCCAGCCGCTCAAGCAGGTTGTTGCCAAAAGCGTCACTCAACTGCAGTGCATTGGCCAGCTGCTGTACCGCACCCAGGTAGTTCATGGCTTCCTGTTTCTGGTCAAACATGCTCGCATAACTAAGGTCGCTGCCGTAGATGCCCAGGTTTACCGCCTGTGCGCTCTCACCGGTATAGGTCCTTGCCTTATCCACAGGATTCAAGAGGTTTCTGTCAAACTGCGCCCCGGCTGACTTAATCAGGCTTACCACTTCCATCGGAGCAGGTATGGAGTAGATAATACTTTTTACTGCAACCGACGATCCACTGCCCGTCTCGCTGCCTGCCGTAAGATTGCCCTGTTCCCCGGTTTTGCTTTCGCATGAGGCCAAAGCCACCATGAGGACCGCCCCGAGGCCGAGCGACGCTGATTTGAATTTCTTGAAAATCATAAATTTAAGATGTTGGGTGGTGTCAATTAAGGTCCCGCGAAGGGGTAGCCTAAAATCCACATCGTGGCCGTTTCTACGCCCCAAGGAAATCGTAAGTTACAACGAGGAGATTGTTTATTATCACCTGCACCCAAGCCACTCCCGGAAAGCCGGTATGGCTTCAACCGGCTTTCATGCGCAGTATATTGCAGTTAACCCTGAGGTATGGGCCCTTCGTCTAAAAGCAGGGTGTGCGCGCATACCTTCCCGTGCGGCGCGGGCAGCCGTTGAACGGCACTGAAATCACGCCTATGCATCTCCGTGATCCCCGCGCAGAATTAAGCGCGAACGCACAGGGAAACGGAGACGGCAAGCCTTTCAAAACAGGTTCACCTCTCTTTCGAGCGTAACCCCAAAACGCTCCTGTACATCTCCGGCCACCCTTTCAGACAGCGCATATATTTCATCGCCGGTCGCCCCGCCGTAATTCACCAGTACCAGTGCCTGGCGGTCGTGCACCCCGCAACTGCCGATTCGCCGCCCTTTCCAGCCGGTCTGCTCTATAAGCCAACCCGCAGCAAGTTTTACCTCGCTCCCGCTAACCGGGTAAGCCGGCATTTCGGGATAGGCCGCACGGAGTGACTCGCACAAGTCCATGGCCACGACGGGATTTTTGAAAAAACTTCCGGCATTGCCGAGCACGGCCGGATTGGGCAACTTCGATGACCGGATGTTGATTACTGCCTGGGCCACATCCTTGATGGACAAACGGTCGGAATTGATTTTTTCAAGCTCCTCCTCAATAGCACCATACTCGATATGAAACACAGGGCGCTTGTTGAGCCTGAGGGTCACATGGGTAATAATCCACCGGTCTTTCTCCCCGCGTTTAAAGACACTCTCGCGGTAGCCGAAATCACATTCATCGCGCGTGAAGGTGCGTTTGCTTCCGTCCGGTATCTGCACGGCCTCGAGCGAATCAAACACGTCTTTTATCTCTACGCCGTAGGCCCCGATGTTTTGCATGGGTGAAGCCCCGACACAACCGGGAATCAGGGCGAGGTTTTCGATGCCGGCATACCCCATACGAATACAGTGCAGCACAACCCCATGCCAGTTTTCTCCGGCTCCAGCGCGCACCCAGTAATGGTTATCGTCTTCCCTGACCACCGCAATGCCGGTGATTTCGTTCTTCACCACCAGTGCGTGCACGTCTTTGCGAAACAACACATTGCTGCCACCACCCAGAATGATTTTCGGCTGCGACAGGAAAACCGATTCAGCCAGCAGGGCTTCCAACGCCTCGTCTGAATCAATCTGCACAAAGTGACTGCACCGCACATCGATGCCAAAGGTGTTGAAGGGCTTCAGGGAAACATCCTTGCGTATTTCCATAGGACAAATAAAACGATGACGCTGCGGGCCCGTGCTTCAATTTTAGCTCATCCGCCAACATCCGGCTGTGGGGATTTGGTGGGTCCGGCCGCGGCCATGCACCGGTTTTCCACAGCCTGAAACTCACTTTCGGTGATTATCTCCCACAGGCCGTCGCGGTTTTCAATGAGGTCTCCGATGAGCACCCGTTCGGGAAGAATGGTGGCCTCCAGCCGATGCCCCATGCAATGGCTGCCCACCAGCACCCATTCCGTCATGAGGGTGGGGCTGTCAATCCGGTAGTATGACTTTCCGTTAGACAACCGCCTGAACTGCGGAAATTCCATGGCGGCAAAGTTGTTTATGTTTTCTTTGTACAAATGCCCGAGACAGAAAAAAAATTCCTTGACCGCGTAGCCGGATTTCTGCTTGCGGGCGACCGCAGTACCTTGCGTGATACGGTAGTGATTACCCCTGGAAAGCGGGCGGGGCAGGCCCTGAAAAAGAGTCTCGCTGCGCAGGCCCAGTCAGCCCTCTGGCTCCCAAGAATGGTGAGTATTGGTGAATTGCACACCTTCCTCACCGGCTTGCATCCCGCTTCCAATGCCCGCCTGCTTTGCGGTCTTTACGAATGCCACCGTGCAGCCAACCCCGGCAACGCCGATGCCTTCGAGTCATTCCTCCACTACGCCCCTACCGTGCTGGCAGACTTTAACGAAGTGGACCTTTACCTGATCAACGCGCACAAACTCTTTAGTGACCTCCGCAGTATCAAGGAAATCGAAGCATGGAGCCTGTCAGAACCACAGTTGACCCCTCAACAGGAAGCCTACGTGCAGTTCTGGCGACGCATGGGTGCGCTCTACGATGCATTTGCCGCTTGGCAAGACGCAACAGGCACCATGTCCAGCGGTAGGCTTGCGCGCACAACGGCCGGCAGGGCCGAAGAATGTTGTACCGCATTTGCAGGAACGCGGTTTGTCTATGCCGGTACCCATGCCCTGCACGCAGCCGACCAGCAGATCCAGCAAACCTTTTTGCGAAACGGCATGGCCGAGGTGCTGCAAGACAGCGATGATTTCTACCTGTCTATACCAGACCATGAAGCAGCCTTTCATTTCAGCCCAAATGCCAGGACCCACGGCTGGACAGGCGAATACTTCCGCACCATCCCAAAGCAGATTAACCTGCACCGCTGCAACTCGGGCATAGGCACCGCAGCCCTCGCGGCTAAACTGCTCAAAGGCAAATCGCCGGGAAATGTGGTAGTAGTGACCACCGGCAATCCTGATTTCACCGTATTGAGGCAACGTACGCCTCCTGACCTGCCACTGCGGTACCTCGGTGTACAAAAAATAGCCGAAACACCAGAATTCCAGTGGGTCATCCGTTGGTGCCAGTTGCGCAAGTCGCTGGAATCGGGTGCGCACAGAATCCGTTTTTCGGAATTTATGGAGTGGCTCTCTGTGCAATCGTGCACAGGCACGCCTGCTGCACAAGCCGTCAGACATTACCTCGTAGCGCAAAACATGTTTTGGCTAAATGCCGGTGCATTTGATGAACTGGAACAACAATTCGACGGACTTGACGCTGCGCTGCAGTGGCTCAGGCCAGGGCCCGAAGCAGGACCTCAGGCCATGCTGGCTGCCATCGACCGCTGGCTGGTCAGTGTATCTGGTCAGGACCTTATCCCCGACCGGTTTATTGACCTGCTGCGCGAGGCTGTCGCCGCCCTCTCGGAGTACAACCAGCAAACGCCCGGCAGCCTGACAACAGCCTCCATACCTGTCTTCCTTCAACTTACCCTGGGCAACGAATCGCTCGAACGCGGAGAAACCCCACCCGAGGGCATCGATGTAATGGGTATGCTCGAAACCCGCGCCCTCGACTTCGACCACGTCATCGTGATGGGCGCTATTGAAGGGCAGTTGCCCACGCCCTGGAATGCCATCACTTTCATCCCATGGGAGGTGCGTGCGCTGTACCACCTGCCCGGCCGCGATCACCATGAAGGACTGTATGCCTACCATTTTTACCGGCTGCTTCAGCGCGCTGCTGCCGTTGACCTGATCTACCATCCCTCCAACGAGGGCGTGGGCGTATACGAACCCTCCAGGTACCTGCTGCAGCTCGAAACTGAACTTACCGCCTACGCACCCTCTACCCGGATCACGCAATACACCTGGCACAACGAACCGTCTTCAGCCACCGTCGTACCCCTGGCTGCGGCCGGCAGCGAAGAAATCAAGCTACGAATCATGCGCCACCTGGCCGAAGGAATTTCTCCGAGCGCCTACAACGTATGGGGCAGCTGCCCCCTCGATTACTATTTCCGGCATGTGGCCCGGCTTGGTGAACAGGAGCGCGTAGAGGAGTTCAGCGGCGCCGCCAAAACCGGCTCCGTCGTGCACCATGTGCTTGAAAAATTCTACGAAAACTTCAAGGATTCATTTCCTCATGCATCTGATTTTGATGCGCTCATTGCCTCACTCAGCAGCCGCATCAACCAAGCTTTCCACCACTTCAACATCCGGCACACCGAAGACGGCATCAACTTCCTAACCGCCCGCGTTGTCAGGGAAATGCTCCTCCATTACCTCCGTGCCGAACAATCGCTCAGCGCCTCAGCAAATCCGCCCCGCGTGATGGCCCTTGAGCAAAAACTCTCCTACCGCCTGCCCGAGGCGCTGGCCGGTGCGCACGAAATGCGGCTCTCGGGCACTGCAGACCGGGTGCAGCGACACGACGGCATCGTGCAGATCATCGACTACAAAACCGGCAAGGTGGAGCAGTCCGATGTGAACTTCAAGACTGATAAGGGCATCGACCCCCTGCTGACCGAGCCCCAGTATGCAAAACTGAGACAGATCCTGATCTACCAACTCATTTACATGCGCACTGAAAACCTGGGTGCTGCCCAATGCAGGGGATATTTCATCTCCTTCGTACGGCTCGCTTCCGGACCGGTCTCAGCCCTTGTAGACGGCGTACCGCCCGACGATGCTTTTATGGATGCCTTCGAATGGGCGCTTTCACAGCAACTGAAAACACTGGTTGAATGGAATGACTGGAAGCACAAGCCGGAAAACAACTATTGCCAGTACTGCGGCAGTCCTGCAGATAAAAGTTGAGCGGAGGCCAAATGACCGGGCATCGACCCATTAATTCCTGTCCGGAAAAAGGCTATGCATTACTTTCCCCACCCCGATTGCACTCCCTGTGAAAAAGGTCCTGATATTCACTTACTACTGGCCTCCCGCAGGCGGGGTGTCTGTGCAGCGAATGCTCAAGCTCGTAAAATACCTGCCCGGGCATGGTTGGCTACCCGTAGTAATTACCGTGAAAGACGGCGTGTACTACGCACTCGACCCTGATCTGCAACACCAGGTGCCCCCCGCAGTTACTGTGGTGCGCACGCGGTCGTTTGAGCCACTTCAGCTATATCGCCTCGCCTCGGGCCGAAAGGGCCAACTCGTTGCCAACATCGGAACAGACAAGAAGAAGAAATCGGCAATCACGCGGCTCTTCGAATATGTGCGGGCCAACTACCTGATTCCCGATGCAAGAAAATTCTGGAAACCGTTTGCGGTACGCGCTGCTGAATCGCTGCTTCGCCAGCAGCCGTTCGATGCCATGCTCACCACCGGACCACCCCACAGCACGCACCTGGTGGGGCTTTACCTGCACCGAAAATACGGACTGCCATGGCTGGCCGATTTTCGCGATCCCTGGGTAGACATTTTTTATAACCGCTTTTTGCCGCGCTCCCGACGCAGCATGGACAAAGACCGGAGCCTGCAGCAAGCGGTGCTGGCTTCAGCAGACTGCATCACGGTAGTAGGCGATGGCATGCGCGAGAAGTACAGCGCGGAGGCCAAGAGGGTCGAAGTACTGCCCAACGGCTTTGATCCCGATGACTTTGCAGCACCTCAGCCGCGGAACGGGGAACAGTTCATCATCCGCTACATCGGAAGCTACCTCGATACCGAACATTGCGCCACCTTGTGGAAAGCACTGCGGGATACGGCACGGCCCGACACAGTCATTGAAATGGTGGGAAGTATTCAGCCCGGGGCGCTTGAACGCCTGCATGCCGAAGCCCACGACCTGCCATGGTCACATATACCCCAGGTAACGCACAGCGAGGCCCTGCAGCGTATGCAGTCGGCCCATCTGCTGCTGCTGTTGATTCCCGACGTTGAGCATAACCACGAAATACTCACGGGTAAACTCTTTGAATACATCGGCAGCGGAACCGAAATACTGGCCATTGGTCCTACGCAGGGAGATGCTGCGCGTGTACTCGCACAATGCGGCCGAAAACCCATGCTGGACTATCAGGATACCGCGGGAATCACGCGACAACTCAGAGAAGCACAGCGTCATCCTGTTAACTTCCGCTATAACAACCCGCAACACTCTCCCTTCGACCGGAGACACCAGTCGGCAAGACTCGCCGGCTGGCTGAGCGATATTTCAGCCCACTGATCCGCCGGTCATGCGTTTTCGCCGTCTCTGATTGTGTTGCGCACGATGACGCGCGGTGTCGGTAAGCTCCTTTTGGCCTTGGCGATTGAAACGTTCAGCTCAAAGCCCAGCAGCAGGATGATGCAATTGAACTCCAGCCAGATAAGCAACACGAGCAAGGTTCCCAGTGAACCGTATAGTTTGTTGTACTGAGAAAAATTATTGATGAAATAGGCAAAGCCCAGTGAAGCTAGCACAAAAAACAGCGTCGCAAAGGTTGCCCCCGTGTTGAAGTAGCGCAACTTTTTTCGCTTTGGCTTGCCTACCTGGTAAAGTGTGGAAATCACGGTGTACACAAGAAAAACCGAAATGAGCCATTGAACCAGATTAAACAGCGGCCTGACGCCCTTGTCGCCCAGCACGCCTGATTCATGCAACCAGGTAAACAGGTTGTCGCTGAACACGATGAGCGATACAGCGATAATCATAAAAAGACCCAGTACGAAGATGAGTATGATCGATGCCAGTCGCATCATCCAGGGATTGCCACGCTCCTCAAGGTTGTAACTGGAATTGAAGCCTTCCAGTATCGCATTCACGCTGCTGGAAGCGTAATAGATGGTGAGCACAAAACCAACCGAAAGCAGCGTAGTATGCTTTTTGTTGATCAGGTCATCGAGGGTTTTTTCGAAAAGTGAAAACGTGTCGCCGGGAAAAACCGAACGCAGTCCGTCCATCATGTTCTCCTGAAAAGCAGGCACAGGGATGTAAGGAATCAGCGTCAGCAAGAGGATTATCCCGGGGAAAAAGGCCAGAAAAATGCGGAAGCTGATTGATGCGGCGCGCATGGATATGGCTCCCTTCATCAAACCCTCAAGGAAGAAACGGGCCACGAAGCGAACCGACATGCCCTGAAAGCCCGGCAAACTGATCCGGTCAAAAAACGAGGACGTGGTCTTGTACCATTGCTGCTTTGCTATTTTCTTCCAAATGCCTGCGGCCATGATGTGCTATTTAATCGCTTTTAGGCTGAGGTCAAGGCTCACGGTTGAGTGGGTTAGCGCACCCATCGATATGTAATCTACGCCTGCAAGGGCATACTCACGTACATTCTGCTCCGTTATGCCACCGCTGGCCTCTGTTTCACAGCGTCCGGCAATGAGCGCTACCGCTTCTGCCACACGGGCCGGAATAAAGTTATCAAGCAATATGCGGAAGGCCACGTGAGCCCCGAGAATGATTTCGACGTCTTCCAGTGAACGCGCTTCCACTTCAACCGGAACGGGTGAGGGCATGGTCTGCAGGTAACGTTTCACCTGATCAAGCGCCTGCTGCATGCCGCCTGCATAATCCACATGGTTGTCTTTGACCAGAATCATATCAAACAAACCGAAGCGGTGGTTTTCTCCACCCCCCAACCTGACCGCCAGCTTCTCGAAATACCGGAAACCCGGCGTAGTTTTGCGGGTATCCAGCACCTTGCAGGAAGTGCCCTCGAGCAATTGCTGCACCCGGTGTGTGCGCGTGGCAATGCCACTCATGCGCTGCATGATATTGAGCACCAAACGCTCTGCCGTAGTAATAGACCGGGCCGGACCGGCAATGGTAAAGGCCACATCGCCCGGGGCTACCGCATCGCCGTCTTGCACAGACGGAGCGAGCTGGATATCCGGATCTACCAGTGCAAATACCCGGCGGGCCACATCAATGCCGGCAATGATGCCGTGATCTTTCACCAGCAAATGGGCCTTTCCGTAGGCCCCGGCAGGAATAGTCGCCAGCGAAGTATGGTCGCCGTCTCCGATGTCTTCGGCGAGCGCCCGGCGAATCACCTCTTCTGGAAATGACAAATAACTCATACCGTGCAAAGGAAAGAAAAAGCCGTGAGCCTGCGACGAGGCGAAATCAGGGAAGGCACTTTCAACGAACATGAACCCTGTGCAGGGTGATGCGGCGCAGCGCCAGGCGGGTGACGTTAATAATTGTCCGGCGCTTCTATTTTCAGCTGCCTGATGACCATGGCCGAGGGCGTGCGCTTCATAAAAAAGGTAATCCGGAACGTTCCGAAGGTCGTCACCAGTTCACCAATGCGGTACTGGTCATCCATTTTGGAGTTGCCCTGGTGTTTGATGGTAAAACTCTTCACGCTGCCACGCGAAAAGAAAGTGCTAAGCACGCTATTGGCCTCTGTCCTGGAATAGAGGTCTTCCTGGCCCGAGACGGAAAGTTCAACCTGCTCATTACAAAGCTGCGAAAGGGCTGCTGCATCACCTTTTTTGATTGCATCTACAACAGCACTGGG
>DHLU01000087.1:0-3180 GCA_002405435.1 Flavobacteriales bacterium UBA4660
GTGGAAGTCGGTGTGTACAAACTCGCCGAGGCGTTGCGGATAGCCGATCAGCAGGAAGTTGATCTGGTTGAGATCTCGCCACACGCAGTTCCACCGGTGTGCAGGGTGATTGATTACAAGAAGTTTCTTTACGACCAAAAGAAGAAACAGAAGGAAATCAAGGCCAAGCAGGTCAACGTCACCATCAAGGAGATTCGGTTTGGTCCGAATACCGATGACCACGATTTCAAATTCAAGTTAAAGCACGCCATTGAGTTCCTGAAAGAAGGCGCTAAGGTGAAAGCCCACGTGTTTTTTAAAGGACGCAGTATCGTGTTTAAAGACAGGGGCGAGGTGCTCCTGTTGAAGTTTATACAGGAATTGCAGGAATTCGGTATACCCGAGGCCCTACCCAAGTTGGAGGGCAAGCGGATGTTCGTCTTGCTCAACCCGAAGAAGAAAAGTTAAAAGCCATATAAATCAATACATCATGCCGAAAGCAAAAACAAAGTCCGGTGCCAAGAAGCGATTCAAGCTCACCGGTACGGGAAAGATTAAGCGCAAGCATGCATTTATGAGGCACATTCTTACCAAGAAAAAGAAGGACCGCAAGCGCGCCCTTGGTAATTCTGCCCTTGTAGACAGCACCAATGCGAAATCAATCAGGAGACAGTTGCTCGCCCCCACCAAATAAAAAAGGAGCACGGTAACGTTTAACCCGGTACATGGTCTGCAAGCAGATTCCGAGAGGTTTCTCACCATCGCCAAAAAACAAAACACAACATGCCAAGAAGTAAAAATTCGGTAGCAGCAAAGGCCCGCAGGAAAAAAATCCTGAACCTGGCCAAAGGCTATTTCGGTTCACGCAAGAACGTGTACACCGTTGCCAAAAATTCTGTGGAGAAAGCGCTTACCTACGCCTACGTAGGACGCAAGCTCCGCAAGCGCAGTTTTCGCGCGCTGTGGATTCAGCGTATTAACGCGGGTGCCCGCCAGCACGGAATGTCCTACAGCGAAATGATGGGCAAACTCCACAAGAGTGGTATTGAGCTCAACCGCAAGGTGCTGGCCGACCTCGCCATGAACCACAGCGATGCGTTCAAGGCCGTGGTTGACAAACTGAAGTAATGAAATAATCTTTTGTCAAAGGGAACCTGCAACCGGGTTCCCTTTTTAATTTGTACCTGATGGAACTGAAAGGCCTCCGGATCGCCCTCGCCTGTGTGGCGGCCCTCACATCTGCCGTGATGTGCGGCCAGCCTTATGCCACGGCCCAGGCGGACGCAACGGAAAAGGACCAGTTTCCGGCTTCGGCGGCATGGTACAATGTGCAGGCGCCCATTACCATGGAGCAGCTGCAGGAGAAGGCCTTGTTGCTCAGTTTCACAACAGACCATTGTCTGGCTGGTATGGCCAATACCCTCGCGTTGCAAGAGCAGTGCCGCATGCAGGCGGCTACCCAGCTGGTAGTGGTTTGGCGCAAGGGGCCGGGCTTTGACCCCGACGTGCTCAAAGAGCAATTGCATCTGTACGGTATCTACGAGCCGGTGGTGGTGGTGCAGGACTTCCGCACATTCAAGTCTTCGGGGGTCGAGTCGCTGCCGCGCGTGTGCGTGCAGGAAAACGCCGGTATAACAGATTTTCAGGCGGCTACGGTTTACGAACTGCCAGCGGTGCGGATGGCACACCTGAAAGACCTGGTTGAGGGCAGGGTAGGCAAGCGCAAGTTCTCATTGTCGCGGTGGTCCAGTGATGACCTGCTGCTGACGCGTGCAGACCCTCTTTATGCTTATCCCGCTTTCATAGAAGCTATGCCGGATGGCACAGGCACATGGATTTCCGACGGGCTTCACCACCGAGTGGTACTCGCCGAACCTGACGGAGAGGTGAATACGGTTGTGGGCACCTCGGGAAAGGGAAACCGCGACGGCCGCTTCCCGGAAGCGCGCTTTTATTTTCCGGGTGGAGTTTCCTACCACGGCGCCACACAGACCCTTTATATCGCCGATACCTACAACCACCGGATCTGCGCCGCAGGGTTGCAAGACCAGCAGGTGAGTACCGTGATTGGAGGAAAGGAACCGGGCAAGTTTCGGGGAACACAGCCCGCCGGCCGGCTCAATATCGGCCTGCCTGTCGATGTGGTGGCCGGCAATAAGGCCCTGTATTTTGTTTCGGCTTGGGATATGGGGGTATACGAATTTGACCTCCATTCAGAGGACCTTCGCCGCATCAGTCAGATCAGTCCCAGCCGCCCAGACTCGCTGGTGAGCGTCGTGCCCACCAACCTCTGCATATACACCGATACTTCCATGGCGGTGGTGTGCAGCAACGGACAGGTCTTCGAGGTATTTATTCACGGCGGACAGAAGGAAATCAATTTTCAGACAGAGGGGGGCAAGGCTCCTGTGGTGAGTGCCCTGAGCCGCTTCGAAGGCCGCCTCTATGTGACCGACCGCGATGCGCACGGACTCTATGTCTGTGCCGGTGATGGTGTCTGCAAGGCATTGTCGGGCTTTAATGGACAGGGTTTCCGGACGGGCAAACACAAGGTGTGTCAGTACAACCGCCCGATGGACCTGAGCGCTGGCGGCGGCCGGCTGTGGATGGCGGATACCTACAACCACCAGCTGCATTGGATGAAGCCGGGTAAGAAAAAGATGAATGCCTATTACCTGAGGAACTATGAACCGCTGACGCGGCTGTCTGATGCGCCCAGTTCGGGGCAGCGCGTTACCCTCGAACCTTTTCAAGCGGCTGAAGGCACCAACCGCCTCTATGTGACCTTCGAAACACCGGGTTATCTCGTGGTGCCCTCGGGCAAAAACGAACTGCATGCCGACGGGACCGAGGGCGTAAAGATTACCGCCTTCAGGCCTGCAGACGGAGTGATGGAGTTGGAAGTGGAGCCCGATAAATTACCCGGACAGTTTCAACTGGAATTTTACCTCACCGTCTCTCCTGAAGATCGGCCTTCGCAGCTTTTTCTGAAGACCATCTTTCTCACATTTACCATGGAGACAGGCGGAAAAGACGCTTCGCACACCCTGCGTTTTGTGCCGGAGATCGGCTGGCGCTGATGGCCGCAGGCGTGCAGGTGACCCGCATTACTCCAGCACCCGTTCAAGCGCGATGGCGGCTTCAGTGTAGGCGGGAAACAGGTTGAGGGCTGTCCGATAATCGGCAGCAGCCCTGGTGCGG
>DHLU01000087.1:3347-12204 GCA_002405435.1 Flavobacteriales bacterium UBA4660
AGCCCTGGTGCGGTCGCCCGTACTTTCATAACACAGCCCCCTGTTGTAAAAAGCCTGATAGTACTGAGGAAGTTTGGCGATGGCTGTCGAAAATTCCCTGATGCCTGCGGTGTAATCTTGCCGGTACTCAAGCGCGATGTAGCCCTTGTTGAAATTGGCCAGTGCGTTATTCGGATCAATGGATTCGATGCGTTCATAGCAGGTGTTTGCCTCGTCGAGTCTCTCGGGTTTGTTTCGGGCGTTTTCCTGCAGGTACATGGCTTTGTTGTACCAGGCTTCCACACTGCGCGGTCTGATTTCCAGCGCGGTATTGTAGTACTCGATGGCCAGGTCACTCCGCTGAGCGGCGTAAAGCAATCCAACCTCTACATAAGCGTCGTAGTATTCAGGATCCAGTTCAAGTGCTGTCATATAAGAGGACGCCGCCAGGGTGGTGTCTCCTGCTGATTTGTATAACCGGGCTTTCAGGTAATAGGCCTCCGGCACCTGTTCGTCCTGGCGCAAGACTGAGTTGATGTGGCCGAGCGCCGTTTCATACTGGTTGAGTACAATGTCGATGGCGGCTTTTTTCAGCAGGCAGTCTTGTGACAGCGGGTCAAAACGGATACAGTCGGCGTAGGCATCATAGGCCTTCTTGATCTCCTGCATTTCCCAGTATAATTCGCCCCTGAACAGGTGTGCGTCGGTGCGGGTGCTGTCGGTTTCGAGGGCCCTGCCCACATCTTCAAGTGCGTGGGTGAAGTCTCTTTTTGCTCCGAAATAGCGGGCCCTGGCGAGATAGTTTGATGCATTTCCCGGGTCTGCCACGATGGCGGCATTCAGGGCTTTCAGTGCGGCATCGGTATTATCCTGGGGCGCTGAGTGGGTTTCGGTTCCTGCCTGTTCCGCCGGCCTTGGCTTGCAGTTGGTGGCCAGCAAGATGGGCAGCGCTGCCAGTAACAGGGAATGCTGAATTCTCATGCGACAAAATTGGCGAGGGATGCAGGGCGTCCGCTGCATTTAATGCGTATATTTTTCCATTGGTACGGAGGAAAAAGGAAAAACCGCGCAAGGACGCGGTTTTTCCAGCATAGTGTCAGCGCCGGTTAGCCGGCGACTTTTTCGAGTTCCGCTTTGATGCGCGATTCAATTTCCTGCTGAAGTTCGGGGTTGTCTTCTAGCAGTTGTTTAACCGCTTCGCGGCCCTGGCCAAGTTTGGTATCACCATAGCTGAACCAAGAACCGCTCTTTTTGATGATGTTTTTGTCTACACCGATGTCGATTAGTTCTCCCACGCGGGAGATACCCTCGCCATACATGATGTCAAATTCAGCCGTGCGGAAGGGCGGTGCCACTTTGTTTTTGACCACTTTCACTTTTACGTGATTGCCCACGGCCGCTTCGCCGTCTTTCAGCTGCTGCGTGCGGCGGATGTCGAGGCGGATGGAAGCGTAGAATTTAAGCGCATTACCACCGGTAGTTGTTTCCGGGTTGCCGAACATCACACCGATCTTTTCGCGGAGCTGGTTGATGAAGATGCAGCAGCAACCGGTTTTCGAAATGGTGCCGGTCAGTTTGCGCAGGGCTTTCGACATGAGTCTGGCCTGCAGTCCCATCTGCGAATCGGTCATTTCACCTTCAATCTCTGCCCGAGGGGTAAGAGCGGCCACACTGTCGATGACAATGAGGTCAATCGCGCCCGAACGAATGAGGTTGTCGGCAATTTCCAGGCCTTGTTCACCGTGATCCGGCTGCGAAATCAGCAGATTTTCGGTATCAACCCCCAGGTTTTCGGCATAGAATTTATCGAAGGCATGCTCGGCATCAATGATGGCACAAATGCCGCCCGCCTTCTGGGCCTCAGCCACCGCGTGGATGGCGAGGGTAGTTTTACCGGAAGATTCCGGCCCGTATATTTCAATTATACGTCCCTTCGGATAACCGCCTACACCCAGTGCGGCGTCAAGACTGATTGAGCCAGACGGAATAACTTCCATCTTTTCCAACGCCTCATCCCCGAGTTTCATCACGGCACCACGGCCGTAGGTCTTCTCCAGTTTGTCCATCGCCAGCTGGAGGGCCTTCATCTTCTCTTTGTTTACTTCTTTTGACTCTTTGACTGCTGTGCTCATCGCTTTGTATTTTTACGTTTTTTAAAAGACGGTGCAAAGTATTGCATGGAAATTGTAACCTATTTACAATGTGGATAAAAAGTTGAAGATTTATTCCAACTCTGGTGAGGGCCCGGTTAGCGGGCTCTTTGCCTGAGAAAGTTGATTTTTTTGTCCGCACTGTACTGTAATTTTACCCCTATGATCTCACTTCAAAACAAACGTGTTCTTGTTTTTTTGTTCGTCCTTATTTCATTCTCAGCCTCGGCACAGGTAGCCGAGCAGTGGTACCTGGGCGAAGCCACCCCTGATGCGTCAGGGATCTCCTGCTACCGCGCCTACAACGAATTGCTGAAAGGCAAGCCTGCCACTCCTGTGGTCGTTGCGGTAATTGATTCGGGCACCGAGACCTTCCACCCCGACCTGAAGGCCAATATCTGGGTCAATACCGATGAGGTGCCCGGTAACGGCGCCGATGACGACCAGAATGGGTACATCGATGATGTGCATGGCTGGAGTTTTATCGGCGGTGTGAAAGGAAATGTGGAATACGATAACCTTGAGTTTACGCGGATATACAAAGGGTTGCACACTGAGTTTAACGGTAAGCAGAAGGCTCAGTTGCCCAAAGACAGGTGGAGCGATTTCGCGCGCTACGAACAGATGCAGAAAGAATACACCATGCGCCTCGACCAGGCCAAGGAAGAAAAGGCGCAATTTGACAACGTGATCCAGTTTCAGAAGATGGCCGAAAGCACCATGCGTCAGGTGCTGGGTAAAGACGATTACACCCTGGCTGAAGTGCAGGCCTATGAGCCGTCAGATGAATATACCAAGGCCGTGAAGGATTTTATGATTGCCAGTATCTCAGAGGATCTCGCCAGCCAGTTCAAAGACTGGGAAGAGCACATCATGAGCCAGTTTAACTATAGCTACAACCTCGACTTTGACCCCCGTCACCTGGTGGGAGACAATTATGGCGATGTGAACGAGCGCTATTACGGCAATAACTATGTGGATGGCCCCCATGCCGGGCACGGAACGCACGTAGCCGGCATCATCGGTGCCGTTACAGGCAATGAAGGCATTGATGGCATTGCACGCGAGGTGAAACTCATGATTATACGCTGCGTGCCCAACGGAGACGAGCGCGATAAGGATGTAGCCAACGCTATCCGCTATGCTACGGACAATGGTGCCCGGGTAATCAATATGAGTTTTGGTAAAAGTTATTCTCCCGATAAGGCTGCCGTGGATGCAGCTGTCAAATACGCCGAGTCGAAGGGTGTGCTGATGGTTCATGCTGCCGGCAACGACAGCCGCAACACAGACAAGAGCCGCAACTTTCCGACAGACAAGATTGATGGTAAGCGTGCGGTCAGCACCTGGATGGAAATCGGCGCGAGTGGCTCCTCTGTGGGCGATCTCGCGGCGCCTTTTACCAACTACGGAAAAAAGTCGGTGGATGTATTTGCGCCGGGTGTGAATATTTACAGCACCTACCCGGATGGAAAATATGTGAAACAGAATGGCACCAGCATGGCCGCTCCTGTGGTGTCTGGCATGGCTGCCGTGCTGATGAGCTACTTTCCAGCCCTTACAGCGGCTGAAGTAAAGCAGATCCTGATGGAAAGTTCGGTGAAGTATGGCAAAACCAAGACCACACTGCCCGGTACGATGGCAGGGGGCGATCCCAAAGCCAAACCCGTTAGGGTTACTTTCAGCAAGCTGAGCCATTCAGGGGGTGTAGTCAACCTTTACGAGGCCGTAAAACGTGCCCAGGAGTTGAGCGCCCGCTGACCCACGTTATCAGGGCAAGACAATCAAGGGAAAAATCCGCCTGGTTTCATTGCCGTCGGTGTCGGCGGCGAGCCAGTGTAGCTGATAGGTTCCGGCTGCCACAGGCGTTTCAAAGTCCATGGAGGAAAGGTCCAGCGATGCAAGTCCGCCGGCCTGAACGGTCAGCGCCGTGAGGGTGTCTCCGTTTTGTATAATACAACCTTGTACGTGCTCAAGCCCGGCATTGTCGTGCACGCTTCCGTTGAGTACAAATATGGATCCTGCGGGCGCGGTGATTGTTCCCCGATTGCCCATTGGCGGAGCGGTGAAGAAGAAATCGAACTGCGGCAATTGTGCGTTGTGGATGTCGAGCAGAAAATAGGCCGTGGAAGAAACGGCGCCCCCCTCATCCAGCAGGGTAATGCCGGCATGCCAGTTCCCTCCAATGCGGCCGGGCAGATCAATAGAGATGATTTTGTCTTCCGTTTGCCCGGAGAGTGCAGCGGTGACCACAGTATCCCAAAGACCCGTGTTGGGGTGCACCCGGGCAGGTCGTGCGAGTCCGGGATGAAGGTGGCCGTCGTCGGCCGCATGAATCTGAATATGTACCTGACTGAGTGCCTGGTCGTCAGAAGCACTGAATGCTACCGAAAGCGGAACGGATACCTCTGCTTCAACCGTGCGTCCCGGGCTGTCGTTGATATAGGCATACACGAGCACCGGTGGCTGGTTTTGGTCCGGTCTGCTGCATCCCGCGAGGCCCGCCAGCAGCAACATGGCGAAAGGACAATGGCGCACCCGTATATTATTCTGAAACAACCGGAATAAGTCCACGCACTCCCATGTCTACCACCGTTTCTCCTGCAGCAGGCTCATACTTGCCGTCGGGATTGGTATCTATCCACTCGAAACTCTGGTTGGTTGAGAGGGATAAGGTAATGATGATGTCTCCGGTTTCATTGCCGGTAATGGTGAGCGGCTCTGCAAATTCGCCGGTGACAACGCAACTTCCCGCAGGAATGGGCGAAGTGTTCCAGAGCGGATTGGGCACGGTTGTGGCGCCTTCAGGGGCCTGTCCGGACGTGGTGTAGGGTGTGCCGAATACATCGGTTTCGAAAGCCCAATAGCCCTGTAGCTTGTCGTCGTTTACGGTGAGTACCTGGGTGTTGATAGGGTGGGTGGTGATGTAGGTGTTGTATCCGATAAAACTGGCAACCGTTGCGGTAAGGTCCAGGCCAGACTGAATGAAGTTGATGTCGTAGTTTTGGTAGGCCAGCGATACGCGGATAAAGGGATAGCTGCCCGGTGGAATCTGGTCAAGGTCGAGGGAGAGGAAGTTCTCCCCCTCACCGACAATAATGCTCTGAGAAAAATCAATGGCCGTGGCACCTCCGGCATCCGTTTCCGGACCGTCATAGAGAATTTCCCCGTCGCCCAGCCACGTTAAGGCCGTGGGTGCCAGTTCGACATAGTGCGCACTGATGTCTCTGAAGGCAGGACTCTGCGCAGCATGACCGTCAGGTACCGTGCTCGGATTCCCCAGGTTGTCGAGGCGCTCCTGGGTCGGATCGAATGCAAAGCGCAGGATGAGACGCGGATTTGGGGTGATGGCGGTGTCTTCGTTTTTGTCAGGGTCACAGGAAGACAAGGCGAGTACGGCGGCTGAGACGATGAGGGCGGTAGCGGAATAGTTCATACAAACGAAGATTAATTGTCAAAGATAGTCGGGAAGTACGCACAAAACGGGCCAAGGTCGTTTCGTGACGTTGCTGCAGCAGAACAGTCTCTCCCACACCCCTTGAGGGTGTTAACCACGTGTTCATAATTCCTCTCCGCGCCGGCATTCCTGGTTCTGCAGCGAAGCACCATCAAAAATACCTTTGAAAATCCATGCAGTCACGTGCGCGCATCCTTTGTTTCGTTTGCCTGTCGGTCGCTTTATCGGCCGGTTTGGCAGCATCAGGGATGTCTACACCGCTGGTAATGCCTGAACCTGTCTGCAGCACCGCTGCGTCAGCGGATACTTCAGGTCCCGGGAGCTTTAATGCCTTGCGGCTGGCGTATTACGAGCCAGCCGGAGAACTGAAGCGGGAGGAATTCAACGCATTCATTTCTTCACTGCTCAATTTCTACCTGTCCGAACACATCACACTGCGCGATGAAGAGTTCCGCCTGAAAAAATCTCCGGAAGCCATGTCCGGCGAGATGGCTGAACTTGTTTCGGGTGCCGTATCTTTCTATAACCACCGCAGCCGCACGCCCTTCGATGGTTTCTCCGGGCAGTTGCGCGGAGCATTGCAAAAACTGGAAAGGCAGCATCCGGAGATTGATGCTTTTGGCGATAATGGCCCCGGCAGGGAAGCACTTCGTCGCATGCTGCTGGAATCAAACATCCGAGCCCTGCACACCGCTGCGATGAAGGAGGTGCGCATTTTCAGTGCCTCCAGTTTGATGGTACTCTCGGCCAGCGATGAGGCCGAAATGGATCCGCAGACCATGGAGCGTATTGTTGAGGAGATGCTCGCCTACGATCCGCGTGAAACCCTGCAGCCCCTTCCCGGTGACGACAACCGCATGGTGCAGCTATCGCTTCAGGACAACAGTACCCTGAGCCTGCCGGGCGCAGCGGCCGGAGAGGAGGGCTTTGCCCAAAAGGTTTACGAGATGCTTGCGCAGCAGAATGCCAAGCTTGACAATATGCAGGCCCAGATAGACCAGGTACGTGCCGACCAGCTTTCGATCTGGAAAAGCCAGCAGGAAAAGACCAACGCAGACCTTCAATCACAGATTCTTGAATTGCGCAATACGGTCGTCAGGCTGGTGGAAGGATTGTCGGGAACGACCGTGGCAACGGCCCCGATACCTGTTACACCGTTGCCTGCAGGCACGCCAGTGACCAACCTGCCTTCCGAAGTAACCCTGCGCTTTGCCAAAAACTCCGATGCGCTGGATGCTGTGGCCCAACTCTCACTCAATGAGGTGGTGGATATTTTAGCCAGAAATCCGGGCATCAGGATTGTCATTACGGGCCACGCTGACCGGACGGGTACCGAAATCCAAAACCTCATTCTTTCGAACCGGCGCGCACAATCGGTTAAAAACTTTTTCACGGCTACCGGGCTGGATGCATCCCGGTTTGTCACCAGATACTTAGGCCAGCGCGACTCTTACGCGGAAAATCCCTCTGACCGAAAGGTCACCCTAGCCTTCATTCCGTGATATGGAAAAAATCCCCGAACGGGTGTTTTTCGGGTTAGGAAAAATCAGGGATACGGTGTTAAATTGCCTGTCAAACAACCGGTTGTTCAAAGCGGCCGGCGCGCTATCTAACCTATCCTTAAACTACATGAGCAAGAGCAAAACTGCTTCCTTTCGTTCGTTGAGTGTCCTTTTGTTGTCTGTGCTCTTTTCGCTGACCGAAACGGCAAGGCTGGCCGCTCAATGCCAGTTGCATTGCCCTGAGGACACCGAGGCCACCTGCACGCAAACAAGTCCTGAGTACACGGGGTATGCCACGCTGACGCCCTGCAGCGGTTTCGGAATGTATTACGACGAGGTGGAATTCACTGGCGGGTGTTCCTACCTGATCCATCGCCACTGGTCCTACTCCGGTCTGGGCTCCTGCGTGCAGCTGATCCATGTCACCGACACAGACTATCCGGTGTTTGCCGAAGGGCCCGCGCCAATGACGCTCGACTGCAATGATCCCTTGCCCCAGCCGGGTGTATGTGTGGCCACCGATGCATGCGACGATGAGTTGGACTATGATTTTTTTGCCGGTGGAAGCGGGGGGACACAGTCTTCCTGTGTGGTGACCACGGCTGTGGGACCGGGCCCTGACTGGTCTCTTTGGCTGCCCGGAATGATACCAGGGGTCGCTTTCTGGCAGTTTGCCGCAGGCGCTTCTTTTGAGGAATATGCCGATGGTACGGCCCATCTGTCAGGAAGCATCTACCACACAGGCAATCCGGCCCAGACCTTCCTTGTGGATATATGGCTCGCGCACGGAATGAACTGGCCTCAGTGGTCTGGACTTGGACGTTCTTACAAGGATGACCTGAACCTGGCAGGCACGCTCTACCAGTCATGGACGTACTACGAGCTGGCCAACGGATTTGCCACCCTGACGGGCACTGGGCTGATGGCAGGCAGTCAGGTTCACCTCACACATTTTCCTGTTGACTATTTCTACGGCTTTCAGTCCGGCCTTGCAGCCAACAACAAAAATGCTCAGGACGGTCTGAGCGGATGGTTCGCCTATTCGGGTCAGGTTAACGGAAATGCAGTTTCTGGTGTAGGGGATGTCAATGTAGACAAGAACTGCACGGTTACCGGTGGTTGTGCTTCTTCTGAGGTTCGCTACATCTGGCGTGCGGAAGACGACTGTGGCCATGTCAGCTTTTCCACCCAACTGATCTCCGTCACCGACACCACGGCACCGGTGATCGTGGCGCCAGCATCTCCCATTGAAGCCTTCTGTGGCCAGTTGCCAGAGCCGTTTGTGCTGAGTGCCGATGATTGCTCAGAGGTATCGGTAGAGGTCTCCGATGTGTTGGTGTTAGCCGGATGTCCGGGTCAGGTGCAGCGGACCTACACGGTTACTGATGCCTGCGGAAATGCGGCTTCGGTCATCCAATGGATCAACCTTATACCGGATGAAGGCCCTTATTTCGTGAACTTTCCTGCAGACCTGGTGCTTGAGTGCTCGCCGTCTATGGACATTCCCTCCATTACCCTGGTGTACGAAGGTGCCTGCAGCAACGCGGTTGTTTCTGTCAGTGAGCAGCTGGTGAATGGCGAATGCGAGGGTGAATACCAGGTACTCCGCACCTATACCCTGACGGACGACTGTGGCAATGTGCTGCAGCAGACCTGGACTATTCAGGTTGTAGATACTACGCCCCCGGTGCTCATGAACATGCCCGAAGGCGTCGAGCTCGCCTGCGGCGCGTCGCTTCCTGATGGCTTTGTTTTTGCCGTGGACGATT
>DHLU01000087.1:12279-25100 GCA_002405435.1 Flavobacteriales bacterium UBA4660
CTGATGCCTTTGTTTTTGCCGTGGACGATTGCGACAGTGCACCGGTTATCAGTGTTTCTGCCAGCACGCAGCAGTTTGATTGTGGTTTTGCCTTTGTCCGCACCTGGTTCGCCGTCGATGCCTGCGGAAATGTTACCGAGCAGACCGAGCAGGTGATTGTTACCGATGAAACACCACCTTTCTTCACCTCCATACCGCCCGATTTGGTTTGGCCTTGCAGCCAGCCGCTTCCGGAAACCTTCGCTACAGCGGCTGATGAATGTTCGCTTGTGCAGGTTACATATAGCGATGTTGTGCAAGGAACGGGTTGTGGCGCTGTTGTAGTCAGGACCTTTGTGGCCGCCGATGGTTGTGGAAATATCGCTGTCACAGACCAGGTTATCACCCTCGTTGACTCAGAGGCGCCGGTATTTGCGTTCGTTCCGCCGGATGCAGCCATCGCCTGCTCAGATGCTCTTCCCGATGCACAGCCCATAGTTTCCGATAACTGCGACACCGCACCGGAAGTCACTCAGGAGCTGAACTATGTATATACGGAGTGCGGCTTTATTGTTGAGCGAACTTTCATCGCTACGGATCATTGTGGCAATGTGGCTGAGGCTGTACAGACCATTACCGCCACGGATGACGTGCCGCCCGTGTTCAGCTTTGTACCCGGTGACATTACGATACCCTGCGGTGCTGACATACCTGCCCTCGAAGCACAGGCGGCAGATGCCTGTTCGGATGTGCAAATCGCCTATACAGATGCGGCCCTTGAAACCGGATGCGCCGGAGGGTTTGTGCGCATTTTAACGGCGACGGATGCATGCGGAAATGTGAGCACAGCGGAAGTTAATGTCATCTTTCAGGACAACGAATCTCCGGTATTCACTTCACTGTCCGGAGACCTGGTGTTGCCCTGCGGTGCGGATGTGCCGGCTATCACGGCCGAAGCCTCGGATGCTTGTTCGTCGGTGCAACTCACTTTCTCTGATGTTTATGATGATGCTGCCTGTGCGGGCGGATTCTCCCGGATATTCACGGCTACCGATGCTTGCGGCAACATATCAACGGCTTCAGTGCAGGTTTCTTTTGAAGACAACGAGCCTCCGGTATTCACCATTTTCCCTGAGGATGTGTTGGCGGGGTGTGAGCAGTTTCCGCAGCCTGAAGACGTCGAACTGGCCTACACGGACAACTGCTCGGAAGTGACCCTTTCTTATAGTGTCTCGGAAGAGGCCGGGTATTGTCCCTTTGCCTTTACGCGCAACCATACATGGACGATTACGGACCAATGCGGCAATGCCACCACTGCAACCTGGAGTGTTGCGGTGGCAGACCACGAACCTCCGATGTTCTCAGGCGTTCCCGGCGCCATCACGCTGGAGTGCGGAGAGGCCGTACCGGAGGCTGAAGTGACTGCAACGGATAACTGTACGGTGGCACTGGTGGTGACCGAAACTACAGTGATTGAAACCCTGCCTTGCGGCTACAACCACATTCGCATCTGGACAACGGTGGATGATTGCGGCAATGAGGCGACTGCGACGCAGGTCATCACTTTTGAAGACACCACGTACCCTTACTTCCTGTCCTATCCCGCCGATATTACCGTGGAGTGTGGTGAGCCTGTGCCCGCGCCCGAAATTCCCGAGGCCATGGACAATTGTGACGGTTCCGTGCCTACGCTCGTAACTACCGAGGTGTATCCCGGAGACTGTCCCGGTGCCTATACGACAGCATACATCTACCGTGCCTTTGACGGTTGCGGCAACTATGTTGTCTGGGCCCAGTATATTACCATTATCGATACGCAGGCTCCTGTTTTTGATCCTGTGACCCCGGAGGTTTTTTTGGTCTGCACTGAATTCAATGACTTGTCTGCCAGTGCTTCCGACAATTGCGGCAGTCCTGCCGTGAGCCATATTGACCTGGTCGTTTCGTCCGGTTGCGACGGGCTGATAGAGCGCACCTATACCGCCACCGATGCCTGCGGCAACCAGTCGGTCGCTGTGCAGTTGATTCATATTATAGACAATCAGGCACCGCAGCTGTTGTCGTTTCCTGATGACATTACCGTGTCGTGTAACGACGTTCCGCCCGCGGATGCTGCGCTGGTTCAGTTTACCGATAACTGTTCCAACGTCAATGTGTCTCTCTCCGAGTCGCTCCTTCCAGGGGATTGTCCAAACGACTATACACTGCTGCGTACCTGGAACCTGTCGGATGCCTGTGGCAATACCACCGTGGCGGTATGGACCGTATCGGTTTACGACGACGAGGGCCCGGTCATTTACGGTGTGTCTGAAGACATGGTGCTTGAATGCGGCGATAACATTCCGGGTGATGCGGTGTTTGCACAGGATAATTGCGATGGATTTACCGAAGTGGCTTTGAGTGCGCTGACCGTGACAGACGGATGCGATGAATTGTTTATACGCACCTGGATGACCATGGATGCTTGCGGAAATTATACGGAAGCCACCCAGACCATTACCTTCAGCGATTTTACAGCGCCGGTGCTGAATTTCCTTCCACAGGATGAAGAGGTGCCCTGCGGCTTACCGCTGCCAGATGCACCCGTGCTGATGGCTACTGACAACTGTGACGGCGCAGTGGATGTCGTACTGACCGAAGGGTTGGCCGGAACAGACGATCAGTCGTATTGGCAGCGCACCTGGTGTGCAGCCGATTGTGCAGGCAATCAATTCTGCTGGAACCAGCAGCTCTACCTGTGTGAGGCCTTTCCCGAACCGCCCGCCATGCCGCTGCAGACGGGTCAACCGGGTGATACTATGCAAGAGGTAAGCGTTTACAACAGTGCGGGTATGCTTGTGCTTTCGATGCGCTCATCGTCTTCGAAAAACCAACTTATCAGAGAAATCCAGCAGGGGGTTTATGTCTTGTCGCCGGGTATCTATACGCTGCTGACCGGAACAGGCAGTAGCGTCCAAACCTCCCGGTTTGTGTTGCTCAGGTAATGTATTTCGTGTGCGGCACTGGTTAACCGTATTGCGGCCACCGGCCGGGCCGCCCATATTACCTTCGCCCTCATGGCGGTTAGGGAAACACTGTTTGCGGAAGTCATTTTGCCTTTGGGTATCTCGGGTACGCTGACGTTCAGAGTTCCCGCTGCATGGAACGATCTGGTGGTTACGGGCCAGCGCGTTGTGGTTAGGCTCAGGGACCGCAAACTATTTACGGGCATCGTGGCCAGGTTGCACAACCAGGCGCCGTCGGGTTATGAAGCGAAGTATATAGAAGACCTCCTGGATGAGCACCCGGTGGTATTGCCCGTTCACCTGGAATTTTGGGATTGGATGGCGTCTTACTACTGCGCAGGCATCGGTGAAGTTATGACGGCTGCCCTGCCCCCTGCGCTGAAGCTTACAAGTGAGACTAAGGTGGCCATCGAAGAAGGTGCTGACCTGCTTGGTGCCGAAATCGGTGATCGTGAGCGCATGCTGCTGGAAGTGCTGGCATCCAAGGGGTCCATGTCGATCGGAGACTTGCAAAAAGTAATGGGGTATACCGGATTGCAGCGCACATTGAATGCACTGGTGAAGAAGGGTGTTGTATATACGGCCGAGACGCTGCGTGAACGGTTTAAGCCGAAAACTGCTGATTTTGTGACCCTGGGTTCGTGTGCTGACAGCCAGGAAAAACTCCAGGCCGTTTTCTAAGAGCGTGAGAAGCGCAGGGCGATCAAACAATCGGAATTGTTGATGGTCTTTCTTCAGTTCACGGGCTGGGACGAAGGCAAGCGCGGAGAGGTTGAGCGGCTGCGCCTTCAAAAGGCGGGCAAGGCATCGGCAGATGTGGTGAGTAGCTTAGCGGAAAAAGGCATTTTCAATGTGACAACCCGGGAGGTGGGCAGGCTCACCCCGCAACAGATACCCGGCCTGCAGGGCCGTAACCTGAGCCCCGCCCAGCAGCAGGCCCGCGCAGCCATCGTTGAGGCTTGGAAGCAACAGGAAGTGGTACTCCTGCACGGCATTACCTCCTCAGGTAAAACCGAGATATATGCGTCACTTATAGACGACGTGCTGGCCGAGGGGTTACAGGTGCTCTTTCTGCTGCCCGAAATTGCGTTGACAGCCCACCTTATCGAGCGGCTGAGGAAATACTTCGGAACAAGGGTAGGTGTTTACCACAGTGCGTTTGGAGACAATGAGCGGGTTGAGGTATGGCGGCATGTGTTGTCTGGACAACCCGGTGAATTTGATGTCATCGTCGGGGCACGCAGTGCCTTGTTACTTCCGTTCAGCAGGCTCGGACTGGTCATTGTTGACGAGGAGCACGACGCCAGCTACAAGCAGCGTGATCCTGCACCGAGGTACCAGGCAAGGGATGCCGCCATCGTGCTGGCCCGTCGATTCGGGGCGCGTGCATTGCTCGGTTCTGCCACGCCTTCACTCGAGTCGTATCGCAACGCTGAGACTGGTAAGTACGGATTGGTGGAATTGCAGGAACGTTTTGGCGGCGCATCACTGCCTGAATTTTTGGTGACCGATATCCGCGCGGGCATTCGCGAAAAATCCATGAAGGCTCATTTTGGTGAAGCACTGGTGAATGAGATGAGGGCGGCGCTGGAGCGGAATGAACAGATTATCCTGTTTCAGAACAGGCGCGGATATTCCCCGCTGTGGCAGTGTTATGACTGCGGAACAGTGCCCCAGTGCATCCGGTGTGATGTAAGCCTTACTTATCACAAGGCCGGCCATGTGCTTACCTGTCACTACTGCGGGTATTCGGTAGATCCTCCCGTGGCCTGCAACACCTGCGGCAGCACCAACCTCAGGATGCTCGGATTCGGCACCGAGAAGATTGAAGAGGATATAGCATCGTTGTTTCCCGAAGCGCGTGTGCAGCGGTTTGACCTCGATACTACACGGAGCAAGGCGGCACACCAGCGCATCATCTCAGACTTTGAAGACGGCAGGATTGACATCCTTGTCGGCACGCAGATGGTCACCAAAGGCCTTGACTTTGACAACGTGTCGGTAGTGGGCATTCTGAACGCAGATAAACTGATGAACTTCCCGGAATTCCGGTCGATGGAGCGCAGTTTTCAGCTCATGACCCAGGTGGCTGGGCGGGCGGGGAGGCGACAGCGGCCGGGGAAGGTGATTATTCAGACCTATACACCGGGTCACTGGTTGTTTCCGTTGGTAAAAGCCAATGATTACGCCGGGATGTACCGTGTCGAAATGGGCGAGCGCAAGAACCACTATTATCCGCCGTATGCGAGGCTGATGGAATTTTCTTTCCGGCATGTCATGGAACCCCTGGCAGAATCGGCGGCTTCGGCGGCGGCAGGGGTGCTAAGGCAGGCCTATGGTGCACGCGTACACGGACCTGTGACTCCGCTCGTCGGACGAATACGCAACCAGTTTATCCGCACCTTGCTGGTGAAGCTAGAGCGTACATCCGAGATACAGTCCATGAAAGAAGACATGGTCAGGCTCGTGCGTCAGTCCATCAAAATGGCGGACTTTAGCGGCGTTCGTATGTCCGTTGATGTTGACCCCGATTGACCGGTTGGGGACAATGGCGTTCCCGGTTGTTGAAGAAACTCAGCGTGTTTTCTTGCTGTAGATATCACGCAAGGCCAGGTAGGCCAGCAGGTAGATGCCGGTAAATACGCTGGCATATACCATGCTCATTGCAGGCTCGGTCTCCTGAATTTTTCCTGATCCCAGTGCCTGGGCGCGCGGAACCACCCTGCTCGATATAAACCAGCTCAGGGCAAAGAGCAGAGGCGCGACAGACAGGTAAATCAGGGTGAATTTTTTTGACATATAACGTATTTTTATTGCAATATTATTGCGTATTTCACCTCCCGAAACCATTTTATCATAAGCTGCATGAACAGGTTCCTTGTATTTTTTTTATTTCTCGCAGGTTCACTTTCGGCCCAGCAATCCATAATCAAGTTGGATATCCATGCGCCGGTCGCACGCACCGGCGTGGTGTCTTTTGAGCACGTGCTGAATGAAACTTCATCTCTTGGACTTTCAGTGTTGTTTTGCGACCGCTCAGACCTTTGGGTTTCTGAAGGGTATATTTCGAGGCTGGCCATCTCACCCGAATACCGCTTTTACCTGACTGAAGATCTTGCGGCTCCGCAGGGTTGGTACCTCAACGCCCTGTTGCGTTACCAGCACCTCAGGAGTGAGATTGGTTTCACGTTGTTTAGCGAGCAAGGCGGTTCTGACTATGCAGTGAATGTGTATAACAAAGACACCTTCGGCATGGGTCTCGGTATTGGCTACCAGAGAATTTTCAAGAACAAGGTAGCGGTTGATCTGCACATGGGGACCTTGTTTAATTCAGGAGAAGAGCGCAAAATGCGCCCTGAATCGTTTGAGCTTGAGCCTTATGAACCCTATGTGGGTTACTTTCTATTTTCCGCCATTAAGGTAGGCTATGTGATCCGCTAAGCCGGCGTGAAATTCATTTAAGGTGCGGTTGGCTGCCTGCGGTTCGGCGGCAGACAGAATGTCTGGCCCTTATCGTGTGCCGAAAATGGAAGAACCGATACGCACCAGGGTGCTGCCTACTTCTACGGCTATTTGCCAGTCGCTGCTCATACCCATCGACAACTGGTCGAAGTCGGAGTCGTGGGCGAAGTATTTATTTTTTGCGCGGGTGAAGCAATTTTTCAATGCAACAAATTCCTGCCTGATGCGCACCTGGTCGTCGGTAAAGGTCGCCATGCCCATGAGCCCGCGTATGCGCACGTTGGGCAGCGGGGCGCCGGCGCATACATGCAGCAAACCGAATAATTCATCTTCATTCATGCCATACTTGGTTTCTTCAAGGGCTATGTGCATTTGCAGCAGGCAGTCAATGGTTCTTCCGCACTTGACGGCCTGTTTGCTGATTTCCTTTAAGAGTGCAAGTGAGTCCACACTGTGTATGAGGTGCACATAGGGTGCGATAAATCTGACCTTGTTTGACTGCAGGTGGCCAATCAGGTGCCAGCGGCAGTCTGCGGGCAGGATGTGCGCTTTGGTTTCCAGTTCCTGTACCCGGTTTTCTCCGAAGTCGCGCTGGCCTGCATCATAGGCTTCCTGCACCTGTTCGGCTCCGTAGGTTTTCGATACTGCAACCAGTGTAACACCAGCGGGCAGGGCTGACCGAATGGTCTGCAGACGTTGTGCAATGAGAGTCATGACAATTCGTAAATCACTAACCCAGACCGCAGTTTCGGTTCTATCCAGGTGCTTTTGGGGGGCATGAATTCTCCCGCATCCGCGACCTGTTTCAGCGCATCGGCCTGTACCGCGGGTAGGGCGAAGGCAACTGCATATTTTTTACTGTCAACCTGTTTTTTCAGGTAGTCAATTCCGAGCGGACCTTCTGAATGGGTGAGGCGCTGGTCTTTGCGTGGATCGTGAATGCCAAGCACGGGCGCGAGAATCATCTCATTGAGGCAGCGCACGGCGAGTTGGTGTGCGGAGGGCTTCAGGGGAGTAAGGCTGTACCAACTGTGGTCGAGATACACCAGCAGCCGGTCTATGCGGGTTTCTTCCGGCGATTCGGGCAATACGGCTACCTCGAATTGACGGCGCAGTGTATGAAGGAAGCTTTCGGGCGTGAGGCCATTGAGGTCGCTCACAAGGCGATGGAAAGCTGATATGCGGATGCGGCTTTCCGACATCAGCATGGCCATGCAGTAATCCATCTCCGGTGTGCGGTTGTGGGTTGAGGCGCGCTCCCTCAACTGGGCACTGCTGGCGATGCGGTGGTGGCCATCTGCGATATAGAGAAAAGGCAACGTCTGAAAACAGCGGCTAACGGCACCGATACCCTGCTCATCTGCGATGAGCCAAAGCTCATGACGCACCGTGGTGGTCTGGGTAAACTCATATTCAGGGCGGCCGGCAGTATAACGTGCATAGATGTCTTCGAGTGCCGGATCGTGTCGGTGAAACAGCAACACAGGTTCTGCATTGATTGCTGTAGTCTCGAGGTAGGCCGTAAAGGTTTCCTGACGGCGACTAAGCGTGTGCTCATGCCCTTTGATCTGACCCTGCACGTATTCGTTGAGATCTACTGCGGCGATGACACCCAGAAATACGTGGTTACCCTTGGTCTGCCTGTAGAGGTAAAACGCCGGTTGTGGGTCACGCTGCAGGATGCCCTGTTGGATAAAGTCGTGGTACTTCTCCCTGACTTTGCGGAAGCGGGCGATGTTGTTGGTGATCCGGTGCAGCTGCCGGCTTCCCAGGTCGGGATGAATGATGTGTAAAAAAGAATAGGGGTTACCCTGCAGTTTTTCGCGCAGTTGTTTTTTGGAATAGCCCACGTAGCTGCGAGAGGCGACCAGGTGAACCTTGTCTCTCACAGGACGAACCCCGGCAAAAGGAACAACATGCATAAGCGGTGCCGCTGGCGTTTTAGGGTGTAGGGGGCGCTATCTGCATGATCTCGAAGATCCGCTGTGCGAGTTCGGCGCCAATTCTTTCCTGGGCTTCGAGGGTGCTGGCACCGATATGGGGGGTGGCAATCACAGCCGGATGTGCCAGCAGTTGCGCGGAGGGCCTGGGCTCGCCAACAAATACATCGAGGCAGGCGGCGCGCACTTTTCCGCTGTTGAGGGCGTCCACGAGCGCGGCTTCATTAATCACTCCGCCACGGGCTGTATTGGAGATTATGACGCCCTTTTTCATGCGCTCAAACTCGCCGGATCCTATCACCGCTGTACCGTCAGGTTGTTTGGGGACATGAAGGGAAATGAAATCAGAGACGCGCAGGAGTTCATCAAATCCTGTTCGTGCGATCGTGACCTTGTCGTTTGGCAATGCGGGTATTCCCAGTGAAATTTCAGCATTTTCCCTGCGGTTGCTGTCGTTGAATATCACATGCATGCCGCAACCTGTGGCATAGGCGGCAAGCGATTGCCCGATGCGGCCAAGCCCGATGATGCCCAGGGTTTTGCCCCGAAGTTCAATGCCTTTGGCGTACTTTCTTTTGAGGCCTTCAAATTGTTCGTGCCCGTCGGAAGGCATGTGAGTACCGGCATCATAAACCCCGCGGGCTGCGGCGAAGAAAAGTGACATCACGAGTTCGGCAACCGCCTGGCTGCTCGCGGCCGGTGTATTGAAAACATGAATTCCTTTGCTGCGGGCATAGTCGGCATCGATGTTGTCGATTCCTACACCGCCCCGGCCAATAAACCTTAGTCCCGGACAGGCATCAATAAATTCCTTGCGTGCGGTAGTGGCGCTCCGCACAAGCAGTCCCGCGATCTGTTGGCGGTTGATGAATTCGGCCAGTGCGTCCTGGGTCACCTTGTCGGTGATGACGTTGATCCCGGCTTTTTCCAACAGTTCTTTCGCGCTGTTGTCGATGCCATCATTGGCAAGTATTTTTATCATTCCCTTATCCTTTGGTTCTTTCAAGTTCCTGCATTACTTCTGTGAGCACCTGTACACTTTCCAGCGGCAGGGCATTGTACATGGATGCCCGGTAACCGCCCACGCTTCGGTGACCGCTCAGTCCCGAAATGCCTGCGGCTTTCCACAGGGCATCGAAGTCTGCGGCCAGTTGTTCATTGTGCAGCCTGAACGTCGCATTCATCCATGAGCGGTCTTCGGGAACACTGTGTCCGTAAAAAAGCGGATTGCGGTCCAGTTCACCATAGAAGCATTTTTGCTTGGCATCATTGCTGCGTCCCATGCCTTCCAGTCCCCCGTTGGCCTTGATCCAGCGCAGGGTGAGCATGCTGGCATATACCGAAAAAACCGGCGGGGTATTGAACATGGAATCTTTTTCGATATGTGCCTGGAGGTCGAGGTAGGCCGGCAACTTCCTGCCGGTTCGGCCGAGGGAATCACGTTTTACTACGTACAGTACTGCACCAGCAGGACCCATGTTTTTCTGGGCTCCCGCGTAGATGCAGTCAAACCGGGTGGCATCAAAGGGCCTCGAGAAAATGTCGCTGCTCATATCGCAAACCAGCGGCAGGGTGGTTTGCGGAAAGGTGTGAAACTGGGTGCCGAAGATGGTGTTATTCGATGTAAAATGCAGGTAGTCGGCCCCCTGGGGTATTTCGTAATTTTTCGGGATGTAGCTGTGGTTTTTGTCGGAAGAATCGGCAATCACCGAAACGTCTCCCCACAGGCGTGCATCTTTAATTGCACCGGTGGCCCAGACGCCTGTGTTGAGGTAGGCAGCATGTCCGCCCTGCTTCATATAGTTGAGGGCTACGGTGGTAAACCCCAGGGTGGCACCCCCTTGAAGAAAGAGCGCTTCGTAGTCGTCGCCCAGCGACAGGAGTTCCTTCACCAGTTGCCGCGCCTCGTCCATAACAGCCTCGAAGTTTTTCGACCGGTGGGAGATTTTGCGCAGGGAAAGCCCCATGCCGTCGAAATTGAGAATGGCATCGGCAGAGCCCTGTAATACTTCGCGGGGCAGAATGCTGGGACCTGCGCTAAAATTGTGTTTTTTCATGTCGCAACTGTGGTGCGGCAAAAGTAATGCGGGCGCAGCGTCGGCTGCTTGCGGCTTGCTATCGGTATCAACGCTTGACCCGCTTTGGTGAGTGAATCGCTGGTGGCCGCTACCTTCGCGCCGCAATGTTTGGTTCATGTTGACAACGAGGCATACCCTGCTGGTAGCCGGTTTTCTGGCAGTTCAGCTGGCCTACGGGCAGTTTGAAACCAAGACCACCACGGCGGTGCGCTGCACCGTGCCGCCCCGTATTGATGGTGATCTGGGTGACGTGGCCTGGCTGGAAGCCCCCGTGGCCACCGGGTTTATTGTTGACCGGCCTGTTCCGGGCAAACCCGCCGCCTTTGCTACCGAAGTCAGAATGCTCTACGACGATGAGGCTGTGTACATCGCCTTCATGAATCACGATCCCGAACCTGACAGCATCCTCGCGCAGCTATCCGGTCGCGATAACCAGGGCAATACCGACTATTGCGGCATCACCTTCGGATGTTACCGCGATGGCATCAATGGATTCACCTTCGCCGTCAGTCCTGTCGCAGAGCAGTACGATGCCCGTGACGGACTGAATGCGGGTGGAGGTACCACGCGGGATGTGTCGTGGAATGCCGTTTGGCACTGCCATACCAAACTATTGTCTGACGGCTGGACGGCGGAGTACCGCATTCCCTTCGCTGCCTTGCGGTTTCCTGAGTCTGAAATCCAGGACTGGGACATCAACTTTTTCCGCGAGATACGCCGGATCAGGGAGCACGCCTACTGGAGCGGGGTCAATCCGGTGCAGGCCGGCTTCCTCACCCAGATGGGCAGGGTGCAGGGTATCAGCCAGATCAAGCCGCCCATCCGGCTTTTCTTTTTTCCCTACGCGTCGTCGTACGTCAATTTTCAGGGAAATGGAAAGGGGGCGCCCGCAACGCGTTCCACCAGTTACAACGGCGGTATGGATGTGAAGCTCGGACTCAGCGATGCGTTTACACTCGATGCGACACTCATTCCGGATTTCGGGCAGACCATCAGTGACCAGCTCATTCTCAACATTACCCCTTTTGAAATTCAGTTTGCCGACAACCGGCAATTTTTTACCGAGGGTTTAGACCTGTTTGGCAAGGGTGGGGTGTTTTACAGCCGCAGGGTTGGAAGTGTCAACCATGAGGCGGCGTTGCCGGTAGAGACCGGTGAGGGAGAATCTGTATCCATTTTGCCTGTGGAAACCCGTCTCTTCAATGCCACAAAAATTTCGGGGCGCACGCGGTCGGGTCTTGGACTGGGTTTTTTCAATGCCGTCAGCGCACCGGCCTATGCCGTGGTCGTCAACGACGAGACCAATACAAGCCGCGATGTGCTGTACTACCCAATGACCAACCACAATGTGACCGTGGTTGACCAGAACCTGCGCAACAACGGTTATTTCAGTTTGTTGAATTCCAATGTGGCGCGTGACGGCGAGGCCTATGATGCCAATGTGACGGCCACCCAGTTTGAATTGCGCGACCGGAAAAACAATTTTGCGCTTACGGGCCGCGGTGCCTTGAGCAGCAAGTTCAACTACAGCGACCAAGAGGCAGATAACGGCTATACCTCCGAAGTGGGTATTGGCAAAATCAGCGGTAACCTGACCGGTTCGGCGGGTGTGCTGGTGGAGAGCACCCATTATGATCCCAATGATCTGGGCTTTCTCATGAATGCCAACCAGGTGACTTATTCGGCCAATGTGGGCTACAGCATTTACGAACCATTCGGACCTTTCAACCGGTTGTGGAGTTCGCTCGCATTCAACTACGACAATCTTTACAGTCCGCATACCTTCACCTCAGCCGCTGTGAATGCCGAGGTAGGTTGGGTAACCCGCACCTTTCAGGCCTATGGGCTCAACCTGGATGTTACCCCGGTTCGGGGTTACGATTATTTTGATCCGCGTGTTGACGGCTACGTGTTCAGGACGCCCAGAAACCAGACCTTCGGAGGCTGGGTCAGCACAGACTACCGCAAACGGCTGGCACTCGATGCAAGTTCCTATTACGGCATTTCCAGCTTCCCCGGTGCCTACAATTGGAATTACCGGGTGTCTCCGCGCTGGCGCGTCAACGACCATATTATGCTCATCTATGTGTACAGTTTTCAGAGCAACAATAAGAACATCGGTTTTGCAGACATCTACCGGGGGCCTGATGATGACGAACTCCCCGTTGTAGGCACGCGTGATGTGATTTCGCATACCAATGTGCTGACGGTCAATTATGCGATCAATCCGCTGATGCTGGCAACCTGCAGGGTGAGGCATTACTGGGGTTTTTCAAGATACTTTCAGTTTTACGGACTCGATCCCTGGGGTGAGTTGACCGCTACGCCCTATGAAGGTTTCAGGCCGGAAGGAGGTT
>DHLU01000087.1:25219-25512 GCA_002405435.1 Flavobacteriales bacterium UBA4660
CAATTCGTTTACCATCGACCTCCAGTACCGCTGGATATTTACGCCTGGGTCAGAGCTGACCATGGTCTGGAAAAATTCCATCACCGAGTTTGTCAATGATATACCGTCGGATTTGCTGGAGAATGTGGACCGCCTGCTGGGTCTTCCCCAGGTCAATAGTTTTAGTATCAGGTTATTGTATTTCCTGGACTATAACTCCCTAACGCGCAGGCATCAGCCGGTGACGCGTATAAAAGAGAAGAGGCCGTCGCTTTCACGACAGCCTCTTCGTACCGAAGGAGGGACTCGAACCC
>DHLU01000226.1 GCA_002405435.1 Flavobacteriales bacterium UBA4660
CTCACTTTGTCCGGTTTCTGTCTTTTCTATGCGGGTAAGGTTTTCGATCAGCTTGGAAAGGGGTGCGGTGGAGGTGGTCATGCGGCTGAATGAACCCTCGCCGGCCATGGCAATGGCTGTGAGTGCGCTTTCATTGAGTTTACTGCCCACACTTTTTCCCGATGCATCGGTTTTATATCCGGTCTTCCGTCCCGTTTCGCTGACGTCCGGAATGAGGGTTCCGTCTGCGGTTCCTACCCCTACTGTGAACACACGGATGCCGTGGCCGTCCAGTGCCATCTTGGCGGCTTCCACCGCGGCATTTTCGTGGTCTTCTCCGTCTGTGATGATGACGATGGCTTTGTTGGCCGGACTTTTCGGGTCAAACGATTCCACGCACAGGCTTATGGCGTTGCCGATGGCCGTTCCTTGCCTGCTGACGCTCCGGGTGTCGAGGTTTTGCAGGAATAGTCTGGTGGCATCGTAGTCGGCAGTGATTGGCATTTGAACGAAGGCATTGCCAGCAAATGCGACCAGACCGATGCGGTCGCCGCGCAACTGTTCGAGCATTTTTTCTATAGCCATTTTGGCTTTGCTGAGCCGGTTGGGCTGCACATCTTCGGCGAGCATGCTGTTGGATACGTCGAGTGCAATCATGAGGTCGATGCCCTTGCTGCTGATTTCTTCGAGCTTGCTGCCAAAACGGGGTCCGAGCGCGGCAATGACCAGGCACATCATGGCCATGCGGAATGCGAGGTATTTCAACACCGGCCGCATGGTGGACAGGTCTTTGACAATCTTGTCTCTCAGACCGTCTTCAGCGATACGGGCGAGTTGTCGGTTTTTGCGCAGCATGCGCAGTATGAACACAGCGGAAATTAACGGCAGGCCGGTCAGCAGCCACCACAGGTGCGCATATTGAAACTGCAGGGTGGGTGTTTGGGGGAAGACAAACAACACCATCAGCACACCCAGCAGTGCAGAAACCAGTTCGACCGTCAGGGGAACCACGACAAAAAACCACGTTTTGTATTTTTTTCTCGGTGTCGTCATGGTGTGGTTACCGGAAATTGTGCAAGCAGCCAGGCGACCAGCAGCGCCAGCAGTCCGGGAAGCAGGAAGCGCCAGTATTCTTCTGCACGGCGGCTGAATTGGGTGATGTTAAATTTTGTTTTTTCCAGCTGGTCAATTTCGCTGTACACCGCACTGAGTTTTTCCGAAGAGGTGGCCCTGAAGTATTTGCCATTGGTGCGCCGGGCGATTTCGGTGAGGACTTCCTCATCAATTTCCACCTTCACGCGGTCATAGACAAAACTTCCGTCGGGTCTGCGCGCTACAGGCTGCAGGGCTTCTCCCTTGGTGCCCGCGCCAATGGTGTAGACCCTGATGCCGTATGTCTCCGCGAGCGAGGCGGCATCGAGTGGGCGTATGGCTCCGCGGTTGTCAACCCCATCGGTAAGTAATACGATGATTTTGCTCCGCGCCGTGCTTTCCTTTAATCGGTTCACAGCCGTAGCGAGTCCCAGCCCTATCGCCGTGCCGCTTTCCAGCAGCCCTGTCCGCACGTCGCGCAGCACATTGCTCAGCACGCGGTGGTCGGTGGTCAGTGGCACCTGTGTAAAGGCTTCGGCCTGAAAGACCACCAGACCGATGCGGTCATTGCTGCGCTTGCCGATAAATTCTTCAGCTACTTTTTTAGCGGCTTCGAGCCGGTTGGGTTCAAAGTCACGGGCGAGCATGCTTTCGCTGACATCCAGGGCCAGCACGATGTCTACACCTTCGACGCGCGAGTCTTCAAAATCTGTTTTTGACTGGGGTCTGGCCAGCGCCATGATGCAGCACCACAGGGCGGCGAACTTCAGTGAAAACACTGTGTGAGGCCTGAGTCTTAGCCACCGGCTTTCGTACTTTTTCAACAGATCGAGTGACGAAAATGCGACGGAGGGTTTTTTTTCGGATGCCGTTATCAGGTAGTGCACCGAAAGCACGGGCAGCAGCAGCAAGCCCCAGAACGCGGGTGTGAAGGCATATTCAAACCAGGGCAGTGCGGTATACCAGCCCATGGCCGCTGCCAGGTGCAGCAGTATGGTCCATACGATCAGGTATATCCAATTTCTTTTCATGCCTGCGGCTTGGTTGCGGGTCGGGTGGATTCCACGAAACGGATGGCGCGTGCCATCACGTCGCGCTGGGCATATTCATCGGGTTTGTAGCGGGCGAATTTGACCATGTCGGCCTGGCGAAGGATAAACAACAATGCGCCGGCTTGGTTTTCATCTACCCGACTTCCTGCCAGCAGGACGGCAATGCCTGGTGTGGTTTCTTCGGGTGCGGGTAGTTGAAACTGTTCCTGAAGGTATTGGCGCAGAATGTCGCTCACGGCGGCATAATAGGCCTTCGACTCACCCGGTTGCCCGGTTGCGCCGGCTTCCAGTTGGCGCAGGGCCCGCAGTGCGCGTACATCGGGATCTTCTGCGGATTGCGGCGGTATGGTTTTCGGTGCAGCCGATACCTTTCGGAAACGGCGCAGCCACCACACCGAGGTCACTGCCGCTGCCAGTGCAACACCCAGCCAAAGGCCGTATTTGCGGAGCCAGTCGCGCCATGTGAGCGCATCTTCGTAGATGTCGCGTATATCCCTGATGGGTTCCGACAGGTTTACCCCCGGTGCCCGGCATTCGAGGTAACTGAAGCCGGTAGACAGGGTGTCTCCGTTTACCAGAAAGAAGAACGGTGGCAGGGCCTTAAAGCCGCTGTCCCAGCATGTGATTTTTATGCGCTGCTGCAGGGTAATGTCGTATCCGCCGATCGACTGTACGGTATCGATGCGGCTCCGTTCGAGTACTTCAATTTCGGGAGCGAGGGTATCGCCAAATGACGCCCAGCCCAATTGCGCAGGGTCGATGTTGCTGAAGGAGAGGCGTAGGATCAGGGTGGCGGGTTCGCCGGTGGAGAAGGTGTCGGGTTCGATGGTGACTGTGGCTTGTTGTGCAGGCGCCAATGTGCACAGGCATGTTGTGAAGAAAGTTACTGCCCATGCGCACAGGCCGGCCCATCGGGGTTCCGTGTGCGCTGCGCCGAAGCGCCTGAAGACTGCAAGGTACAAAGGCTTTTTCATCACTTCGACCTCCTTTTTAACAGCATCGACAGTGGACGCACATAGTCGGCGTCGGTGGCAATCTGGGCGTAGTCAAGTCCTGAGCGGGTGAAGACAGCCTTGAGCCGTTCGGTAAAGGCCGACCGGTCTTTGCGGTAGTTTTCCCTTGTCCTTCGGTTGAAGGTGAACCAGCGCTGTTCACCGCTTTCAGCGTCGGAGAGCAGCACGCTTCCCGCAGCGGGCAATTCTTCTTCGGCCCGGTCAAAAATCCTTATCGGCACAACGTCGTGACGCTGCGCGGCAATGCGCAGGGCGGTCTCAAACGGTGCGCACTGAAAATCAGAGAGAATAAAACAGATACACCGCTTCTTCTGCACACCATTCAGAAACTCAAGGGCAGCATTGAGGTCGGTCAATCCGGAAGCCGGAGAAAATCCGATCAGTTCGCGTACGATCCGCAAGATGTGGGTGCGGCCCTTCTTGGGAGGAATGTATTTCTCCACCTTGTTGCTGAAGAACATGACACCGGTCTTGTCGTTGTTTTCTATGGCAGAAAAAGCCAGCGTGGCAGTGAGTTCAGTAATGAGGGCTCGTTTGGCTTGCCTGCGTGTGCCGAAATTCCCGCTGCCGCTTACATCGGCGAGCACCATGACGGTAAGTTCTCGTTCTTCCTCAAAGACCTTTACATAGGGATGTCCCATGCGTGCGGTGACGTTCCAGTCGATGTTTTTGATTTCATCGCCGGGCACATATTCACGCACCTCGCTGAAGGCCATGCCGCGGCCCTTGAAAGCGCTATGGTACTCACCCGAAAAAACATGGCTCGAGAGACCACGCGTTTTGATTTCGATGGAGCGAACCTTTTTGAGCAGATCTGATGAATCCATAGAAGAATACACAATCGGCCGCCTTATGGCACCTCTACCCGGTTAATGATTTCGCGGATGATCTGTTCCTGCTTGATGTTTTCAGCCTCGGCTTCGTAAGTCAGGCCGATCCGGTGGCGCAACACGTCGAAGCACACTGCACGCACGTCTTCGGGAATGACATATCCTCGGTGACGGATGAAGGCCACTGCCTTAGAAGCGAGGGCCAGCGCGATGCTTGCCCGCGGCGATGCCCCAAAGGAAATGAGGTTTTTAAGGTTTCCGAGTTTGTATTCTTCCGGACGGCGTGTGGCGAATACAATGTCCACGATGTACTGTTCGATTTTTTCATCAAGGTACACCTCCCTGACGAGGCGGCGGGCGCGTAATACCTGTTCTGCGGAAATGACCTTGCCCGGCTCTGGATATTTTTCGGAAGCAATGTTGTTTCGAATGATCTTTTTCTCGTCTTCCCGCGAGGGATAGCCAATGACCACCTTGAGCATGAAACGGTCGGTCTGGGCTTCGGGCAGGGGATAGGTACCTTCCTGCTCGACCGGATTTTGTGTGGCCAGCACCAAAAAGGGCTCGCTGAGGCTGAAGGTCTCGCTGCCGATGGTCACCTGACGTTCCTGCATGGCCTCGAGCAGGGCACTCTGCACCTTGGCCGGTGCGCGGTTAATTTCATCGGCAAGGATGAAATTGGAAAACAGCGGACCCTTCTTAACGGTGAACTCCTGCTTCTGCTGGTTGTAAATCATGGTGCCCACGAGGTCGGCCGGCAGCAGGGCGGGGGTAAATTGAATGCGGCTGAATTCGACATCGATACACCGTGCCAGCGATTTTATGGCCAGGGTTTTTGCGAGTCCGGGCACACCTTCCAGCAGGATGTGCCCGCTCGACAGCAGTCCGATCAGCAGTTTTTCCAGCATGTCGTGCTGGCCGATGATCGACTTTTCCATTTCAAGGTAGAGCAGGTCGATGAAGCGACTTTCTGCGGCTATCTTTTCATTGAGCGACTGGATGTCTAGTCCGGGCGTCGCCTCTGCCTGCGCCGGGGTTGGTTCTGTGTTTTGGGTTTCCATCATAAAATATAATTGTGATAGGCTGCAAAGCAACACCAGAATGCAAAATTCAAATTCGAAATCTATTCACGTCAATATTTCCGTCTTAAAAGTTTGTTAAGCCGTGGACATCGGGTTGAAAACTGGCAGCGCCGACGTGGACCGGGTCGGGGCGACCGCCAATACTTTCGATGGGTCAAACGCAACACCAAGAAAAACACCCTGACCCTCATCCACTGTATCGAGCATGTGAAGACCTTTCATGAATCCTTCGGCCTGCCCGTTCGCCACAGTCCGACCGTCGGACTGGACGAGAAGGAGGTTGACCTTCGCTATAACCTGATGAAGGAGGAGAACGAAGAGTACCTCGATGCGGCGCGTCGGGGCGATCTCGTGGAAGTGGCTGACGCCCTCGGAGATATGCTGTATATCCTCAGCGGCACCCTGAATGCGCATGGGCTACAGCATAAAATTCAGGAGGTGTTTGAAGAAATTCAGCGCAGCAATATGAGTAAGCTCGATGCCGACGGAAAACCCATTTACCGTGAAGACGGCAAGGTGCTGAAAAGTGCGCTGTATTTCCGCCCCGACATCCGCTCGATTTTGGCGGAACACCTGACTCAATAGGTTCTGATTATCAGTAACTTATGTGCGTTATTTGATTTCGGTAGTATATTCGCACCCCCAAAAAATCACATGCTGTCTATGATTAACATTACCCTGCCCGACGGCAGTGTCAGACAGGTCGCTGAGGGTACTACCCCCATGCAGCTGGCCCAATCCATCAGTGAAGGCCTGGCCCGCAACGTGCTGAGCGCCGAAGTGAATGGCGAAGTGGTCGATGCCTCCAGGCCCCTTCAGGAAGATTGCAGGGTTAAATTGCTCACCTGGACAGACGAAGGCGGAAAAAACACCTTCTGGCATTCATCAGCCCACTTGCTGGCCGAGGCGCTTGAGGCATTCTATCCGGGGGTGAAATTCGCCATAGGCCCGCCCATTGAAAACGGCTTTTATTACGATGTAGATTTTGGTGACCGCGAATTCTCTCAGGCGGAATTTGAGCAGGTGGAAAAGAAAATGCTGGAACTGGCACGGCAGAAGAATGCCTACGAGCGCCGGGAAGTTTCCAAGCAGGATGCCCTCGCATACTTCACTGACAAGGCAGATCCCTATAAGATTGAACTGATTCAAGACCTGCAGGACGGCCAGATAACCTTTTACTCCCAGGGAAATTTTACCGACCTGTGCAGGGGTCCTCATATCCCCAACACAGGCTTTATCAAGGCCGTGAAAATCCTTAATGTGGCTGGTGCCTATTGGCGCGGCGATGAAAAGAACAAGATGCTCACACGCGTCTATGCGGTCACCTTTCCACGCCAGAGCGAGCTGGAGGAACATCTTAAGATGCTCGAAGAGGCGAAAAAGCGCGACCACCGAAAACTGGGTAAGGAACTCGGGCTTTTTGCCTTTTCACAAAAAGTCGGCAGTGGCCTGCCGCTCTGGTTGCCCAAGGGTACTGACCTGCGGATGCGCCTGACGGCTTTTCTGACCAATGCCCAGCGTAAAATGGGGTATGTGCAGGTGATTACGCCGCATATCGGCAGCAAGGAATTGTATGAAACCAGCGGACACTGGGAGAAATACGG
>DHLU01000094.1 GCA_002405435.1 Flavobacteriales bacterium UBA4660
GATTGCGCCCGGAAAATCATCAGAACACCCCTTGATCCGGATGTGACCTTCAGCGATGATCCGTTGCGTATGATGCGCGCCGTTCGCTTTGCCAACCAACTCGGCTTTACCGTGGATCCCGTTGCACGCGAAGCCATCCGACGGAATGCATCCCGCCTGAAGATCGTATCCATGGAGCGTATAAGCACCGAATTCAATAAGGTGATGGAATGTCCGGTACCCTCAACGGGCATCAAGCTGATGTTTGAAACGGAGCTGCTCCCGCATTTTTTTCCCGAGTTGGTTAGGCTGCATGGAGTGGAACGCAAGAACGGCAAGGCCCACAAAGACAATTTTTTGCACACCCTGCAGGTGCTCGACAATGTAGCCCTAACCTCTGATAAGTTGTGGCTGAGGTGGGCGGCATTGCTGCATGACATAGCCAAACCTCCCACCAAACGCTTCAGCGAGACGGAGGGTTGGACCTTTCATGGCCACGAAGACCTCGGCGCCCGCATGGTGCCGAAAATTTTTGCACGGCTTAAACTTCCACTCGATCACCACATGAAATATGTGCAGAAGCTGGTGCAACTGCATTTGAGGCCCATTGCGCTTACGAAAGAGGAAGTGACCGACAGTGCAGTGCGCCGCCTGTTGTTTGAGGCCGGTGATGATGTTGATGACCTGATGCTGCTGTGCCGTGCAGATATTACGTCAAAGAATGAGAGCAAGGTGCAGCGCTACCTGGCCAACTACGAAGTCGTGAAGGAAAAACTGGTAGAGGTGGAAACCAAAGACCATATCCGCAATTTCCAGCCTCCGGTGACCGGAGAAATGATTATGGAAACCTTTGACCTGAAACCGGGTAAGGAAGTGGGAATAATCAAGAATGCCATTAAAGATGCCATTATGGACGGAGCCATACACAACAACTACGAAGAAGCATTTGCGTTTATGCTCAGAAAGGGCCAGGAGCTCGGACTTGCACCCTCAAAGGCCTGATCTGTCCGGGCCGCTTGTGTACTTTTGATTTTTCCCTATGCCTACACTCTCCGTCATTATACCCGTTTACAACGAGGAGCGAACTGTTGCGGAGTTGCTCGATCGTGTGGCGGCGTTGCAGCTGGTGCACGGATTCGATAAGGAGATCATTATCGTTAACGATGCTTCCAAAGACGGAAGCCGCATGGCTATTGAGCGGTGGCTCACGGCACAACATCCGGGCGTAAAATGCCTGCACCACACAACCAACCGGGGTAAAGGAGGTGCCATTCATACCGGGCTGCGGGAAGTGGATGGTGACTTCGTAATTATTCAGGACGCCGACCTTGAACTCGATCCCGGAGATATCAACCGGTTACTCGACCATGCCATAACCGGCGGGCTTGGCGTTGTTTACGGCTCACGGTTCCTGTTGGCAAAAAACAAGCAGCCCTTTTCGCTTTCATTGGCGGCCAATAAGTTCCTTACCTGGCTTACGGGGTTTTTGGTTGGCAGGAAGATTACCGACATGGAAACCTGTTATAAACTGGTAAAAGCACCGTTGAACTGCGGGCTTTCGCTGAAGGAACAGCGTTTTGGCTTTGAGCCGGAAATTACCATGAAACTGCTCAGGCAGCGTGGCGTCAGGTATGGTGAGGTAGCCATTCATTACCGGCCGCGCACCCATGCAGAGGGAAAAAAGATAGGCTGGAAGGACGGTATAAGAGCCATTTGGTGCCTCATCCGTTACAGGATATCGTGATGAAGATCACACGGATAGCTATAGCACTGGTCGGAGTTATTGCGCTGTGTACCCTCTATTTTGGCAGTTGGAACAACGCGCCATGGCAAACGGATAGCACCGTGATTCGCGGAGATGGTCAGGCATTTTACGCGTGGCTTCCCGCTGTATGCATTCACCATGACCTCTCCTTTCGTTATTATCAAGACACGGCGCTGCACATTGGCGAATATTTTAGTGAGCGTTTTCTGTATCCACACGCGCGGGGCAAGGTGCTCAAAACGCCGTGTGGAGAGGCGCTTATGGTTTTGCCCTTCTTTGCCGCCAACCTCGGCCTGCGCACCCTGGGTGGAAGCTCATCTACAGGATATGAGCCCTCATTCCAGCGTGCATTGGGGCTTGCAGCCTGGTGCTATTGGCTGGCAGGTCTTTGGTTAATGGCCCTCGTCATGCGCCGCTATGTCAGTTCCGATGGATGGATGGCGGCGAGCATTGTGGCCACGGCGCTGGGCACCAACCTGTGGTATTATGCAGTTTTTCATCCATCGATGTCGCATGTGTACAGCTTCTTTCTGGTGGCGGCCTGTTGCCTGCTGTGGCTGAAGTGGTCAGAAAGTGGCAAAAAACACTGGCCACTGTTGCTGGCGGCCTTATTGGGACTCGTTTACCTCGTTCGTCCGGTGAACCTTGTAGTAATCGCGTTCTTTCCGGTGCTTAGCGGCGGGTCGGGTTTTTTACGGAATGTGCGGGCGCTCTTCAGCCGCTGGAAACTGCTGCTCTCCGCAGCCATACTCTTTTGCCTTGTTGCAGGCCTGCAGCATGCGCTGAACCATGCCCAATGTGGTGACGCCTTTGCATGGACTTATAAGCACGAGGGTTTTAATTTCCTGCATGCCCGCATGGGCAGCGTGTGGTGGAGCTTCAACAAGGGATTTTTTGTATACGCACCGCTTGCCCTGCTCGCATTGTGTGGAGTATTGTGGTGGGACCGATCGCGGAAAGTGTGGTTTATCGCTTTCTTTTTGCTGCTCTCTTGGCTGACAGCCAGTTGGTGGAACTGGAATTACGGTAGTGGTTTGGGTATGCGGCCGTTGGTTGATTTCTACGCCTGCCTGTTTTTGCCAATGGCCTTCTGGAGCAGCGCTCCAACGTGGGGACAGCGGGTCTTGTTAGCGCTCACAGGTGCTGCTGTGGGGCTCTGTCAACTGCAAACCTGGCAATTCAATCACCGGATTATACACCCCGAAGAAATGGACGCCAATAAATACCGGCATGTGTGGCTGAGAACCGACGATAGCGCAGTGGACTGCCTCGGGGGAGGTAATGAGTTGCCCCTGGGAGCACTCAGCGATTCGCCGCTCTTTACGCGCGCGGCTTCATTCGGCCGGCCTGATTCTCTGTGGCACACCCTCATAGCAGCCCCGGTTGCGTCCGCATCGGGTGAGAGTTTATATGCAGGACTTCTTAATGACACAATCCTGTACAACGCATCCGTCTTCTTGCCCGTTCTTCCTGCCATGCGCAGCGAAACATGGATGATTTACCTGCAGTCTGACCGGTTGGAACCATCGCCGGATGCCGCCGCCCGGGCCGTGTGGGTGTTTACCTACCAGGACAGTAAAGGCAAGACCACGTGGTACAACAAGTTGCGCATCAATGATTACCCCAGAAAGGAGATCAACCGCTGGGAATCCTTCCGCTACCAGCTTCGCATGCCTGCCATGCAAGCAGGCCGCGATGAAAAGTGCCTTGTCTATATCTATAACCCCGAGGGGAAGAAATTTCTGGTTGACAATGTCCATATCGCTGGCTACAGCTATGACTGGCAACCCTGAACAAATCACCGGATTAGGCGGTTCTACGAATCGATTTACCATTGACTTCGCTGCCCTGTAATTGTCCTGTGCTATCTTTGAACATACAAAGCCTATGACCATGTTTCGCCAATGTATTGCCCTGATTCTGTTGATGTATGCCGGTTCCATGTCGGCTACAGTCAGAAACGTAAACAACAGTTCACCTTCCCCGGGTCAATTTTCCACCCTCGCCGCCGCTATCAGTGCTTCGCTGGCAGGAGATACCATTTACCTTGCGGGAACGGGAATTGACTACGGCAATGTGACCCTCGACAAGCAACTGACTTTAATTGGCCCGGGCTGGAAGGTGAGCGGAGCCATCTATTCCGGTAATGCGCAGGTAGGCACCATCACCATGAATAACCTGGCGGCGGCAGGATCGCGGTTCATCGGCTTCCGGTTTTTTCAGTTGAACAGCAATACCGCCGCTGTGCAGATATTTTCGGGCATAGTGGTGCAGCGTTGTATAGTGGACGATTGCCTTTTTCTTGGAAATGACGATTGGACCGGCACCCTGGTAGAGGGCAACCTATTCACCAGCACCGGACCTAATTTTTTCGCCCCTGTGAGTTCAGCGAATGTTACGCAGAGCACGGTGAGAAACAATATCTTCAATGGCGTGTTGTTTTATGCCACAAGCAACGTGATTGAGCAAAACATTTTTTGCGGTACATCGAACGCGAATACGGCCATTGTCTCTCAAGGCACGCTCAACACCTTTAGAAACAACATTTGCATGGGGCGCAACTGCCTGTCAGTCGACAACACAGCCACCGTGACCGCCAATATGAGTTTTCAGTGCGGCACCAATGCGTTCAACGGAACGGGAAATTATCCGAACACTGACCCCGAATTTCAGTCCTATACGGTAGGATTGTATAACTGGGCGCACAACTACCAGTTGAAATCAAGCAGTCCGGCTTTAGGAGCCGGATTTGGCGGCGTTGACCTTGGGGTCTATGCCGGAGAAGGGGTGTACCGCAAGGACGGAGAGCCCAACATTCCGATTGTTCTTGCGATAGATATTCCCGGGGGATTAACGATTCCGGCCAATGCCAATATCAGCATAACCATAACCGGCACTGTGCACGAATGAAAAATCCTTGCGCTCTTCGCACGCTGGTGTCGGTTTGCATGGCCATGCTTCCGCTCTTCGTCTGCACGCAGGTGTTGACGACCGGGGAATATTTTTTCAATACCGATCCGGGATTCGGCATGGGTGTCCCGTTTGTGATTGGTAGTCCCAACGATACCATCAATGCATCCGTTTCGGTCAATACCGCTTCGCTGCCTCCGGGTCGCCATATCCTTTATACCCGGTGTAAAGGCGATAACGGGGTTTGGGGTATTACCCGAACGAGGGAAATCCGAATCGTAAGGGAAATCATATCCGCTGAGTATTTCTGGAACCTCGACCCGGGACAAGGCAATGGCATTCCGCTCGAGGTATATGACAATGCAGGTACCGCAGCAGTCTGTGATGATATGGCTACTACCGGACTTACGCCCGGCCCCAACAGTCTGTACGTCAGATTTCGCAGTGCCGACGGAGCCTGGTCAATTCCGTCGCGTACCGATGTAACCATCACGGCCAATACCACGCCCATTGGCTGCCCGGGAGATTTCGACGCCAACGGCAGCATCAACACCACGGATCTGCTCATACTGCTCGGCGGGTTTGGTGACGTCTTCAACTGTGATCTCGACCTTACGGGTGACTTTGCGGTCAATACGTCAGACCTGTTGATTTTCCTGGGTAACTTTTCTGTTGTCTGTCCCTAAGCCAAAGGGTCAGTTTGTCTGAGCCAACAGGGCTTTCAGTTCCGTTGGGGCGTGTTGAACACATAACCCAATCATGCGCCACGCAGGACCCCTCCGGTTGGGGTTCACCCGTCGTTTGTACGACGCCCCATCAGGGCAGGCCGGGCAGTGGAATCAGAACTGAAAATAAATGAAAGGATGCGGATTGGCCGATTGCACCTGATATACGAGAAACACGGTCGTCATAACAGCCAGCAGTATAGCCCATACCGGAAGTGAAGCAAAACGATGCCGGTAGCGCCTTTTCCACGATTGCGGCAGCCAGTGTATGGCCATACCGGCGGCGAACAGCGCAAAGACCGGGGCAAAAGCACTCATCACAGCAGGGGCTACGCTCCAGTCCATGCGCAGAAATATCTGGTCAATCATGGCTTGGCCCTTGCTGAATTCTGCCGCGATATCGTGGGCAGCGTCGAAGTCATCCCAGGTCGTGCCGGTACCCGTGCGAAACCAAAGGCGTGTGAAAGTGATGAAGGTGAACGTCACGGCAATCCCTGCTGCGTGCCTCAGCCCGTTATGGACATTTTTCCATGGACAAATCATCCGCCATGTTTTGTGAATCACCAATCCGGCTCCGTTCAAGGCTCCCCAGATGATGAAGTTCCACGAAGGCCCGTGCCACAAACCACCCACGAGCATCGTGATGAGTAGGTTGAGGTTGGTATGAAGCCACTGCCGCACGGCAGGAATGAGCCACGACATGAGCACGATGAATGCGCAGAGTATACTGAGCACAGCCAGCACCGCCCACGAACGGGATAGCATCACGATAAATCCGCCGATGATGGCTATGGCCACCCATGTACCGGCCGAACCCCTGCGGTTTCCGCCAAGAGGAATGTAGATATATTCCCTCAGCCAGGCGGAGAGCGATATGTGCCACCGGCGCCAGAAGTCGGTCACATCACGGGCTTTGTAGGGTGAGTTAAAGTTTTGCACGAGGTGTATTCCCATGAGCAGCGCCACACCCGTGGCGATATCGCTGTACCCGGAAAAGTCGGCATATACCTGAAGGCTGTAGCCAAACAAGGCAAACAGGTTCTCAAAGCCGCTGTACAGCGAAGGGTTGTCAAAGACCCGGTTGATGAAATTGGCAGCGAGGTAGTCGGCAAGCAAGGTCTTTTTTAGCAATCCGTTCAGGATCCAGAATATGCCCAGTCCTGCCTGGTGTTTGGTCAGCGAATACGGTTTGTAAAGCTGGGGAAGAAAATCGGTTGCCCGCATGATGGGGCCCGCGAGGAGTTGCGGAAAAAATGAGACATAAAAGCCGTAATCGGTGAGCCGTTTCACCGGCTCAACTTTGCCCCGGTACACTTCGATGGTGTACGATACCGTCTGGAATGTGTAAAAGGAGATCCCCGCCGGAAGTATGATCTTTGAAACGGTAAAATAATCTCCCGAGAAAAAGGAGTTGCCCCAGTGGGCCAGCCAGTTGAAGACATGGTATTGCGTGCCAAACAGTTCGTTGGCACTTTCGGTGAAGAAGTACGCATACTTGAAGTAAAAAAGCAGACCGAAGTCAAGCACCAGCGAAAGAATAAGCCAGGAGAGCCTCCGGGATTTATTAGCGGAGGCTGCGATGCGGCGGGCAATGAAAAAGTCGGTGGTAACGGTAAAGAGCAGGAGCAGGAAAAACAGTCCGCTGGTCTTGTAGTAGAAAAACAAACTGGCAGCCATGAGAAAGGCATGCCGCCACGCGGATTTCTTATACAGGCATGCATCGATGGCCAGCACCAGACCGAAAAAAATCCAGAACAAACCTCCGGTAAACTGCAGGGTTGTGTCGCGGTTAAACAACAGGTAGTCGGGTAGGGCAGCGACAAGGGTATCCATCAGATCATCTTATGCAGAAGGTGCGATATACCGGAAAAATGCATGAAGTTGTCCAGTCCAGTGGCGGTCACGGTAAAAGCCGTATCGCCCCGTGAGTTCGATTCCATCGGGTACTGCGTAGGGTTGCGGAACCACCGCACAGAGGTAGCGGTAACCGCAATCACGGGCGAGGAGCGCTGTCCGTTCGTTATAGCTTCCGTCAGCGAAGGCGTAACTCAGCACAAGACTGCCCGTCCACGATTCCAGCAGTGATTTTGAAGCGCGCAGTTCATGCAACACTTCTTCGTCGACGAGGTGGGCCAGGTTTTGGTGTGCAATGCCGTGCGAACCGATCTCAACCAGGGATGAGGCCGCGAGGGCGCGTACACCTGCAGCGTCCATCACGGGAAAATGCTGGTTCCACGGCGGGAGGGTCCATGGCCTTGTTCCGTTCGACAACCCGTCGATTAGTCGCCAGCGCTCTTCCGGTGTAAGATGTTTAATGAAATGCGCAGGCCTGATTCCGGTGTCGTTCATGTGAATACCTCCGCGTCGTTCAAACCGGGTGCCCAACAGGTCAACGAAGTCGCCGGCAAGGTGACAGGCCACATCCAGCGCATCGGGCCAGAGAACGGATTCACCCCTGAGCGAAGGGGTACAGACAAAATAGGTGGCGGGCACGTTGAGCGATTCCAGTACCGGCAGGGCGAGCAGGTTATTGACCAGTCCGTCGTCGAAGGTGATGGCGGCTACCGGGCTGCGTGTGGAATTTCGCACTTCAAACCACTCGCGGAGGGGCAGCAGGGTGAAGTGCTTTTTTAAAAAGTGCAACTGACGATACAAGTCTTGCACGTGATGTTCTCTAAGCTGAATCCTCGGTACCTTGCCGTTGTTAAGGTTGTGGTACATCAGGCACGATGCGGTGTGTGGGCCGATCCGGATACGGTCTGTGAGAAACCGGACCCTGTCAGACAGATTCCTGTATAGTTGCCCGGCGCTCACTTGATCTGTGTCTTGTAGTTCAGGTCGAGGTAATTTCCGAGGGCCTCTGCAAAGGCGGCATACATAAGGTCGGCCTGCAGTTCATAGCCGGCCCGGGTCAGATGGATCTTGTCGCGCTGGGCGAGTCCCGCCTGGTGCCATTTTTTAATGCTGGCTTTGCCGCCCATGATGGCGTAAAAATCGAACACGGCTGCATTATGCCGCCTCGCAAGGTTGTACATGGCTTGTCTGACCGACTCACCATTCGGGTTGGCTGCTTTGCCATACCACGTGTCGTTGTTGGTGATAAAAAGGAATGCGGTCTCCGGATTGTGCACTTGTATCCGGTTGATCAGTGAATCATAGCGGGCTTCGAATGCGCCGGCGTCAAAATCGGAAGCCGGCACGTTGGCATCATTGACGCCAATACCAAAGACGACTAGATCCGGCCGGAGCTCGCCAAACTGAGAAACCAGGTCGGTACAGCGCAAATAACCCGCCGTACCGGCACCATTAACCCCGATGGTATGGTAACTGATTCCCGGGCGGTCATGGCCGAGGTAGAGCCCCTGCAGGTTGAAGTAGGCCATGGTGCTGTCTCGACGGAGAAACCGGATGTTGAGCGTGTCTTTCGGTTGAGAAAACGTATAGGTCCTCCACGGCTGGCCGGGCAACCAGGGCTGTTCCTGTCCGCCTTCCACCTGTACCTCCATCGAAAGGCTGTCGAAAGGAGAAAACAGGGTTACCCGGTCAAAGAGGTAGTTCGCTGAATCGCGGTTGTAGGTCCAGAGTTTTAAGGATGCCAGTGAATCGTAGGTCAGTACCGAGATGCCTGAAAGGCCCCAGCGGCAGCTATCTGAAGACAAGGCAATCCTTTTTCCCACCCACGTACCTGAGTAGTTAACCTTTATGGAAGAGGGCGAATTGGTATCCGCCAGTTTATAGGGAAAGATCAGTCCGCGTTCGCCCTCGGCATCGCTCACGAGGCTGCCCAGCCTCGCCCGCAACCTGTCGGTAAGCATGCCCGCCTGCACGTGAGACCCCCCCATGTGTACAAAATGAAACGTGCCCGTTCCATTGAGGAGCACAGCGGATAATTTTTCGAGGGCCTGGTTCCATGGTGCGGGCTGTCCGAAAAACTGAAGGTGATTTTCGCCATAGCGGATAAAAGTATGGGAGGTATCGAGCCCGGGAAACGGCCGCCCATTGCCACCGGATGCCTCAGACGACAGCCGTCCTGAGGTCATCAGGGCCAGCAGGGGTATAGCGAGAAACCAGCTACCCGGGTATCTTCTGTTTTTCAATTTGCGCATTCCAGGCATCATATTCTTCCTTTATGGCTTTACACAACAAGCCCGCCACCTTTTTGGCTCCGGCGGGCGTAAAATGCACGTGGTCATCTCCGGCATAAGGGGGCTGGTTGGAAACCCAGCTGATCATGGCGTTTTTACCTCCCATGACGGTATACATATCCCAAAATCCGCACCCTGTTTCCAGTGCAGCGTTTTTCAGCGCATCACGCACCTGTTCGAGGTACGGATAGCTCTGCCATTGTCCGTCCACCGACTGGCTCATATCGGAGGGCCCGATGACGATGAATGCGGCATCAGGGAGCAGCGACCTGAGATACCTGATCTGCATGGCAAACGACTCACCGTATTGCGTCGCACCTTCCGCTGACTTGATGTAAGGCATCGCATTGCCACCAAATTGCAGCAGCACAAGGCCTGCATCAGAACCGGTGAGCTCTGCCTTGAGGTCAGTGGACGGCAGTCTTCTGAAGAGGGTACCATCACTGCCGCGCAGTGCGATGTTGTCGACATTGACACCTCCTTCTTCTTCGAGTACAATACCATGAACCTCCGGTGAATCAGTGCCGCGGAAAACAAGCCTCAGTTTCTCCGGAGACCTGCCTATGTGGTAGCGCTTGCACAATACCGAATTCGCCGGTGCTATCGTTTCCAGATAATGAAGGCTGTCATTTATCCATACTTCCAGGTCGAGCGGTGCGCGGTGATAGCCGAGCCAAATCTTGAGCAAGTCATACGTGCCATTGCGGCCGCCGCTTTTTCCCGAAGGTGAAAATTCAAGCCATGCTTCTGAGGTGTCCGCTGCGACAGTTTCCGATGGTGGCAAAAAACGAAAACTTGCAGCGAGCGCACCGAATTGACCGGAGGGCAGCTTGCCTTTGTCATAACCGTAGGCGGTGTACCGCAGCCAGTGCTCACTTTGTTGCTGCCGGATGCTCATCGTAGAGGTAACGGGCAGGGGTGCGAGCCAACCTGGTCCGCCCCCGCCAAAGAGCTGCTGCAGTTCCTGGCGAAGGAGAGAACTTATTCTGTCAGACTCAATCTGCGAGTCACCGTAATGAAATACGTGGACGTTGGTGCGTGCCGCCCGAGCCTCGCGTGCACGCTGAAAGAAATTATAGAGCGATGAGGCATCATTGTTTTTAAACTGAATGCTCGTTAGCGTCAGTGCAGGGCGCAGGTGCAGGCTGTCTGCGAATGACATATCCGCCCGTGTGGTGTCGACGCTAGCCAGGTAGGCATCGATGTCGCCCAACCGGTGCACCGCCGATGTATCCCGCAGTAAGGAAGACCAGGTGATGAACTTCAGCCGCTGGCCCCCCAGCGTCAGTCCTTCTTTAGGAAACACAGCCATGAGCAGGGCCACGAGTGCCCCAATACTCCCCAGCATAGCCAGGATGTGAAGCGGTGTCATCGGTTGGTAGGGACTTCTCATGGGTTTACCTGACCGGATAAATGAGAAGCACCTGACCCGGCCTGATATGGTCGCTGCATCGGTTCCATGTTTTGAGGTCTTCCTCTGTCACTCCGGGGTAGCGCCGGGCAATTTTCCAAAGCGAATCGCCTTGTTTGACGGTGTACCGGCGCGGTGCTTCTGCCTCACCCACAGCGGTGCCGGCCTGCGAATCCGACCGGACGGCACCTGCGGGTAACTGAAGCTCCTGTCCGGGTTGAATTGCATCGCTGCGCAAGTGGTTCAGTTGTTTTAACACAGCCACACTGGTGCCGTGCCGCGAGGCGATAACACCCAGCGAATCGCCCTTCCGCACCCGGTAAATGATGGTCGGGGCAGGTGGCGCAGGTGCAGGCGGATGCCAGCGGTACAGGGCACCGGGATCACTGCGGAAGGACGCTTCCGCTGCAACGGGGAGGAGCAGCGGCACTTTTTTGTAACTGCTGTCAATCCGGTTGCCGGTATATACGGGATTCATACTGCGCAACTGTAAGGGATCAAGCCCATAACAGGCAACCAGCGACGCGGTGGTGACCGGATGTGTAAAAGATACCCCCTTGAATCCTTCAAAACGATCCATAAAAAATGCCAGCCGGTCGGGACGGGGATTTCGCTGAAACAGGGCAGCTGCGTATATCCAGCGGTTGAGTGCATCCACTACATGGGTGTCGACCCGGTGCCATTGGATCGCACCGAGTGCATCAACGCGATGGGCGAGGTACAATGGACTTTCTATGTAGGCGATAAATGTCTTTACTTCATCGCCGCTGTATTGCTTGTATAGAGCGGCCAGCCTGCGCACGGCGGCTTCTGTGGTGAAATCACCGCCTTTTCTCTCATCCACCAGGCTGTCTGCACGCAGGTGTACACTTCTCGCGGTGAGATAATCCATATGCCACATTCCGGATCGGCCTCGGTTGTCGGTGTAATGGGGGTTTAATCCTGTTAGTGCGACGGGCAAAAATTTGAATGATGAAGGGACTTTATACTGAAGCAGTTTTTTCTCAATCATCGGGAAATACAGGTCTGCAAGCCCCCTGAGCACCTCGTAGCGGTGCGCCGGTTCCCAGGCCCTGCGGTAAGCGGCGAGCAGGTAGCTATACTGCGCCGGATCTCCGAATGCAATGCCGGCATCATCGCTCTCCGGCCACACCGGGCCTGTCGCAGCGGGTGCAGGATCACCTTTTTCAAGCGCGTTAAGAAGTTCAGCGCCCGGCCACTGGTCAGTCGATGCGGCGAGAATAGGTTCCCAGCTATTTTTTTCAGCAATAGCTTGACCGTAAGCGGCCGTAACCGCCATGAACAGCGCCGTTAAACAAGATGGAAACGATGTCATAAGGCAGAGACAAAAAAAACAAGGAACCCCGTCGGTTGGAACTTCGCGGCAAGAAGTTGTTAACCTGATTGCGCGCCCGATTTGCTCATGAAATGCATGGCAGCCAGTAAAGTTGTCGCTTGCGCGGTGAAAATGGGTGAGAGGAACAGGAGCGGACCTTCGATAGGTTAGGGGGTATAAAACCAAGGCAGCCAGGCCAATATGCCGGTGCCGATCCGGCATACGCCGGTTAAAGAATGGTCATAAGGTCTCGGCCCGCAAGGGGCAGAGTCACACATAGAATTTAGTTCAGGCAGAGATCAGGCTACTAACAGGTACAGGCTGGTAATCGTCACAGCCACAAGTACCCATTTTCTGGTTTTTGCACTCATGCCTAGTAGTTAAGTGTTTAAGGCCGGGATATTCCGTTTGAAGTCCCGTCTTCGCAAACCTATCGGTAGGAATCGGAAGTGACATGCCGTCTTATGGAATTTACTAACGACCAGACGTTGACTATGTGGGTGCGCTTGACGCTGGCATTGTATAATGGTAAAGAGGTTGTAAATTCAAGGGATTGCGCTATCTTCGCAATTCCTCACCGGGAAGCAAGGCCCGGCATAACATCTAGTATTAAAGTAGTATGAAAAAAACACAACTAACAACACAGGATCTGGCCGGTATTGCCAATTTTTACCGGTTGGAGCACGCCTCAACGCTGGCGAAATTGCGTTATCTGGAATCAATGCTGGAAAAACTTAATGATGCGCCCGCCTCATCGGAGGTACCAGCAGAAAGAATGGTTGATTTGGCGGTAGAAAAGAGCAAAGCCTCGCCTGCGGTGAAAGCCTCCCCTGCGGTGAAAGCGACGAAGAAGAGCGCCGTGAAAGTGTCAAAACCGGCTGTTGACAAAGGAAAGCCGGGGCGCAAGAGCCATTGGACGCCATGGATTATGAAAATGATTCACGCGTCAAATAGGCCATACACGCAGCAGGGTATTATAGACATGGCAGCGAAGGAATTTAAAATTAATCCCTCCAACCGGCAGAAATTGGTGCAAAACATCAATGCGCACATTTACAGGCTCCGCCATACCAAACAGTTGGTGAGTGCTAAGATTCCCGGACAATCGTTTAAATTTCTTACACCCCCTGAGTGGCTCGGAACCAACAACCGCGTCAAGCCGGAATTTGTGGCAAATCTTAAGTGATTCATCGGCCCCCTGGGGCCGTTGGTCACGAAATTCGGGTTAATAAACAGACTCCGGTGAACAACCGGAGTTTTTTATGCCCCTGCATTCGCATAGATACACAAACCTTTGAACCTCATCGCCACGCATTCACATTGCATAGCGAAGTAGAATTTCAGTTAATGGTTTTGGTTAATTAGCGAAAAATAACCACTCCGAACGCGGGGTGGTTTTTTTAATGCCAGCGTTTTCGCAGGGCTCCGCATGTCACCGGTCATGGACGTCCTGCAGGGGCAAAGGAAGAGCGCGTTCGAACGAGCGGATCAAAGACAAAACGCTGGCACAATACCACTTCACGACCCGGAAGCACGCCATAGAAGTATTCCAGGTCTTCCGGAATCGGCTTTCCAGCTTCATCATAGACAGTCTTCACCGCCTTTTTGAGAAACAGGCCAATACTTTTTTCATTTCCCTGGTTATCGATTACCGCAATCGTAA
>DHLU01000188.1:0-200 GCA_002405435.1 Flavobacteriales bacterium UBA4660
TCAACAAGTACTTCTGGATATACCGGGGGCGGTTTTTCATGGGTATCGTTTTTATTGGCCTGACCAACCTCGGCAACGTACAGGCACCCGCCATTGTCAAAGAAGGGGTCAATTTTCTGGAAGCCTTATTCAGGCTGCGCGGTCAGGAAGGGGCCACCATCGAACTGCCGCCTACCATCAGCCTGCTGTTTCGGATAATC
>DHLU01000188.1:392-5456 GCA_002405435.1 Flavobacteriales bacterium UBA4660
GGATGCAGATAGTGTGCCGGTGAGCGAAATTGGCGCCGGTACGCAACTGGCGGTTATCGGACTTATGCTGGCATTGGTTTACCTGATTATCTATCTGATCAAAGGCCTATTCCTGTTTTACCAGCGCCAGACAATGATTGTGATGTCGCGCTACATCGAATTCGACCTGAAGAATGAAATTTATGACCACTACCAGCGGATGGCCCTCGGGTTTTACAAACGCAACCGCACCGGTGATCTGATGAACAGAATCAGCGAAGACGTAAACCGCGTGCGCATGTACCTCGGACCCGCCGTGATGTACACCATCAACCTGTGGGTGCTGGCGGTCTTTTGCATTTTCTTTATGCTTCGTGAAAACGTAGAACTAACGCTGTGGACACTCTCTCCCATGCCCTTTATGATGGTCTGCATTTTTTATGTCAGCAAGACCATCAACCGGCGTAGTGATAAGGTACAGCAGCAGCAAAGCAAACTATCGGCCTTCATACAGGAGGCCATGAGTGGCATAAGGGTGCTAAAGGCCTACGGACTTGAAGGGCACTCCAGGGAAGCTTTTGACAAAGAATGTGATGTCTATAAACGGAGGCAGATCGGATTGGTAAAGGTCGATTCGCTCTTTATGCCGGTCATCGTCTTGCTGGTTGGACTCGGTTACATCGCGGCCATTTATGTCGGAGGACTCAAGGTTATAGCCGGAGAAATCGGTATAGGCACCATCTTTCAGTTTGTCTTCTATATCAACCTTCTCACCTGGCCTTTTGCCGCGGTGGGTTGGGTAAGCAGCCTCATTCAGAAGGCGGAGGCCAGCCAGGCCCGCATCAACGAATTTCTTGACAGCCAGCCGGCAATCCGCAACGAGGCAGCCGCATCCACTCCCATCGGCGGCGAAATTGCTTTCCGTCATGTGACCTTTACCTATCCCGACACCGGTATTCAGGCGCTCAGTGACGTGAGTTTTACCGTGAAGCAGGGACAAACACTGGGCATTATCGGGCGCACCGGAAGCGGCAAGAGCACCCTGGCCGCACTGATCTGCCGTCAGTACGATGCCACAACCGGTCAGGTGCTGATCGACGGCAGGGATATACGGCAACACAACCTGCACCAGCTGAGGGCCAGCATCGGCTATGTGCCTCAGGACGTCTTCCTGTTTTCGGAAACCATCGCACACAACATCGCTTTCGGACAGGCCGGCGAGGACAGGGAGGCCATTACACAGGCCGCCAAAACAGCCGACATATATCAAAACATCATGGCCTTTCCCGCAGGATTTGATACGATGCTCGGCGAGCGTGGCATCAACCTGAGCGGCGGCCAGAAACAGCGTATTTCCATCGCGCGCGCCATAATCGGCCAGCCGCGTATTCTCGTATTCGATGACTGCCTCTCGGCCGTAGATACAGAAACCGAAGAGCACATCCTGACAGCACTGAAAACGGTAATGAAAGGCAAGACCAGTGTAGTCATTGCACACCGCATTTCTTCGGTCAAACAAGCTGACCAGATTATTGTACTCGATCACGGCCGTATCGTCGAACAAGGTAACCATGAGCAATTGCTCGCCAAGGGAGGTGCCTATACCGCTCTCTACCGCAGGCAACTCATGGAGGAGGCAGGCGGCTGAGCGCCCTCCCGGATGCGCATTTACCAGAGAGAATTCGAATACACCGCTGTACCAGGAACAAAAAAAACCCCGCCCTGTAAGGAGCGGGGTGAATCATCGTTGTAAAAAGTTAGTGCTTGACGAACCGCACACTGCCGCTTGCCGCCTGGTTAGACAACTCGAGCGTGTATATGCCGGCAGCCAGGTGTCCTACCCCAATCTCTTGGGCAGCGGATATGCTGATGCCTGAGTGGTAAACCACCTTGCCGGCAATGTCGCGGATACGCACCTGCACAGTGCCATTGAGCGCACCCCCTGCTTTGATGGTCAGCATGTCAAAGGCCGGATTGGGGAAGACCTGCACACTTTCAAGTATCTGTTCATTCATGCCCACTACCGCGGCCGTGGCTTCCACCCGCTCACTGACACAGTTGAACGCTTCGCGCTGGATCTGCCAATTGTAGCAATAGTAATAGAAACCCGTACCGTTGGTCGAGGTATAGATTTCACCTGCGGTGCCAATGGCATACGGATAAGAAATTCCTCCGTTGTTTCTGAACAGGTTGTTCTCTGCACAGGTAATGGACAAGCCCGCTGCCGCCGGCACTTCAAAGTCCAGCATCAAGGTGTTCAACCCAATCTCACACATAAAAACTGCCTCCGCAATTACCGTATTCGCGGCATCGAACAACTGGATGGTGCGGTTGCCGGCTACGCTGCCTCCAGGGACGACAACGTCAACACTCAGCAGGGTAAACGGTTCTGTGGCATTAAAAAACAATCGTCCTCCGGAGGAAGGCAATCCGCCGCTTCCGGAATTGTCAGGCTTTCCTCCTTCTTCCAGTTCACCGCCGTATTCCGTGGAAGAAGAAACCCAGTACGAGATGGCATCAGAGAAAAAGTCCGTCTCGAAGGTTGGGCCTGTGCCGAGTACCTCATCAGAAGTTTCCGTGGCATACCACTCGAGGTTGTTGCCCGTAGCCGTGAATACCGCTGTACCTGGTTCGGGCAGGGTTACCGCATCCACCACAGGCGGCGGATTTTCGAGCATAGTCAACGTGACCGGTTGGCTTTCGTAGGTTTCACCGCTGCACGCGCCTGTGATTGCTACTGAGTACGTGCCGGAATCCGACACAACGATGCCCTGTTCCGTTGCTCCATTGCTCCACGCATAGGTCGCCGCAATACTTGAGGTCAGCGCAACGGTTTCTCCCTCACAAAACGTGGTCTCACCTGTTATAGCAATCACAGGGGCCTCCTCGTCGATAACCGAAATGGTGATATGGTTGGACGAGGCCGCACAGCCTTCTTCATCAAAAACAAGTACACTGTAGTTTCCTCCATTACCGACGCTGATCGACTGGGTAGTTGCCCCGTTGCTCCAGAGGTAGGCATCACCGGCAGGTGCGAGCAGATTCACCGACTCACCCGGACAAATCTCCGTAGGGCCACCGGCGGAAATCGTTACCGACGGCAGGGAGCATCCAACCTCAGCGACTTCATGGGTGGTATTGATGGCGGGATTAATCAAGGTGGTTATCATACCCCCTGGCCACTTAATCACTGCCTGGTCGATAGCGGTTGCTGTGCCCAGTCCGAAGTGCGCTATGAGCGAATTGCCGGGCGAGAAACTCTCTCCCGCACGCACCTCGCGAATCTGAATGCCCCAGTCACCATAAATTTCAATGCGCGCGCCGATCCCATCGCGGTTAGACATGATGCCTTCCAGGTCAAACCGCACCCAGTTGTTGCTATTTCCATTGTTGAGCCAAAGACTATTGCCCCTGATTACATCGAGGAATCCATCGTTGTTCAAATCGCCAACACCTCCGTCCTGAAAGGCCGCGTCTCCCCCGGTAAAGGTGCCATCCCCGTTGTTCCAGTAGATTTCATTGTTCATCTCAGACAGAATATCGACAAAGCCGTTGTTGTCAAAATCATGCGCATCACAGTCCCATGAGCCCAGGTCTCCCGCATCAATGCCCGAACCTTCGATGACGTCGGTGAAAGTACCGTCGCCGTTATTGCGCATAAGGCGGTTGGCCCATTCGTGGTTGACGGTAAAGGCGTCAAAATCCCCGTCGTTGTCGAAATCTTCAAAACAGGTGGTCCAGCTCTGGTCGCCATCGTCCATGTTGGCCTCAGGTCCTACACTGGTGAACACCCCGCCTCCGTCATTTCGGTAAAGCAGGTTAATGCGCTGAGGATCTCCGGGAGGTGCCCCGCCGCGGCATTTGGTGATATAGAGATCCGGATCCCAGTCGTTGTCGTAGTCTACCCAGATGGCCGCGTAATTGCCGCCGACATCCAGGGTTTCAATCAACGAGAGGTCATAGGTAAGCACACCTCCGGTGTTGCGGTAGGGCCTGCACTGGTCCACGTCATGGCAGGCGAAGGCATCCAGGTTGCCGTCGTTGTCAATGTCACAAAAAGTGGTGCGCTGTGTGAAGATATATTGAGGCTGCGCACTTTCGGTATAGGCTGTTCCGTCGTCATTGGCATAAACAAAAGAAAGGGCACTGCCGTCGCCGAGAACAAGGTCGGTATATCCGTTGTCGTCAATATCTGCTGCGCAGATACTCCAGCTGGGCCAGTTGTCACCTGCATAGGTAAATTGTTCGGCGTTGAACCCCCCACCAGGCTGCTGGTAATCAATGTAGATATTGCCAAACTGGTTCACCCTGACCACATCGTCAAGGCCATCGCCATTCATATCAACGGCAAGGTCACTTCCGGCCACTCCGTTGATGGTCTGGAGGCCGGCAGATCCATTGGAAAAGAGCACCTGTGCCTGCAGGGCGCTGAACAGCAGCATGGCTGAACAAAAAAGCATTACTTTTTTCATCGGGAATCGGTATTCAGGTATTCTGAGGTTTGTTTTACAAAGATTACCCTATTTTCATTTGTCCGGCGCGCCCTGATGTGTCATGCTTGTATTCCTGAGGGCGGCTTCCGCTTAGGGCAACCCGGGAGGGCATTACCACAGGGGTCATCTCCGCGCAGACCTGGCCTGTCGCATCATGTTCATCATTTGCGTCTTGTTGGTCATCATTTTCATCATCTGACGCATTTGGTCAAACTGCTTGAGCAGCCGGGTAATCTCATCTGCGCTACGTCCGCTTCCGCGTGCGATCCGGTTCTTGCGGCTGGCGTCCAGCAGGGCGGGATTCTTTCGTTCGGCCGGCGTCATACTTTTAATGATGGCCTCTACGTGCTTGAAGGCATCGTCGCTGATCTCGACATCGCGCATGGCCTTTCCCACACCGGGAATCATGCTCATGATGTCTTTCATGTTGCCCATTTTTTTGATCTGTCCAATCTGCTCGAGGAAATCGTTGAAATCAAACTGGTCACGGCGAATCTTTTTCTCCAGTTTTTTAGCCTGCTCTTCATCAAACTGCTCCTGTGCCTTTTCCACCAGTGACACCACGTCTCCCATGCCCAGGATGCGGCTGGCC
>DHLU01000188.1:5631-10383 GCA_002405435.1 Flavobacteriales bacterium UBA4660
GCTGGCCATGCGGTCAGGATAAAACACATCCATCGCATCCATCTTTTCACCCGTTCCGATAAACTTGATGGGTTTGCTGACCTCGTGCAGGATCGAAATCGCCGCACCACCCCGTGTATCCCCATCCAGCTTGGTCAGCACTACGCCGGTAAAGTCGAGCCGCTCATTGAAACTTCTCGCCGTATTGACTGCATCCTGTCCTGTCATGGAATCTACCACAAACAGAATCTCAGCGGGTTTTACCGCTTCCTTGACCCTGGCAATCTCCGACATCATCTCTTCATCGATGGCCAGTCGTCCGGCCGTGTCGATGATGACCACGTTGTAATTGTTCTTTTTGGCGTAGTCGACGGCGCGGCGTGCGATGTCCACAGCGTCGCGGTTTTCGCGCTCACTGAACACGTCGACGCCTATACCCTCTGCCACTACGTGTAACTGGTCAATGGCGGCCGGCCTGTAGATGTCACAGGCCACCAGCAGTGGACGTTTGCCTTTTTTCGTTTTGAGATAGTTGGCCAGTTTGCCCGAAAAAGTGGTCTTACCTGATCCCTGCAGACCACTCATGAGGATAACCGCCGGATTTCCCTGCAGGTTGATTTCCGATGCGCTGCTGCCCATGAGATTTTTAAGTTCCTCATGGGTAATCTTGACGAGCAGCTGGCCAGGCTTAACTGCTGAGAGCACCTTTTCGCCGAGGGCTTTTTCGCGCACCTTGTCGGTAAAATCCTTGGCCACCTTAAAGCTTACGTCGGCATCGAGCAGCGCGCGCCTGATTTCCTTGGCCGTATCGGCCACATTCAGTTCGGTTATCTGGCCTTCGCCTTTCAGTACCTTAAAGGCGCGCTCCAGTTTCTCCGAGATACTTTCAAACATGTGCTTTCTTTTTTGGTCGGCAAAGGTACTAAGCACTGCGCTCCGCCAGGGTGCCAGATGTGCCGGGCCATTGGCCTTTTTGGCAGCCGTGCGGTGCGGCCAGGTTGCGGCTTCCGGCGGGGTAGTGAATCCCGTTGCACCATAGCCGGGTGAAGATTAGGTTTGTAGCATGAATTTTCGGTTGGCCTTACTGCTGCTGCTGCCCTGCTTTGCCGCTGCGCAGCCGTTGCCGGCGTCTGAAAACCGCGGGCCGGCCTGCACATTCGGAGCAGATTTCCACTACGGATTTATTGTACCGCACACGGCGCAGATGAGCCACCTCATCACCGGCCACTCGCGCAGCCTTTCGCTGCACTGCCTGTTTCAGACCGATGGTTCAAGGCCCTGGCACCGGGAATACCACTTGCCACGTCATGGTGTCCGCATGTTTTACAATGCCACAGGCAATGAACCGCGGCTCGGCCGCCAATTTGCCCTGTTCTATGCCCTCGACCTGAGGCTCAACCGTGCCTCCGGCAACGGATGGTTTAGGCATGGGCTGATGCTCGGCGTAGGGCCGGGTTATGCGACCCGACGATGGAACCTCAGGGAAAACCACCAGGCGCCGGTGCTCGGCTCACACCTTAACATGGCCCTTTCGCTGCGCTACCAGATTCAGGTCGCCTCGGCAGGTGCATCGCAGTTTGTTGCCGGAATTGACGCGGTTCACTTGTCAAACGGCGCCTTCAAGGTTCCTAACCTGGGCACCAACAATATCAGCCTGTTTGCCGGTGCGCGGCTCTCCGGCAAAAAGCCCGGCCCCGTGCTTCCCCAACCCAACGAACCACGTTTTAGTCCGGCATGGCATTTTGTTGCAGCCGTTTCGGTCGGCATGAAACAAATACCCCCTCCGGGCGGTCGGTTCTATGCCGCCTGGAACGCCGGTGCCGGTGCCTACTTCCATTTCGCCGAAAAAAGCGCGCTGGCAGCCGGAGTAGACCTGTTTTACAACACCACCCTGCGCACCCTGCTCGCCCGGCGCGATAACCTCACCCCTTCTGCAACAGACATCCTGCAGGCCGGAATACACGGCGGTTATCAGTTGCATATCAGCCAGTTTCAGGTGGTCATCCAACAGGGCATTTACATACACGACAAATGGAAGGATACAGGAAGGTTATACCACCGATTCGGACTCCGCTACCAGTGGAGCCGGCAAGGCTTTGTGTTGCTCGGACTCAAAACACATTTCGCCAAGGCTGACTATGGCGAAATAGGCATCGGTTATCGGCTATGAAAACACACCTCCACCGGATTCTCAAAACCCTGGCCCCCGCTGTCATGGCGCTGCTGGCTGCCTGCAACCGGCCCGATGCACCCGACTGCCTGCAACATGCCGGTGACTATGCTTCGGAGTACCGCAGCCTGCCGCCTTTCTCTTCCATTGAACTGAATGACTATATTCAGATTGAGCTCTGCGACAGCGCTGGATATGCGGTCAGCGTGCACGCCCCGGAAAACCTCATTCCTGAAGTTTTCACCTCGGTAGAAGGTGGTAAACTGGTGGTCGAAAACGGCAACAGCTGCAACTGGGTGCGTGCTTACAACAAACCGATCACCGTGCGCATCTGCGCCCCGGCTTTCCCGGATATTCAAAATTTCAGCACGGGCGACCTTCGTACGGTCAATACACTGGAATGTGCAGTATTCAAACTGGAAAACCGCCATGCCGCCGGCGTCCTGACACTTGCGCTTGCCGTGGACTCCTGCTTTATCCTTACCCATACCGGGGTTTGCGACGTCATAGCATCGGGAGTCAGCGGGCATACCGAATTGTTTAACCAGGGACTGGGCACCACGGATGCACGTGACTTACACAGTGAGTCGGCGCTCGTAAACAACTCAACCATCAATGATGTGTATGTGCACGCCACGGCCTACCTCTTTGCCTATATCGGCTTTGATGGAAACGTTTACTACGCCGGGAATCCGGGCATGGTTGATCAGATATCGGAAGGAAGCGGTGCGGTGATTCCGCTGCCCTGATTACGGTACTTCCTCTTCCGGCGCGGTCTTGTGTATGATGGCCTGTTCAAAGCCCTGGGTTACCGCCTTGTCCCACTGTCCTTCTGGTTTATAGATGACCAGCACTTCAACCGGAGCTTCAGGATGCTGAAGATAAAAATCATTGATACCGGACACATTCATAATCATAAATGCCCTTGAATATCCTTCTGCCAGCGCAGCACCTTCGGTAAGTACGTAGAGCGCTTCAATGGAGTTTTCGTCATCGGCCGAAACCGGGTAGCCATAGGCTGGGTCCATCAGGCGCTTCTTATCTTCTGCGTCGCGGAAAGCTCCTGCGCGGTTGAGCACCCTTACACTGTCGGACTCCGTGGTTAACGGAAAGACAGACAGTGGATTGTCGGCAAAACCCTGGCACAGCACAATGTCATCGAGCACCAGCCGGAAATCCACCAGGTCATTATCCTGCAAAAAAGACCTGACCATATCGAGGCCATAGGCATAGGGCAATTTTCCGAAATCCAGGCGCATGCGCGGATCGGCTTTACGCAACTGCGTCTCCCGGTACCGTCCGGCTGAATCTGTCTTTTCAATCATGTCAATCAGGCTCTCGGTAAAGCCCATAAAGGCATAGAGAGAGTCAAGGTCAGGACCCTGCGGGTTTTTAGCCCATGCCTGCTGGAGCGGACCTATGGTAGGATCCAGGTAGCCCTGGGTCTTTACACTGATATCCTTCGTCAGGTCGTAAACAGTGCCAAACAAATAAAGGGAGTCTTCAAAACAATACAGGGTATCGGTTCGGTCAAAGCGGTTGAACTTCCATACCACAGAGCCCTCCACTTCCGGGGAAAAGGTGGCATGAATAAGAGCAAAGATTGAGTCGATAGAAGGGGCATAGTCTGTGGTATCGCCCGCATACACTACTTCGTACCCGTAGGGCCCCGCCTGTCCGGCAATTTTCCTGTACACCGGGCCCTGGGGACGCCCGGGCCCGCATGACACCATGGACAAAAGCGGAATGGCCCAAATAATGCTATGGCAACGCCGGAAATTCACGCCGCGAACATAGCAACTACATAAATTACTTTCTTTTGCATTATATGAAAAACGCAGGGCTTGCCGTTGTCGCCTCTTTGCTGTGTGCCGCGCTGTCTGCACAGCGGCAGGCATTTATCGAAGCGGGGTATTTGATGGAGAATAAGACCTACGGGGAATCCATAGGCACAGTAAACTGTTATGTCTCCGGTGCCCCGATGTCTGACCCGGCCATTCAACTCAACAGCGGCGATTGGCTGGAATTGCACTTTGACCTGCTCGGCCCTGAGTACCTCGATTATACACTGGTGCCTTTTCACTGCGACGCTGCCTGGCATCCGACTGATCTTGAAGCCAATGAGTATATTCAGGGGTTTACGGAGCTGAATATCACAGACTTTGAAGACAGCTTCAATACCCGGGTCCCCTACGTGCATTATACAGTCAACTTCCCTAATGACCTCATGAAACCCCGGATTTCCGGTAACTACCTGCTTGCGGTAGTCCACGAAGGAGATGGCCAGCAAGCGGTACTCACCCGGCGGGTGGTGGTCTATGAACAGGTCTGCCCGCTGCACCTCGAAGCGAAACTCTCGAGCGGCTCGAGCGGGCTCGTGCATTCGATCGGCATGCCGGCGGGGGTCGAGGTCGGCGTGATCGCCGCCGGCCATGATCTGCTCGTGCGTGAGGAGAGCACCAGGCCCGACGTACCCCACGAGCACGTGACGATTCCCTGCATGCACTCGACCCTTCTCGTCCGCCGCGACGCCCTCCGGCAGGTCGTGGCGTTTCTTCGCACGGGACGTTTTCTCACGACCGCCTGATCGACGATCTGAACTG
>DHLU01000188.1:10541-10978 GCA_002405435.1 Flavobacteriales bacterium UBA4660
GAACGGGATGAATCGCATGAACGAACCGACTCGCGAACTCGACTCTTCGGGGCTGCGGCTCGGGCCGCTCGGCCTCGGCTGCTGGCCCCTGGCAGGCATGACCCGCGAGGGAGTGGGCCGCGAGGCGGCGGTGTCGACCGTCGAGGCCGCCCTGGAGTCCGGCGTCCTCCATCTCGACACGGCCTACTGCTACGGCGAGCGGGGCGAGAGCGAGACCGCGATCGCGGCGGCGATCCGCCGCCGCGGCATCCCCCGGGAACGCGTCGCGATCGCCGGTAAGTGCGGCATCCACTGGGAGCCCGATGCGTCGAGATCGCCGCCACGCAGGCAGTGCGTCGACGGACGGCCGGAGCGACTGCGATCGGAGGTCGAGGAGAGCCTGCGGAGGCTCGAGACGGACCGGCTCGACCTGCTCTATCTCCACGCCCCCGACCCGC
>DHLU01000188.1:11083-11386 GCA_002405435.1 Flavobacteriales bacterium UBA4660
CTCCACGCCCCCGACCCGCAGGTGCCGATCTCGGAGTCGGCCGGCGAACTGCGGAGGCTCCACGAAGAGGGGAAGACGCGGGCCGTCGGCGTCTCGAACGTGAAGCTCCACGAGCTTCAGGCCTTCGCGAACGAGTGTCGTCTCGCGGCCTGCCAGATGCCGTTCAACATGCTCCAGCGGGACATCGAGCAGGACATCCTCCCCTGGTGCCGCTCTCACGGTGTGGGAGTCGTCGCATACAGGCCGCTAATGAAGGGGCTTCTGGCCGGCCGCATGGGTCGATCGACCACGTTTCCCGCGTCC
>DHLU01000238.1:0-469 GCA_002405435.1 Flavobacteriales bacterium UBA4660
ATCGATATCTGGGCCACGACGCTCAGGCCTTCTTTACTTGGTAAACTGAGCGACAACTCAATGTCATTGAGCTGCACATTCGTTTTAATGACCTTGGTCACGAAGGGATTGAACCAAACGGTTCCCTGGGTATGGGTTTTTTCAGCCAGTTTTCCAAGCCGCTGCTTTACACCGACTTCTCCGGGCCTGATTACCGCACAGCTGCAGCATATGAGCGGTAACAATGCGAGATAAACGAGTCTTATAGTATTCATGGGATTAATATTTTTCTCTTTCCTTTCACCTTTCTGTTCTACTAAGGAACTCAGGGCTGTACGGTCATATACTCCGTATCGTCCCGGTCTGCTTCAATACAGAGATTCACCGTGCGACCGATGGCATGGGTGCGGTGAATGATTCCTGCCTTCACACAACAGGCTTCACCCGGCAGCAGGTCAAGGGCAGTATGGTCCTCAAATTCGATCCTTAG
>DHLU01000238.1:575-811 GCA_002405435.1 Flavobacteriales bacterium UBA4660
TGGTCCTCAAATTCGATCCTTAGTTGGCCTTCCAGCACGATAAAAATTTCGTCGGTATGGTTGTGCCGGTGCCAGGGATAGATACTATCCTGGTTGACTGCCAGCCGCAGGCAGTGGTCGTTGGCATCGAGCAGTTTTTCGTTGAAGGGCCCCTTCACCACTCCTGAGGCGCTGTGTAAAAGATTGACTTTCTCTGGCATATATCAGGTAAGCAATTGCGCGGACATTCCGTTTGA
>DHLU01000238.1:909-1915 GCA_002405435.1 Flavobacteriales bacterium UBA4660
CTGGCATATATCAGGTAAACAATTGAGCGAACATTCCGTTTGAAGGCACTGCTTCTTTTGCTCAAAAAAAAGCCAAAAGCGGCCGGACCGGTCCTCAGTCGACCCGATAGACCCATATCGGCTGCTGCACTCCGGGAGGTACTTCGTTCAGGCCGGCACGGCAACGGGCCCCTACCCACGGACCTGGCTGCACCCGATATGGTCTTGGCTCAGGCGACCCGGGCGAGGGCACCGAAGCAGTCATCGGTTTGTTCGCCGGCCTCAGTGATGCCGCGGGCGTGGCTTTTTGTTTTCTATCGTTGTGCTGTGATGGCGCAGGACTGAAAAAAAACTTGCCCCCGGAATTACATCCGGGGGCAAATTCGGTCTTTCAGTCAGTGTCTTAAGGCTACGGACAGAGTTGTCCGAAATAGCCCATAAACAAAAGCAGGTCGGTCACATTCACCACACCGTCTCCGGTGAAGTCGCCCTGGCAGTAAGGCGAGCCACAACCCGCACCAAAGAGGCCCATGAGGATGAGCAGGTCTGAGGTGTTGACGAACTCATCATTGTTGATGTCTCCGATACAACCGAGTTCATCTCCTTCCACCACACCATTACAATCATTGTCCTTATAGGCATTGGTGCCAGGCGCACCCGGATACATGGTTGCATCGGCATCGTTGCAATCGGTATTATCGGAGATATAACCCATAGGCGCGGGATCGCACGTCTGGATAATATCAAACGGGTTTCCGTATCCATCGTTGTCGACGTCGCGGTAATAGGTGGTAGCCGGAGTCACATCAATATACTTGCTGTTAGACCCCAGCGTATCGCAGGCATTGAATTCGGTTACGGTGTAAAGGCCTTCGACGTTAACGACAATCGACGTCGAGACGCTGCCATTGCTCCATACATAGGTGCTGCCTATGGACGGATCCTCCACAAAAAGTGTAGTCACCTGATTGGAGCAAATTTCAGTATCCAATCCGTCAATCAAGGGGAAGGTCGGTTCTGACGGTAT
>DHLU01000238.1:2021-6645 GCA_002405435.1 Flavobacteriales bacterium UBA4660
CGGGAAGGTCGGTTCTGACGGTACCGGGAACTGGAAAACGCCCCCTTCCTCCGTGGTGATATAGGCGATGCATTCAGAGAAGCTGACTCCCGTGCAGTTGTGGTTTGTGCCGATGGAATAGATCGTCCATGAGATCCCGCCATCATGGCTGACGCATACGGCGCCATTTTCACCCACCACGATGATGGTGGATCCCACTACGATGACATCACTCCAGTTGTAATCATAACCGGTGTCAATCGACTGCCAGGTGTTGCCGTTGTCGTAACTGCCCCACACTACTCCGCCGGAGCCCACCACAAATACGCATGTGGATTCAACGCTGTAATAACCCCCGTTAAAGGTTGTGCCGCTACCCGTGCCTCCCGAACCACCCCCTCCACCAACGGTGCCATTGGCCGGAAACCACTGACCGGTTGCAAAGTCGTAGTAGCAAATGAGGCCTCCGCTGCCATACGCCCACAGGTAGCCGCCGGCAAACCAACCTCCATACCACGTAGTCGAACCGCTTATACCCGATGGGTTGATGGCAAACCAGTTGCCGTTGACATAATAGCAAATGGTGTTGTTACTCCCAAAAAAATAGCCCGTTCCGCCATTCCAGAATCCTCCGTAGAAGTTTGTTCCGGGCGTAAGGCCAACAGGGCTGATGGGAAGGAACGGAGCACCATTGCAGCTCTCGTATACAAAACCATTGTTGCCGTATGTGTATGCGCAGTAGCCGTTTGCATCACCGGTATAGGTAATGCCCTGAATGTCTTCTGCGGTGCACCCTACTACCGGGAACCAGGTCTGGCCGCCATCTGTGGTATAGCACAGCTGACCGCCGAGCAGGGTCACATAACCAATCAGCGGAGAGAGCCACACGGCTCCGAAAATGTTCGCATTTACCGGTATGCTGACGTCGTCGGTAGGAAATACCTCCCAAACCGTAACCACGCCGGGCCACGTCTCCTGTGTCGTGCATCCTGATGCGTCCTGCACAGTCAGGGTGACGGTGTAAAAGCCGCTCTCCGTATAAGTATGCGCGGGATCATTGCCCGCAGAGGTGTTACCATCGCCAAAATCCCAGAGGTAGCTCACTACAGTGCCACTTGTGTTGGACGTGAAACTGATGGTACTGGCCGGCAGCCAAACCTCGGAAGCACTGAGGCCGATTGAATTGATGCCATCGCTCAGCGATACGGTCGCGGCGGATGAAGAAGAACAGCCGTTAGTATCGGTATAGGTCACCGAATACATGCCGGGAAATACCGCAATGCTCTGACTGGTTTCCAGGGTACTCCAGGTAATGCCCGATACATAATCGGCGGTTAGCTCCACCGTCTCTCCAACACAGGCCACGGCCGTTGCCGGCGTAATGACCGGAGCCGGAGGCGCACTGTACACATCCACCGCCACCGTCTGCGACGTGCGTGAACATCCGCCAGCGGTAGTGGCTACACAGGAATAATTGCCGGTGTCAGTGACTGTGATGGACTGACCGACCGCGCCGTTGGACCACTGGTAGGCAGCAAATCCGGACGAGGCAGTAAGGACTACGCCGCCGCCGCTGCAAAAGGACAGCGGGCCCGAAGCAGCCACCACATTGGCGGGTACACTGAGTTCCAGTACCTGCACATTCGGGGAAATGCCCGGACAGCCCTCACTATCGAAACCAATCACGCGGTAAAAGGCTGCACTGTCAACCCAAAGCGTCTGTTGGTTGCCGACCTGGTTCAAGCCACTATACCATTGGTATGCGGAAAGGCCCGACGTAGCAGTCAACAGCACGCTGTCTTCCGGACAAATCGACACCGTGCCTGCCGGAGTAGTGGATACCAAGGGCGAAGTGAGACAGGGGTCGACATACACGACACTTTGAAAAGGCTGACTCCAGCTTCCGCCCGGGCTTCTGAAACGAACACCCAACACATGTGCTCCGGGTGTGAGCAAGCCTGAGTTGGTGGTCGCCGATGCGCTTTCAAATGCCTCATTATAGCTGCCATCCAGCACCACGAGCGGTGTGCCTGCGCCCACCCCGGGGTCGGCATCAAAATAGTATTCACCTGCAGCAATCCTGACATCTGACGCTGTAAGCGCATTTTCAACCACCACTGTGGTGGAGAAGGGTTGGCTCCAGGTATTGTTTGCCCCCAGCAGGCGCACGTTTAGCACATGCGGGCCCACACCCGGATTTGCAACCCCGCCCGCAGAGGCCTGCTCAAACGCGAGATTGAAGTTACCGTCAAAGGCAAGCATCGGGGTTCCCTGTCCTGCACCCGGATCGGTATCCCAAAAGAATTCAGATGCGGTTACCCGCACACTTCTTGCAGTCAGGGCAACTTCCACAGCGAGCACGGTGGTGAATACATTGCTCCACCCATCATTCATGCCCCGCACACGTATGCCGAGCAAATGGTTGCCGGTTGCCGGGGCGCCTACAGCACTTGCCATAACCTGTTCGAGTGCTTCGTCGAAGTTACCGTCAAACACAACCAGCGGCGATCCCGCACCCGCACCGGGGTCAGCATCCCAGAAATACTCGGCTGCAGTGATGTTTACTTCACGTCCTGCCAATGCATTTTCAACCACAACCGCACGACTAAAGACGGCACCCCAGTTGCCGTCGAGGCCGCGCAGGCGTATATTCAACGTATGCAATCCCTGTGAAACCGTGAGATTGCTGAGAAGTACGCTTTCAAAAGCATCGTTGAAGTTCCCATCGAACGCTGCTAAGGGTAAACCATTGCCGGCGCCCGGGTCGGTGTCAATAAAAAATTCTCCCGTCGTTATCCGGATATCCCTTGCGCTGGATAGTGTTTCAACCGAAATGACACAGGAAAACACTGCGCTCCAGGCACCATCAGCGCCGCGGATGCGGAGGTTGAGCCGTTGAACACCCTGCGCGAGGTTCACAGAACCCATCTGAACGGTTTCCAGCGCCTGGTTAAAATCCCCGTCAAACGCCAGTACCGGTGTACCGAGGCCCTGTCCGGGATCGTTGCCGACAAAGAATTCGCCCATAGTGATGCTTATACCACGCATAGACGACAGATTTTCTACAGATATACTACGCCTAAAAACAGGTCCCCAGTTGCCGTTGGCATCCTTGAGCCGGATGCCTATGGTGTGCAGGCCGGCAGGCTGTGCGGCCATAGTCGCCGAGACAGTCTCCCAGACATCGCTGAAAGTGCCATCTGTTGCCGGAAGGGCTGTTGCCAGCCCCTGGCCGGGGTCCGTATCCACGAAGTACTCAGCCGCTGCCAGTCCGTACAGCTGGGCCGAAGCCTCGCTGCAGAAAATAAGCGCGGTTAACCAAAGGGTTAAAAGAATATACCTCATCTTTTTTTATGTTTTGAATGTCTTTGCAAACTGTGTACATGCTGATGCACACAGGCATGACTAGCGGTCATAACCCTCTGCCGTGATGCTAATTGTGCCTCCTGACAGCACCCTGCGTGGGGCAATCAGGAAGGTGGTTACCGCTCCCGTTGGGTTTTGGGTGAAATTGGCCCTTGAATAAGAACCTCCGAAACAATCCGCGTCGTTTCTTGTCAAATCGAGGTCGAGATAGGCATTGTCAGGAGAACCGCCGTTCACCGGAGCACCAGCGGTAACATCGCCGGTTGTGCTGTTCATCGTAATGGACTGGTTAAACAGGTTAGTGCCGTCGTTGAGTACATTAATATAGGCATTACTGCCTGCCGCAATGTTGGTATAGTTATAGCCCCAGCGGTCATTGATGCTCATCTGGTCTGAATAGAAACCATATGCACTGACGGTGGCTACAATGGAATTGTTGTACAGGTCAGTGGGCGAACCGTGTGCTACAACCCTGAAAGTAGAGTTATAGGCTCCTCCTTCCTGGAGAATAGAGTTGTTTTCAATTTTGTTGGCCTTCACCGAGGATGTCTTGCTGCTCTCAAGACGAAGCGCTATCTGGTAGAGTGAACGCACGTGGATAAAGTTGTTGGTGACGTAGGCAAAATGGCTATTGCTGTTGTAATAGATGCCTGTCCAGTCATAGGGCCAACATCCGGAGGCGGTATCCATAATTACCCGATTGCCCACTATGTAAACAAAATCATCTGACCCCGACTCGCCGGCTGAGCAGACAATACCGTGGGCGCAGGCAGCCACAATAACAGTATTGCCCACCACCTTCCCAAACCTGAAGTAGATACCGCCCTGCAGCAATGTGTTTCCGGCAATGTTGAGATCCCAGTTGTTGAAGTTGAAACTGATGTTGCCATTGTCAAGCTGGCAGCCGGTAACTACTACCCGGCTGCGCGTTCCTGTCGGCGCAGCAGCACTAGTCTGAATGCTGCCATTAAGCAAGTTAGCCTGGTGAATAACCAGTTCCTGACCGGCCACTCCGGCCGTGAAGGTAATTGTACCATGCAACTTCCACATTTCGCCTTCGGTGGCTGACAACAGCTGAAGAGACTTGGAACTGATTGTGAGGTTTTCGCGGTACGATCCGCCATTGGTTTTGGGATAGATGATGATGCGGTCACCGGAAACGGCTGCATTGATGGCCTCGCTGATGGAAGCGAAAGCACCGCCCTGTCCTCCGTCCGCAACGATACGGTCCACGGCCCATGCCTGAACTCCGAAAACAAAAAAGCCTATAAAAGTGATT
>DHLU01000238.1:6741-13906 GCA_002405435.1 Flavobacteriales bacterium UBA4660
AGCCTATAAAAGTGATAATAATCTTTTTCATGGAAATACGAATTTTAATGTGTCTTTGCTCATTGAATATTATTTATCGAAGCCTTCGCCGCTGATGCTGATGCTATTACCCACCAGCACCCTTCCGGGCGCGTTGAAGAAGGTAACCTGGCTCCCGGTCATGCCACTATTGAGAAAATTCTCTCTGGACCAGGACCCGCCATAACACCCTCCATCGTTTCGGCTCAGGTCGAGATCGCTGTATTGAAGATCCGGGCTGCCACCATTGACCGGCGCGCCGGTGAGGATTTTCCCTGTGGAGAGGTCGTAGGTGAACACCGCTCCAGACAGGTTGGTTCCGTCATTCGTAAAGTTGTTAAACGCATTGGTCGCGTTCACCACCGATGTATAGTTATAAGACACCTCAAGCGCATTGGTGTTGACCGAGGAGCCGATGCCATAACCACCGGTGCCTGCCGTGTTTCCGATCACGTTGCCCAACAACTGGTGATAGCTGGCGAAAGACTCCACATAGATTGCCCAGTTATTGTTGTTCACCTGAATACAGGTATTGTTCATCAGCCTGTTTTTCTCAGTCGCAGAGGACCTGCTGTCAGAAATCCTGATGGACATTTGGGTAGTGGCATTCTGCTTAATATAGTTGTTGGAAATGTTATATAACTGTGATGAACTCGACCACCACACCCCGTACAACTGAGTACAGTTGCTGGTCGACAGGTCAATTTTATTACCTGCAATATGCACTACATCATTGGAAGCGACAGCATCTGTTGCCACATAAACACTGTACGCACATATGGCTCCAGAGTCTATAAAATTACCCACCACCTTGCCGTAACGGAAATAGATATAGCCGTTCATCAGTGAATCAGCGGCGATATTCATGTCATAATAATTATGATTAAAGTTGATTAGACCGTTATCGAGCTTGCAGCCCATGATTACCACCCGACACCTGGCTCCCGCCGGTGCATTGTTTCCAGAGGTAATACTGCCGCTGATCATGTGCGCACCCAAGACGGTGAGCGACTGACCGGCCGCCGAAGGGGTGTAGGTAATATCTCCGTTCAGTTTCCAGTAAACCCCTTCCGTAGCGGACAGAAACTGCAAAGACTTGCCGTTGTTCGGCGAGGTGGTCAGGTTGATATTTTCATTCCACGATGCACCCCCCGCCTTTGGTGTGACGATAATACGGTCTCCCGATACCGCGGCGTTTACGGCTGCCATGATGCTGGCAAAGGATCCACCTGCACCGCCGTCAGCCACCAACCGGTCCACAGCATAGGTGGCCTGTGCAGTCCCCAAAACACACAAGAGAAATAAAAAATTTATTTTCATGGACATAGATATTATTTGGTTTAGAACTGGCGCAAAGAACCTGTTTTTCGCTTCGCACGGTATAGGGTAAACAACGTATTTCGAAGCACTGCGGACGAGACACCTCCCTTAAGAAAATGCAAGTGATTGAAAAATAAGCAGCTTAGAAACCCCGAATGAAAGCCACGGTAAAAGGGTGCAGTAACTTTTAGTCCTTCAACGTATAGATACAGTACAAGCAGTTTCTTTCCAAACAGGCTTCCACACTGGCCGTGTATCAAAACCGACTGCCCGGGAAATCGAATGGACTCACCCCGGCGGGCTACCGTATCAAGCTATGCCATCTCACAGTGCCCAGGCTCATACCTCCCAGGGTTTGCCGGTCCGAAATACCGTGCCGTGGAATACGGCTACGGTTTTGCCGTGCTGGTTGCGCACCGTAATGTGGTAGAACCCTGTCCGCTGTCCGAGGTGGCACTCCTCCACATCGGTCACCAGTACATCACCCTCCTTCACGGGCGCCACGTGGGCGATGGAAGTATCAACAGACAGACTCTGAATACCGTGAGCATTGCTGGCAAAAGCCAGTGCACTGTCGGCCAGGCAATAGGTGATACCCCCATGGGCAAGTCCAAAACCGTTCAGCATCTCCGCGCGCACCGTCATGCGCAGGATGCTTTTTCCCGGATGGTCCTCAACACGCTCTATACCCAGCCACCTGGAAAAGGGGTCGTTATTGTACATGGCGTCCACCACACGGGTCGCAAGACTTGAAGCATCCATAATAAACCGGTTAATTATCCGGCTGAAAAGTAGCACATCCGGGCGCCCGCGAACCCTGTTCTCCAACCGTCCAATGGCGCTATTTTTGGCCGCATGTCGAGAATGAAATTTCATCCGCTCACTGTCATTGATGTGCGCAGGGAAACCAGCCAATGCGTGAGTGTTGCTTTTGAAGTGCCTGCGGGTCTCGAAGCGCTCTTTACCTTTCTTCCGGGACAATACCTCACGCTTAGGGCCAAGATTGACGGCGAAGACCTTCGCCGCTCCTACAGCATTTGCTCGCAGGCCGGAAGCGGAGAACTCCGTGTTGCGATAAAGGAGGTGGAAGGCGGTGTCTTTTCAAGTTGGGTAAATCAGCACATGAAGAAAGGTGATGTGCTGGACGTTATGCCGCCTGCCGGGCAGTTTACGGCAGAACCGGTAACGGGCCGGCGCAGGCATTACCTCCTTGTGGCCGCAGGCAGCGGTATCACGCCCGTCATTTCCATCGCCAGAAGCGTGCTCGCCATTGAAAAGGAAAGTGAAGTCACCCTGCTTTACGGAAACCGCTGGTTCAACTCCATCATATTCCGCGACAGCCTCGAAGACCTCAAGGACAAATATCTCGGGCGTTTTCGCCTCTTTCACATCCTCTCATCAGAACCGAATGAGATCAATCTCTACCACGGACGAATCGACAGGGAAAAACTCGAGGGTTTTGCCGCCTCCTTTGTGGACATGTCCGCTGTCAATGACGTATACGTCTGCGGGCCCGAGCCCATCATTCACTGTGTAAGGGCTTTTGCGCTGGATAAGGGACTGCAGCCCTCGCAAATTCACTTCGAGCTTTTCTCATCGCCCGGACAACAGAAAAGGGATACCGGTGCCCCGACCGCAAGCCAGACAAGGCCTGCCGGACAAATCTGCGACATCACCATCATTCTCGACGGAACAGAATCCCGCTTCCAGCTTCCCGCCGGTGATACCCCCCTGCTGGATGCCGCACAACAACACGGGTTGGATATTCCCTACTCATGCAAGGGTGGCATGTGCTGCACGTGCAAGGCGCACCTGGATGAAGGTACGGTGAATATGGAGGTCAACTACGCCCTGGAGCCCGGCGAAATTGAAGCGGGCTTCATTCTCACCTGCCAGGCCAGACCTACCTCGCCGCGCGTGGTGGTGAACTACGACCGCCAGCACTGAACGCACCACCTCCGGATCATAAAAAACGGTCACCCCCACCGGGATGACCGTGTTTCATTACTGCATCGGAAAGATTAATACCTGCCCTTCTTGGCCTGCTTCTCTGCCTTCTTGTCTTTCTTGGTTTTGGCCGGTTGTTTTTTTGTTTCCTTTTTGGTGTCTTTGGATTTTGACATGGTGAATGGAATTTGCGTTTGTGGTCCAATATTAGCGCAGCCCGACTGTCATGTCAAGCACCTTGTACAAATTCACTCAACTCCAGCCAACGGTTGGTTTTGGCATCAATCGACGCCATCACTTCGGCCAGCCGGTTGGTTAGGGTGAGCAGCTCCTGGTGATCGTGGTGGGCGCCCAGCATGTCATTTTCCAGACGCTGCTTTTCAGCTTCCAGCGACGGAATGTCCTTTTCCAATTGCTCCCATTCGAGCTTCTCCTTATAACTCAACCGGGTTTTTTCCCTTGCAGCGGGTGTTGTCACCGGTACTTCCTTTTTCACCTCGTCTGCAGTCTTTCCGGCCTTTTCCATTTCATTCATGACCGCCCTGCAGGTAGAATAGCTTCCGGTGATGTCCCTGACATTACCTCTGCCGTCGAGCACAAAGACATGATCGACGAGCTTATCCAGAAAATACCGGTCATGGCTGACAATAAGCAGACAACCGGGGAACTGAAGCAGGTAATCTTCCAGCACCGAAAGGGTAAACACGTCGAGGTCATTGGTCGGCTCGTCCAGAATGAGGAAATTGGGATTCTTCATCAGCACCAGCAGCAGCTGCAAACGCTTGCGCTCACCGCCGCTGAGTTTCTCCACATACGTGGAATGCGTGTTGCGCGGAAACATAAAGCGTTCGAGCATCTGCGCTGCGGTAAGGGTCTTTCCCTTGGTCAGGGGAATAAAGTCCGCCACCTCGCGCACACATTCCAGCACTCGAAGGCCTTCGCGGGGCGGAGGCATGTGCTGGCTGAAATAGCCGAAAACTACAGTATCGCCCACCACTACCTTGCCGCCGTCCGGTTCGGTATTTTTGGTAAGCAGATTAAGAAACGTGGTTTTGCCGGTACCGTTTCTGCCAACCAGTCCCGCCTTTTCACCGGTGCGAAATACATAATCAAATCCGCCCAGCACGACCGTTTCACCATACACTTTGCGCACTTTGTGCAACTCCACCACCTTGCTCCCCATGCGCGAGATGTTGATCTCAAGCTCAAGTGAAGGATCCAGCGTGGTGCGCCGCACCTCTTCACGCAGGTCTTCAAAACGGGTCATCCGGCTCTTGCTTTTGGTCGTGCGCGCCTGCGGCATGGTGCGCGACCAGGCCAACTCCTTTTTGAACAACTGGAATTGTTTGTCGCGTGTAACCGATTCCAGCGCCTCCCGCTCGGCCTTCTTTGTCAGGTAATAGCTGAAATTTCCCTTATAGCGATAAAGTGCACCATTTTCCAGCTCAAGTATTTCATCGGTAATATTCTCAAGAAAATACCTGTCGTGGGTAATCATAAAAATGGTCATGTTGCTCTGAGACAGAAATTCCTCGAGCCACTCGATCATGTCCAGGTCCAGGTGGTTGGTTGGCTCATCCAGCAGTACGAGGTCGGGTTGTTCGATGAGCACCCTGGCCAGCGCAATGCGGCGCTTCTGGCCTCCACTCAGCTTACCGGTCAACTGTCCGAGTTCATGAATATCCAGCTTGCCAAGCACTTCCCTGGCCCGCGCTTCATAGTCCCATGCCTGAAACCGGTCCATGGCATCGTGGGCCCGCTGCAATGCCTTTTCATCTCCACTGGCCAGCGCCTGCTCATAGTCACCTATAGCCCGTGTACGGGCATTATCGGCAGAAAAAATATTTTCCAGGATGGTCAGCCCGTCGTTGAGCTCATGGTCCTGTGAAAGGTAACCCAGGTGTACCTCACTGTTGTACGTGATGGTACCGCTGTCGGGCATATCGCGACGCGTGAGCAGGCGCATGAGGGTGCTTTTGCCTGCACCATTGCGCGCTACCAGCGCCACTTTCTGTCCTTTGTCTATGCCAAAACTCAGGTCGCTGAACAACTGCTGGATGCCGTAGGATTTGGTGAGGTTTTCGACCGAGAGATAATTCATCCTGCAAAGTTAGCCATGGCCCGGCCCAACAAGCCCGGCAAACGCTGCTTTGCGCATCGCTTCCGCAACTGCCGCAGTCGAGGCCTGCGGTTTTTTGATGCCGTTCGCGCAGATAGCCGCTAAGTTTGTGCCCATGCACTGGCATTTGAAGTCGTGGGCTGACCTGAGCAAGGAAGAATTGTATGCCTGTCTCGCCCTGCGCATTCGGGTATTTGTCATTGAACAGCAATGCCCTTACCAGGATGCAGACGGAAAGGACAGGCATAGCCATCACCTCTTCGCCCTTTCGGGTGAAACCTGCGTAGCCACCCTCCGGCTGGTGCATCCCGGTGTGTCATATCCGGAGTGGTCCATCGGACGGGTCGCCAGCGATCCGCAGCACAGAATGACAGGACTGGGCCGGGCGCTCATGGTGCGCGCCATGCAATGGCTGCGGGAGGAACAGGGGAATCCATCCGTGAGGATTTCGGCACAGCAATACCTGAAAAAATTCTATGAAGACCACGGCTTCATCCAGGTGAGCGAACCCTACCTGGAAGACAATATTCCCCACATAGAAATGCTCTATTCATCATGAATACACTGCTTCTCCCCTACTGGCAACCCCTTGCAGCCGCCAAAGACCGTTTCCTGCTCGAACTGGATACGTGGCCGGCGGAAATAAGGCAGGCTGCTCCTGCCGGGGGTTGGTCTGCCCTGCAGGTGATGGAGCACATCATGACGGCCGAAGGCGGTACGCTCGCCTATATGAAGAAAAAAACATCAGGCGGATGGCAGGTACTGGAGACCACCGGTGAAGAAAACATCCGCAACAGCAGGGCTGTCAACGAAAGACTCATCAGCCCGGAACGCTACAGCGCACCTGCCACCCTGCCCGAACCATCCGGACAGCATCCCTATGAAGGCATGAAAATGTTTTGGGCCGGTCAGCGTGCGGATGCAGAAAAATTCATCGGTACCCTCGCGCCCGAATTTTACGACCGCCTGGTATTCAGACAACCGGTCGCCGGATTGCTCAACCTTTACCAGACCCTCGAATTTATGCGTTACCACCTGGAGCACCACCTGCCGCAGTTGGAGCGCATCAAACAGACTTTCCCCGAGCCGTGAAATACCGCATCGCCGACAGGTTTCACCGACTACACCTGGCACTCGCTTGCCTGGTGGCCTTCGTTACACCCCTGCACAAAAAATATGTACCCCTGCTGATCACCTTTTGGGGTGCTGCCGTTATCGTGCAGGGCCTCTCCTTTCGGCGTATTCACATTCCGAAGCACTGGCTACCCCTCCTCCTTTTTGCCGTACTCTATGCCATGCTCGCCGTGAGTTGTTTTTCTACCGGCGACCTTCACGACGCGAAGAAGGAACTCGAATACAAACTCAGTTACATCGTATTTCCCCTGATCGGCGTGCTCATTGCGCCCATGCCCTCGCTCAAGGTGCGGCGTGTACTGTGGTGGTTTGTCTATGGCGGACTGTCTTTCACGGTGATTTCGCTGGCCTACGGGATCAAACGAAGCCTCGCATTCAACGACTGGACCTACTGCACTTACGACCGCCTCGGCATGGAAATCTTTCACCCTACCTACGCCGCGGTATACCAGTGCTTTATTCTCGGCTTTCTGATGCTTGCCGCACGCGGAAACGAATTCCTGCTCGGCAAAAAATGGCTGCACTTCACCATGCTGTTCTTAATCCCCTATTACGTCAGACTGTTGTCATCAAAGGCAGGAGAAATCAGCCTGCTGCTCACGGTAGAGTGGTGTGCATGGAAGTGGG
>DHLU01000191.1:0-5351 GCA_002405435.1 Flavobacteriales bacterium UBA4660
GCGGATTCTGTTACCGAGGCGGTTGCGGAGCTCTTTGTTTTGGCTCTCAATCTGGTCGATAACCCCCTGGGTGTCCTTGACGCCGAACACGTTCAGGTAAACCCGCGCAATACCCAAATCCGGACTCACCCGCACACCCATGACCGTCACGAAGGCCTTTCCGTAGAATTCAGATCCTTCCCGTTGGAAGATATCCCCTATCTCCTTCTGAATCAGGCGTGCATACTTAAGCTGTCGCGTACTGTCAATCGCAGCGGCGAAGGTAAGGATTTCTGCCAAGCCGGGAAGGACAGTGGCCTGACCGAGGGAGCGAGTCCGAGGCGCGTGACCGAGGAAAAGAAACACAAGCCATGGCCTGCTACGCAATCATTCCTTCACACAACCCGCTATCACTCCCTATTCTCCAGTCCCCAGTCCCTCTCCATGCCAACTATTTCCTCGGTCTCGCTCCCCGGTCACGCTCCTTCCTTTCCACACGCCATTCACTACCTTTACCACCAATGAAAAACTACCTCCGTCTGCTGCGGCTGGTAACCGGTTACAAGCGCTATGCGGTGCTGAACATCGGATGCAATGTGCTCTCGGTAGTCTTTTCCCTGTTTTCCCTGACGATGGTAGCGCCCTTCCTGAACGTGTTGTTCAGTCAGGGACAGACCTATTCGGAGATGCCATGGTCTTTTTCAGTCAAGGTCCTGCTCAACAACTTCAACTTCCACCTGAGCATGTACGTCGCCGAAAATGGCAAGCTCCAAGCGCTGAGCCTTATATCCGGCTTAGTGGTAGTCATGTTCCTGATGAAAAACCTGTTCCGGTATCTCGGCATGTATTTCATGGCGCCCATCCGCACCGGTGTAGTGCGTGACCTGCGCAATCAACTCTACGGTAAGGTGCTGGTATTGCCGCTGTCTTATTTTTCAAATGAGCGCAAAGGCGATATCATGGCTCGTATGACCAACGATGTGCAGGAGATCGAATGGAGCATCATGCAGTCGCTCGAAGTCATCTTCCGGGAGCCGCTCACCGTCATACTCTTCCTCACCACGATGGTGCTGATGAGTCCGCAACTGTCTCTTTTCGTATTCATCCTGCTACCCGTAGCTGGCCTGCTCATCGGTAGGATCGGTAAGAGCCTGCGCCGTACTTCGGGCAAGTCGCAGGAGCAAATGGGCGGACTCCTGAGCAACATTGAGGAAACACTCGGTGGACTGCGCATCATACGCGCCTTCACTGCGGAGGCATTCAGTTTCGACAAGTTTAGGGAAAACAACAACCGATTCCGCAAGTTGCAGAAGCGCCTATACCGGAAACGCGACCTGAGCTCGCCGCTGAGCGAATTCCTCGGTGCGGTGGTACTGGTGATCGTCATGTACTTCGGTGGTCGCCTGGTGTTGAGCACCGATGCAAGCCTCGACCCCAGCGTCTTCATCGCATTCATCGCGATTTTCTCACAGCTGATTCCGCCGGCTAAGGCGTTCACTGATGCCTACAGCAACGTCCAGCGCGGACTTGCATCGGCGGAGCGCATCAACAAGATCCTGGACGCGGAGGTTACTATCCGCGACCGTGCAGGCGCAGTTAGTATCGGACATTTCCAGGACCGCATCGAATACAGGGACGTCAGTTTTGCCTATCATCAGGGAGGTAGCGGCTGGGTACTGAAGCACATCAACCTCGAAGTGCCGAGAGGTAAGACCATCGCCTTGGTCGGGCAAAGCGGATCAGGTAAGACGACCCTGGTAGACCTGCTGCCGCGCTTTTATGAGCTGGAGCAGGGGAGTATCACCGTTGATGGCCAGGATATCCGTTCGCTCACTTTGGATAGTCTGCGCGGACTAATGGGCATTGTCAATCAGGAGAGCATCCTGTTCAACGACACCGTATTCAATAACATCGCCTTCGGCATGCCCGACGCAACACTTGAGGACGTGACACGGGCCGCTACCATTGCCCACGCCCACGAGTTCATCGCGCAACTGCCGGAAGGGTATCAGACCAACATCGGTGACCGGGGCGGCAAACTCAGCGGTGGACAACGCCAGCGCATCGCCATCGCACGTGCCATCCTGAAGAACCCGCCGATCCTCATCCTCGACGAAGCCACCTCGGCGCTCGATACCCAAAGCGAAAAGTTGGTGCAGGAAGCCATCTACAAGCTCATGGAAAACCGCACCTCGCTGGTTATTGCCCACCGCCTTTCTACCATACGCAAAGCAGACCTGATTGCTGTGGTTGAGCATGGCAGACTGGTTCAATCAGGCACCCACGAATCACTCATGGCCACGCCGGGGCTCTACAGAAATCTCGTAGAGATGCAGACATTCGGCACCTGAGGCCACAAGACCGGCAGGGTGCAGGTTGGCGGGCAACCGAAAGCGTACAGGCCTAACGGATAAAAAAATACGCCCAGATACTCCGACTGAGGCGAAACATGTAAGGAAACAAAAGCAGGGTCGCCGCTATTCCCACTGCAATGAACAGGGTCGGATGTGTGCTAAAACCAAAGTCGATCCATTCCAGGGCATCCATCACACGCAGCATGACAAAAAGCGAAAACCACATGATGATGGTAAGGGCCCACGCCACATAAGCCGCCCCGAAATAGAAGCCGGGTTCGGGCTTCAGGTTGGTATGACAGACTTCGCAGGTCTGTTTCATGTCGCCTAACTTGTTTAAGGTATAGAGGGAAGGGTTGGTATACAGGCTGGTGCGGCGGCAATGCGGACACTTAAACTTCAGAGCACTGAGCAGGGTATTCTCCTTGTTTGACATAGGCGGCAAAATTCGCCAAGTGCAGCCACCATGGAGGTAACACAGGTCACCAAACCTGCTTTCATCGGTTTTAAGGGTCATAAACGCCTTTTGAGCCAACACCCGTGCAGCCATTGTGTTTTGCAAACCTTTATTGCTGTTCTTTGTGCTCCCAAGAAAGTGCATGTGTCTCAGGTTCTGCTTCTCATACCTCCGCTTACCCAGCTGAATACCCCCTATCCGGCTACGGCCTACCTCACGGGCTTTCTCAGGAGCAAGGGATTTACAATACGGCAGGGTGATCTCGGACTAGACCTGGTACTCGACGTGTTTTCTGCCCGGGGACTCAAAGACCTGTTTGACACCATTGAAACAGGGAATTTCAGGCTAAACCCTGCACAGGCCAACGCCCTTTCAAACCGCCATGCCTATGAAGCCACCATCGATGCGGGCATCTCATTCCTGCAGCACCGCAACTATACCCTGGCCTATCGCATTGCTTCACGTGAATACCTCCCGGAAGGCGGACGCTTTAAGACACTTGGTGAACCTGAACTTTTTTTCGGAAGCATCGGCATGCAGGACAAAGCCCGTTACCTCAGCACGATGTACCTCGAAGACCTTTCCGACCTGATCAGCGCTACAGTCGGTCCGCATTTCGGTTTTTCACGCTACGCCGAGCGCCTCGGCCGCACTGCTGTGTCGTTCGCGCCCATCGAAGCCGAACTAACACGCGAGACGGCCTATATGGACGAAGTGCTTTGGAAAGTGACCGCATCCTATTTCTCAGACACTGTGCCTTCGCTGGTGGGCTTCTCTGTGCCGTTTCCGGGCAACCTCTATGGCGCGCTGAAGGCTGCGCAGTGGATTAAAACGCACCATCCCTCCACCCGCATCGCGCTGGGCGGCGGTTATGCCAATACGGAATTGCGCGAACTCCGCGACGGAGGCATTTTTCAATATGTAGATTTCATTACCCTTGATGATGGTGAAAGGCCTTTCCTCTCTCTGCTCCATCACCTCTCTGCCCCAGTCAGCTACACCTCCCTGAAAAGGACATACGCCTTGCGGAAGGGCGAAGTCACCTACATCAATGACGACACCGCACACGACTTTCCGCAGACACAACTGCCGGCGCCTTGCTACGACGGACTGAGGCTGAAAGAATACCTCAGCATGTTTGACCTGCCCAATCCCATGCACCGGTTGTGGAACGACGGCCGTTGGAACAAGTTGACCCTTGCCCATGGGTGTTATTGGAAAAAATGTTCTTTTTGCGATGTTTCGCTCGACTACATCAGCCGGTTCGACGCCTCTCCCGCGGCCCTGGTGGTCGACAAAATGGAGGCCCTTATCGCTGAGACCGGGGAAACCGGGTTTCATTTTGTGGATGAAGCCGCTCCACCCCTCGCTATGAGGGACCTCGCCATTGAAATACTCCGGCGCGGGCTGCAGGTTACCTGGTGGACCAACATACGGTTTGAAAAAACCTTCACCGGCGATCTCTGCCGTTTACTGGCCGCATCAGGTTGCATCGCGGTAACCGGCGGACTGGAAGTGGCCAGTGACCGGCTGCTGGCACTCATGGAAAAGGGCATCACCGTTGAACAGGTATCGCGCGTCTGCAAAGGATTCAGGGACGCGGGCATTTTGGTGCATGCCTATCTGATGTACGGATTCCCGACCGAAACCGACCAGGAAACCATCGATTCACTCGAGGTGGTCAGACAGCTTTTTCAGCAGCACTTGCTTCAATCGGCCCACTGGCACCAGTTTGCCATGACGGTTCACAGCCCCGTTGGCATCAATCCGCAGGCCTACGGCGTTGTGCGCACGGGTCCCGTCTTTGAAGGCTTCGCCAACAACGACCTGTATCATGAAGATCCGACCGGTGCAGACCATGCGCAGTACTCAGATGGTTTAAAAAAGGCCCTCTACAATTACATGCATGGCAAGGGACTCGACTGGCCTCTTCAGCAGTTTTTCTCCTTCATGATTCCCCATCCATCAGTACCCTCCAAACTCATCGCCAAGCACATCAAACGCTGGACCCCCGACGACTATACCCTTCAGGGTTATGTGATGCGGTGGCACCATGTCTCGGTAAAAGTACTTTCCCATGAAAAAGGCCAGGCCATGGTGCGCTTTGTAAAACCCTCCGGGGCGGTGAACCTGTCGATGCCGGAAGAAGCAGCCTCGTATATCTGCGAACATGCCGCACGTTTTGAAGTGCCAGCTGCAGAGCCCATCGGACTGGGAGAGCTGGTGCAGCATTTGTCGGCGCTCACCGACACTGCGGCCGACGACCTGGTGCGTGCCGAATGGTGGCGTCTGTGGCGCCGGGATGTCGTCTGGGTTATCAAATACTGACTTACCTCCGCTTTGTTTGCGCAATGGAACCTACGAGACCATGTTCAGTCTTCCGTTAGCCGTCCGTTCTCAATGCGCAGAAAACGTTGCGCCAGACGGCGCGCAAGATCAATCTCGTGGGTCGACAACAGGATGGTCTTTCCTGAGCCGGTGACAAGCGACACGAGGAGTTCGAGCAATTCAGTCCGTCCCTGGCTATCGAGAAATGCCGTCGGTTCATCGAGCAGCAGCAG
>DHLU01000191.1:5441-5690 GCA_002405435.1 Flavobacteriales bacterium UBA4660
GTCGGTTCATCGAGCAGCAGCAGTGGCGTATCCTGAGCCAGTGCCCTGGCCAACAGCACCCGCTGCAGTTCTCCGTCGCTCAGCCTGCTCAGCGGTTTGCCGGCCAGGTTGCCGGCCCCGGCCATGTCGAGAAAGCGAACAGCCACGTCTTCCAGTGCGCGGCGGTGTTCAAAGACCGCCGGTTGCCTGCTCACTCCGGCACCCATCATCACACACTGCAGTGCTGTTATGCCCGCCAGCCTCGGCCTG
>DHLU01000191.1:5836-6085 GCA_002405435.1 Flavobacteriales bacterium UBA4660
CGGTTGTCACCACGGCGACGAGGGCCGCACGGCGGCGAAAAGACTGTGTGTTGAGATCGCTGCCCCGAATAAATATGCTACCCGTCGGGGCCGGGAGCAGCCCGGCAATGGTTCTGAGCAGGGTGGTCTTTCCCGTACCGTTTCTTCCCGTAAGCGCAAGCAGTTCTCCGCTAAAGGCAGTCAATGAAATACCCGCTGCAAGCAACTGCCGGCCTGCGTAAAGATCGAACTGGCGCAATTCAAGGGTGG
>DHLU01000104.1:0-983 GCA_002405435.1 Flavobacteriales bacterium UBA4660
TCAACGGGGCGACCGATTGGGTATATGAAGAGGAATTTGCCATTGCCAAAGGATACCAGGGGAGTCCGCTGGGCGACAGAATTGCCTTTTACCGTTTTGACGAGAGTGAAGTGAAGGAATTTTCCATGGACATGTTCGGCGAACTCTATCCGACCCAGTACAGGTTCAAGTATCCGAAGGCCGGGGAAAAAAACAGCACCATACAGATCTGGATCTGGGATGAGCGCACGGGAAAAAACACCCTTGTTGACACCGGAAGGGGCGACGTGTATATCCCGCGTATTCAGTGGACCGCGGGCAACGATGTGCTATGCGTGCTTCGCATGAACCGCCTGCAAAACAAACTTGAATACCTTTTCGCTGACCTGCGTGAGGCCCAGCCGTTTCGTATCAGCACCCGTGTTGTGTATACAGAAACGTCGGCCACGTATATAGACATCAACGATGCCCTGACATTTCTGAAAGACGGAAGCGGTTTTATCATACTGAGCGAAAAAGACGGCTACAACCATCTCTACCGGATGGACATGACCGGCAGGGAGGTGGCGCAACTGACCCACGGCAACTGGGAAGTGATTGATTTTTACGGCTATGATGAAGCCGGGCAGGCCGTTTATTTCAGTGCCAACCTGGTGAACAAGTCAGCGCCGCCTAAACGCCCAAAGGGAAACGCACCGGCCGTGGAAACGCACGATGAGGTCAGCGCGATGCAAAAGCACGTGTTTGTTCAGTCGCTGAAAAAGGGGGGCACCTGCACCCGGCTGAGCATGAATGCCGGCACAAACGATGCGGAATTTTCCGCGGGTTATAAAAACTTCATTCTGGTTCACAGCGATGCCAATACACCGGCCTACACGTCACTGCACACACAGACGGGCAAACGCATTCGCGTGCTGAAAGACAATGCTGCGCTGAAACCCCGACTGGCAACCTATGGGCTGACCAAAGCGGAGTTTTTTACCTTTACCACCAGCGGTGGAACG
>DHLU01000104.1:1045-4302 GCA_002405435.1 Flavobacteriales bacterium UBA4660
TAAAGACAATGCTGCGCTGAAAACCCGACTGGCAAACTATGGGCTGACCAAAAAGGAGTTTTTTACCTTTACCAACAGCGGTGGAACGAGCCTGAACTGCTGGATGATGAAGCCGGCGGGTTTCAGCCCGTCTAAATCCTATCCCGTGCTGGTGGCCATCTACGGAGGCCCGGGCAGCAATACCGTGACCGATGCCTGGGGAGGGCGCAATTACCTGTGGCACCAGCTGCTTTGTCAGGAAGGCTATATCGTGGTGAGTTGCGATCCGCGTGGAACGATGAACCGCGGCCGGGACTTCAAACACAGCACGTACATGAACCTGGGCAAGCCGGAAACAGAAGATTTCATTGACCTGGCCCGTTACCTCGGAGGCCTGAACTATATCGACAAAAACCGCATCGGCATTCAGGGTTGGAGTTACGGCGGCTACATGACATCGCTGTGCATGACCAAGGGGGCAGACTATTACACCACCGGCATTGCGGTGGCCCCTGTGACCAACTGGAAGTATTACGACACCATTTACACCGAACGGTTTTTGCGCACCCCGCAGGAAAACAGCGGTGGGTATGAAAACAACTCACCGATCAATTTCGTGAATGCGCTGAAGGGAAACCTGCTGCTGATCCACGGCAGCGCAGACGACAACGTGCATTATCAGAACACGATGGACATGACTACTGCGCTGGTCAATGCCAACAAACCCTTTGACCTCTTTGTATATCCCAACAAAAACCACGGCATTTACGGTGGCAAAACGCGCCTGCACCTCTACAACAAAATGACCACCTACCTGAAAGAAAAACTCTGATAGATGTCCCCTGCAGGAGGGCTGCCGGAGTCTTCACTGCACGGATGCACGTCAAGTGCCGATTGATGTTACATTTGGCCTTCACCAAACACCAATAACCAACACAGACTAACACGTATGACTCAGAAAAAAATTAGTCACCCCAAAGGACTTTGGGTTCTCTTCGGAACTGAAATGTGGGAGCGGTTCGGGTATTACCTGATGCTCGGAATCTTCTCATTGTACATGCTCGACGGTTGGAACAACGGCGGCATGGGCTTTACGTCGGCGCAGAAGTCAGATATCTACGGAACCTACCTCGGACTGGTCTACCTGACGCCTTTTATTGGAGGGCTGCTCGCAGACCGCTTGCTGGGGTATCGCCGTTCCATTGTCATGGGAGGGCTGATGATGGCCGCAGGCTATTTCTGCCTGTCTATTCACTCCACCACCACCTTTTACCTCGCCCTGTTGCTGATTATTCTGGGTAATGGATTCTTCAAGCCCAATATCTCTACCATGGTGGGCAACCTATACAGCACCAACGAACTGAAGGAAAAGAAAGACTCCGGCTACAACATCTTCTACATGGGTATCAACCTCGGTGCCTTCATCTGCAACTTCGTGGCGGCCTATATGCGCATCAACTACGGCTGGGGCTATGCCTTCGCGGCCGCAGGCGTTGGAATGCTGATTGGCGTGGTCGTATTCCTGCTCGGCACGCGGCATATCAAGCACGTTGACGTCATCAAGCCCCAGAAGCCCGGCGATATGTCGACCGGAAAAATTCTCGGACTTACCCTGTTGCCCATGTTCGCCTTCGGCATACTCGGCTACCTGATTCCCGGCAACCTGCTGGGAACCGATACGAACGACGCCTTTATTATCGGCTGTCTGCCCGTTGTGGGATTCTTTATCTACCTCTCGGTATCCAAAGGCGCGAAGAAAGAAGGTCCTCTTGATGCCGACCTGGCCAGCTCGCACGACTCTGCCAAAGAGCGGAGGGCTATCAAGGCGCTGCTTGCCGTATTCATGTGCGTCATTTTGTTTTTTGCCATATTCCACCAAAACGGTGATGCCCTTACGGTGTGGGCGGAAGATTATACCGACCGCGAATTGCCCGGATATGCCGCCAGCCTTGCTGAGCCCGTCGACATGGCCCAGATTGTAGTCAACAACGATACCGTACAGATGGACGATGCCTCTTTTGCTGCGGTAATTGAAAACCTGCGCGCGCAGGAAGACGCACTGCCCAAAAACACCCCTGCGGAAATCAGCGCAACCCGCGACCTATCTCAGTACATCGACCGGCTGGAGAAATCCAGAAAGTACTTTTCGAACCTTGCTGATGACAAACTGCCGGCAAAAGGCAGCGACCTGAAACTGGCATCGACTGAATTGTTCCAGTCCATCAACCCCCTGTGGGTAATTCTGCTTACACCTGTGCTCGTGGGCTTGTGGGGCGTCTTCCGCCGCCGGGGTAAAGAGCCTACCACACCAACCAAAATCGCTATCGGACTCATCATTACCGCCCTGTCAGCCCTCGTGATATACAGTGCGGTGTTTGCTACGCAGGACCTCACCGGCAAGGCAAGCGCTTACTGGCTTTGGGCTTCTTACGGGGTAATCACGCTCGGAGAACTCTGCCTGAGTCCGATGGGGCTCTCGCTGGTGTCGAAACTATCGCCGCCACGCATTACCTCACTGCTCATGGGCGGATTCTTCCTCGCCATTTCCGTGGGCAACAAACTCTCCGGCATGCTGTCGAGCCTGTGGGAGCGCTTTGACGACAAGGCCAATTATTTTTACCTCAACTGCGGGCTCGTGCTGGCCGCCGGCATCCTGATGTTTTTGATGCTCAAGTGGCTCAACGGCGTCATGAGGGAAAACAACGTGAGTTAATCCAACGCTCAATATCCATGAAGGGTCTGTCTCCAGGGCAGACCTTTCTATTTTAGCCCACCACAAAACAACCAACCATGTCAAACGCACTGGATGCAGACCTGACCAAAGCCCCGCTTCCTGAGGAAGACCCCGCACTGGCAGCCATCAGAAATTTTCAAGGCAAATACCCCAAGCAACTGTGGTACCTGTTTCTGTCGGAGATGTGGGAGCGGTTTTGCTTTTACGGCATGCGCGGTATGCTCACCTTTTTTATGGTGAACCAGCTATTTATGGATGAAAAAGCCGCCAATTTGCAATACGGCGCTACCCAATCGTGGGTCTATGCATTCACCTTTATAGGAGGACTCTTTGCCGATAAGATTCTCGGCTTCCGGAAATCGCTCTTCTGGGGTGGGCTGCTCATGATTACCGGCAGTATCATCCTGGCCATCGACCCGAAAGAATTTTTCTTTCTGGGTATCGCCTTCAACGTAGTAGGCACCGGCTTTTTCAAACCCAATATTTCCAGCATGGTTGGCCAATTGTAAAGTCAGAATGCCAACCGCCGCGATGCGGGATTTTC
>DHLU01000104.1:4408-7188 GCA_002405435.1 Flavobacteriales bacterium UBA4660
CTCTTCTATGCAGGGATCAACGTGGGCGCATTGCTCGGTGGCTATTTCTGCATTGCCATAGGAAAAGGCGAATTCATGGCCTCGGTCATTCCCGCCCATCTCACCTGGAACGTAGCCTTTGGACTCGCTGCGCTGGTGATGACTATCAGTTTGCTCACCTTCACACGCACACGCCATTCCATGGGGCCAATTGGTCTTTCGCCTCTTCCATCTGCTCAAAACCGCACCTGGGTTTGGCAAGACCTTGCTGTGTATGGTGGTGGCCTGCTTGCCATACCCGTTATCATGATGATGGTGTCCAATACCATTTATACTGATTATTTCATGTACATCATCGGACCCTTTAGTCTGTTGTACCTTTTTTATGAAATGTCGAAAAGCTCGGTATCGGAGGTGAAAAAGCTCATTGCAGGGCTGTTTTTTATTTTTTTCTCGGTGGTATTCTGGTCAATTTTTGAACAGGCCGGAGGGTCGCTCAGTCTTTTCGCCGCAAAACACCTTGACGACAAGCTTTTGGGCTTCATCCACCTCGACCCGAATGGCGTGAATAACTCCGCAAACTCTGCTTTCGTGATTGCGTTCGCTGCCATCGTGGGAATGATCTGGCTGTGGCTGGCCAAAAGGCGAAAGGAACCCAATACAGTCATCAAATTCGGTATCGGGTTCCTCTTACTCGGTATCGGTTATATGCTCTTTTTCTCCGGGCGTTTCTTCGCAGATGCCAATGGCATTTCTTCACTCGACCTGTTCACCTTTGCTTACTTCGCGGTGACACTCGGCGAGTTGTGCCTGTCGCCCATCGGTCTGTCGATCATGACCAAGCTTGCACCTGAACGGCTGCAGGGATTCATGATGGGAATGTGGTTTCTTGCCAGTGCCTATGGTCAATATGTCGCCGGATTGTTCGGTGCCAGCATTTCGCCGGAGGCCAGCGCATCACCGCTGGAAAAACTCAACATATATACCCAAGGGTATTATGACTTTGCGTGGTATGCGATTATAGCCGGCTTGATCCTTATACTCATCTCTCCGCTCATCAGAAAACTGATGCTGGAAGTTAAATAAACCGGCGGCTTGCCGTACTTTGGTATCCTATTTGCCGTTCAAGACCCAAACCCGTCATTTCCTATGAAAAAAACCTCCCTCCTGATACTTGCCCTCCTTCCGCTTTACCTCGCGGCGCAGGTGGCTTCCCGTCCCGCCAATCCGCAACAGCCGGCACCGGAAAAAATTCATTGGGTAACCATAGAAGAAGCCATTGAACTGCAGAAAAAGAACCCGAAAAAGATCATGGTGGATGTTTACACCAAGTGGTGCGGACCCTGCAAAATGCTCAGCAGCACCACCTTTCAGAGCGATGACGTGGCCAATTATGTCAATGCAAATTTCTACGCTGTGAAATTTGACGCCGAATCGGCCAACCCGGTCAACTACCAGGGTACTACCTACGCCAATCCGGGCTACAATCCGGCCGCAACCGGCCGCAACAGCACCCATGAATTCTCAAGGTTTCTCAACGTAGTGGCCTACCCGACCATTGTGGTCATTGACGACAATGGCACCTACCTCAACCAGTCGCGGGGTATGCTCAACCCGGGCCAACTGGAATGCCTGCTGAAGTACTTTCACGAAGGGCACTTCAAGAGTGTGACATGGAACGACTTCCAGTCGACCTTCACGCCCAGTTTCAAGTAGCTCCGGGCCTGAACCGGGGTTTCCCAACGTTTTTTTCCGCAGTATGTTGAAACATACACGGGCATTTTGTTGTTTAAGCTTTGTGGGATAGGTGGTAAACAACCCCCGAGCGAGTAATTTTGCGCCCGAAAATTTTTCTTCATTTCACCCAAGATGTCCGAAAACGCTAAACTGATTCTCAACGGCAAGGAGTACGAACTTCCCGTAATTACAGGCACTGAAAACGAAAAAGCCATTGACATAACCAAGCTGCTTGACACCACCGGCTATGTTACGCTCGACAGCGGCTTTAAGAATACCGGCGCTACCAAAAGTGCCATTACCTTCCTCGACGGCGATAACGGCATCCTGTGGTACCGGGGCTATCCCATCGAACAACTGAGCGAATATGCGCCCTTCCTTGAGGTAGCCTATCTGCTTATTTACGGTGAACTCCCCACCAAAAAAGAGATCGACTATTTCTCGCGCAGCATTTCCCACCACACGCTGGTGCACGAAGACATGAAGCGCTTTTACGAAGCATACCCGACCGGTGCGCACCCGATGGGTGTCTTGTCGAGCATGATCGCGAGCATGTCGACCTTTTACCCGGAGTCGCAGATTCCCAAGCGCCCTTTCAAGGACATCGAGCTGACCATGCACCGCCTGCTGGCCAAGATGCCAACGCTTGCAGCCCAGGCCTACAAGGTGAGTATCGGGCACCCGATTGTGTATCCGAAAAACGCCTATACCTACACGCAGAACTTCCTGCACATGATGTTTGCGCTGCCGACCGACGACTACGAGGTTGATCCGGTGGTAGACGACGCCCTGAACAAACTGTTGATTCTGCATGCCGACCACGAACAAAACTGCTCCACCTCAACGGTGCGCATCGTGGGCTCCAGCCAGTCTAACCTGTATTCAAGCATCGCGGCGGGTATAGCTGCCCTGTGGGGCCCCCTGCACGGAGGCGCTAACCAAGCGGTAATCGAGATGCTCGAGCGCATCAAGAGCGACGGTGGCGACGTAAGCAAATGGGTAGAAAAGGCGAAAGACAAAACCGACTCCTTCCGGCTCATGGGCTTTGGCCACCGCGTGTACAA
>DHLU01000104.1:7421-13050 GCA_002405435.1 Flavobacteriales bacterium UBA4660
CTGCAAGACGACTACTTCGTGGAGCGCAAGCTGTATCCGAACGTGGATTTCTACAGCGGAATCATCTACCGCGCCATCGGCATTCCGACCGAAATGTTTACCGTCATGTTTGCCCTCGGCAGGTTGCCGGGCTGGATTGCCCAGTGGAAAGAGATGATCGAACAGGGAGAGCCCATCGGCCGTCCCCGCCAGATTTACACCGGTCCCGGCAAACGCGAGTACGTTCCCATGGCCCAACGCGGTTAAGCCCCTCATGCCATGTCAGCCGGAAGCGTAACCGTCAGCACCGACCGGCATATCGGTACGGTAACCTTTTTTCATCCCCAGAGCAACTCCCTGCCCTCTTCCCTGCTGTCTGAACTTGCGGCGGCCATCCAGTCTGCAGGACACGACAGCGACACGAGGGTGCTGGTGCTGCGCAGCGCCGGAGACCGCGCTTTTTGCGCAGGGGCCAGCTTTGATGAACTCGCGTCTATCAACTCCTTTGAAGCGGGCAAGGAATTTTTCTCCGGATTTGCACGGGTCATCAATGCCATGCGCACCTGTCCGAAGCTGATTCTCGGCCGTATTCACCATAAAGCGGTAGGCGGCGGTGTCGGACTGGCAGCCAGCACCGACTATTGCTTCGCTACGCGGCAGGCCTCAGTCAAACTGAGCGAACTGGCCGTGGGTATCGGGCCTTTTGTGGTCGGGCCGGCCGTAGAGCGCAAGGTGGGCACGGGCGGTATGGGCCAGCTGGCCATCGACGCAAGCAGTTGGCACAGTGCCGAATGGGCCCTTGCCCGCGGACGCTACCAGCAAGTCTTTGAAGACGAAGCCGCGATGGACCAGCACCTGCACACCCTCGCCACCACCCTCGCGGCATCAAGTCCTGAGGCCATGGCTGCATTGAAGCGGGCACTGTGGCAGGGAACCGACCACTGGGAACACCTGCTCTATGAACGTGCCGAAATCAGTGGCCGCCTGGTACTCTCTGATTTTACCCGCAACGCCATCGCCTCCTTCAAAGCTTCACGCGGCTGATTGCAATGATCAGCACCCGCCATGCATCTTTGCGGCATGTCAAAACCTTCTGTGATTGTATTGGGCGCCGGATTAGTCGGCTCCGCCATTGCGCGGGATCTTGCCCGCACCTGCCAGACCGCCGCAGCAGACCGCAGCCCTGAGGCACTCTCAGCGCTCAGCAGTGCTGGCGTAACCCCCCTGTTGTGCGACCTGGGCGACCGCAGCCGGCTTCAGGCCCTCATTGCCCCTTACGACCTCGTGGTGGGCGCGGTGCCGGGGTTTATGGGATTTGAAACGGTTCGTACCGTCATTGAATCGGGAAAGAACATGGTAGATATTTCCTTCTTTCCCGAAAATGCTTTTGACCTTGATGCACTGGCACAGGCCCACGGCGTTACCGTCGTGACCGATTGCGGTGTAGCTCCCGGCATGGGAAACATCATTCTTGGTCATTACGACCAGCAGTTGCGCCTCCACCGTTACGAATGCCTCGTAGGCGGCCTTCCGGTTCAACGCGAATGGCCATGGGAATACAAGGCCGTGTTTTCACCCATTGACGTGATTGAGGAGTACACACGGCCTGCACGGTATGTGCAACACGGACAGTTGGTGGTACGCGAAGCCCTGTCAGATACTGAACTGGTTGAATTTCCCGGACTGGGTACCCTTGAAAGCTGGAACAGCGATGGGTTGCGTTCGCTCATCCACACCATGCCCCACATTCCCGATATGATTGAAAAAACGCTGCGTTACCCGGGTTGCGTCGAATACCTGCGCGTATTGCGCAAGGCCGGTTTTTTCAGCACCGAGCCGGTAGAGATCAACGGTGTGCCCGTGCGTCCGATAGACCTCACCGCCCGGCTGTTGTTTCCGCAGTGGAAGCTCAAGCCGGGAGAAGAAGATTTCACAGTCATGCGCATCGTGATGGACGGCACCGATGGCGGGGGTAAAAGCACGCGCATCACCTACCACCTGCTCGACCGCTTTGACCGCAAGGAAAACACCATCTCCATGGCCCGCACCACGGGCTTTACGTGTACGGCTGTTGCGCAGCTGGTGCTGAAAGGCCACTTCGCGCGCAAGGGTATTTGTCCGCACGAATATGTGGGCGCCCAGCCCGGCAGCCTCGACTTTGTGCTCAGCTACCTGAAAGAGCGCGGCGTTCACTACCAGAAAACCGTTGCCTGAGCCCCTGCACGAGGCGCCTATGGCTTGATCCGGCAGGCCATGACCGACCGATTTAAGGCCTTACGGGCAAATTGCGGGTTGCGGTGAATCCGAAAGGCCTTCCGGTTCACATCTTTGCAGCATGAAGTACTTCAACAATGTCCTTGAGACGATCGGAAACACCCCACTGGTAAAAATCAACCGGATTGCCCGGGATATACCCGGCCTTGTGCTGGCGAAAATCGAAAGTACCAATCCCGGCAACAGCATCAAAGACCGCATGGCGCTCAAGATGATTGAGGATGCTGAAAGAGATGGCAGGCTGAAGCCCGGAGGAACCATCATTGAGGGCACCAGCGGCAATACGGGCATGGGACTGGCCATTGCGGCCGTGATCAAGGGCTACAAGTGCATCTTCACCTCAACCGACAAGCAGTCGAAGGAGAAATTTGATGCGCTTCGCGCCTTCGGAGCCGAGGTCATCGTTTGTCCTACCAATGTGGATCCCGAAGATCCAAGGTCATACTACAGCGTCTCCTCGAGGCTGGTGAAAGAAGTGCCAAATTCATGGAAGGCGAACCAGTACGACAACCCCAGCAATGCCCAGGCGCATTATGAAACTACCGGACCCGAAATCTGGGAGCAGACCGGAGGAACCATTACCGACCTGGTGGTCGGGGTGGGCACGGGAGGCACTATCTGCGGCGTTGCGCGCTACCTCAAGGAAAAGAACTCATCGATCCGTATCTGGGGCATCGACACGTACGGCAGCGTTTTCAAGAAATACAAGGAAACCGGCATTTTCGACAAAAACGAAATCTATCCGTACATCACCGAAGGTATTGGTGAAGATTTTCTCCCCGAAAACGTCGATTTCAGCCTGATTGACCATTTCGAAAAAGTGACCGACAAGGATGCGGCGCTCATGACGAGGCGCATTGCGCGGGAGGAAGGCATTTTTGCGGGGAACAGTGCAGGCAGCGCTATGGCCGGACTCATGCAACTGAAAGACCGCTTTAACCAAAACAGCGTGGTGGTAGTCATCTTCCACGACCACGGCACGCGCTATCTCGGCAAGATGTTTAACGACGAGTGGATGCGTGACCGCGGTTTTCTGCAGGAGGAGAAAAAAACGGCGCGTGATCTCATAGCAGGGCACCTCGAACATCCGCTGGTTACCATTGGCAGTGGAGAATTGGTCAGCCATGCCATTGACAAGATGAAAAAATTCAACATTTCCCAAATACCCGTGGTGAAAGACGGACTCATGGTGGGCTTTGTGGACGAAACCCAGTTGTACCAGTGTATTGTGGAAGACCGTTCGAGGGTTGAAGACCGGATTGAAAATGTGATGGGTCCCGCTTTGCCTGTTGTGCACGAGCATGACACCCTGGAATCCATTTCTGCGCGCATGAACCGCGATGTCCCGGCCGTGATTGTGCAACTCGCCAACGGCAAGAAGCACATCATCACCAAATATGATGTGATTGGCGCGCTGCGGTAAATGCCATTGGCCTTTTCGGGGTGTCGTTTCAGCCGGTTTCCCGGGCCGCCCGGAAGGTCTGTCCGTGTGAGTGAGCGCACCCGACCCGTGCCCGGTCCCTTGGGTTTTACCGGCCGTGGCATTGCTGACCCTGAGGCATCCAGAGAAACAAAAAAAACGGTGGCCGCCTTTTTAGACAACCACCGTTGAGGTATTCGTTGAGGCGTTTAGCCCAGGTAAGACTTGAGTATCTTGCTGCGGCTGGTGTGTTTCAGTCTTCTGATGGCTTTTTCCTTAATCTGCCTCACGCGTTCACGGGTGAGGTCAAAACGTTCGCCGATTTCTTCGAGGGTCATCGGGTGTTCACCATTCAGGCCGAAATAGAGCCGCACCACATCTGCTTCGCGGCTGGTGAGGGTTTTAAGCGAACGCTCAATTTCCTTGCGCAGCGACTCATGCATGAGGTCCATATCGGGCGGCGGGGTGTCGTTCACCTGCAACACGTCGTACATATTGCTGGATGAATCATCACCATCCTTCAGCGGTGCATCCATCGATACGTGGCGGCCGCTGTTTTTGAGTGACTGCTTTACCTCATCGAGCGTCATTTCGAGCACTTCAGCCAGTTCGGCCGGCGTGGGCGGACGTTCAAATTCCTGCTCGAGCTTTGCGAAAGCCTTGTTGATTTTGTTAATCGATCCAATTTTGTTGAGGGGCAGACGTACAATGCGTGATTGTTCGGCCAGCGCCTGCAGAATGCTCTGACGAATCCACCACACGGCATAGGAGATAAACTTGAATCCCCTGGTTTCGTCGAAACGCTGGGCCGCCTTAATCAGACCGAGGTTGCCCACATTGATCAGGTCGGGCAATGACAATCCCTGGTTTTGGTATTGTTTCGACACCGAAACCACAAAACGGAGGTTGGCCTTGGTGAGTTTTTCCAGGGCGCTTTGGTCACCGGCCTTGATGCGGCGGGCGAGTTCCACTTCCTGCTCGGCGGTAATCAGGTCGACCCTGCCGATCTCCTGGAGGTATTTGTCCAGGGATGCGGTTTCGCGGTTGGTTACCTGTTTGGTGATTTTTAGCTGTCTCATCTATTTCTTGGGTTGAACTGACGGGGTGGTTAATACGCGGGGGTGCAAATAAAGCAACACAACATTCACCTGATGCTTACATCAAATTTCGAGCCTTACCGGCACGCCTAACAAACTTTGGGGGTTAGTTATTGCGTTCGGGCTTTGGGAGCAAGACCTTGCGAGAGAGTTTGTACTTGCCGCGGTCATCCTTTCCGATCACCTTCACCTGTACCTTGTCACCTTCACGCAGCACGTCGCGCACATTTTCCACGCGACCCCATTCGATTTCGCTGACATGCAGCAGCGCATCCTGTTTGGGCAGAATTTCGACAAAGGCTCCGAAAGGCTGTATGGTCTTCACCACACCGTCGTACACAGCGCCCACCTCGATTTGCGGTGGCCACACAATACTCTTGATCTGGTTTACGGCGGCATCGAGCCCCGCCTTATCCGCGGAGGCTACTTCCACAAAACCCTTACCGTCCTTCTCATCGATGCTGATGGTCGCTCCGGTGGTTTTCTGAATTTCCTGAATCACCTTACCTCCCGGGCCAATAACGGCACCAATGGTTTCGGTAGGTATTTCGAAGGTAACAATGCGCGGTGCGTGTGGTTTGTAGTCTTCCCTGGCGTGGTCGAGGGTCTTGTTCATTTCACCCAGGATGTGGAGCCTGCCCTGGCGCGCCTGCTCAAGGGCTTCGGTAAGCACCTGCACGGTGAGGCCTTTTACCTTAATGTCCATCTGGCAGGCAGTGATGCCTTTTGAAGATCCGGTGACCTTGAAATCCATGTCGCCGAGGTGGTCTTCGTCGCCGAGGATATCGCTGAGAATTGCATACTTGCCCGTTTTCTCATCCGTGATCAATCCCATGGCGATAGATCGGAAGAGCACACG
>DHLU01000104.1:13155-13662 GCA_002405435.1 Flavobacteriales bacterium UBA4660
GACTTGAGTTTCACACCGGCATCGAGCAGCGCGAGGGTTCCTGCGCAAACGGTCGCCATGGAAGATGATCCGTTTGACTCCAGAATATCGCTGACCACCCGGATGGTGTACGGGCAGACTGATGTTTCGGGCAGCATGGGTTTGAGGGCGCGCAATGCGAGGTTACCGTGTCCGATTTCCCTGCGGGAAGTGCTCCGTATAGGCCTTGCTTCTCCGGTGGAATAAGGCGGGAAATTGTAGTGCAGCAGGAACTTGTCGTAGCGCACCATTACGGCGGCGTCGATCATCTGCTCATCGTCCTTGGTACCGAGGGTAACGGTGGTGAGGGACTGTGTTTCTCCCCGCGTAAAGATGCTCGATCCGTGCGGGCCGGGGAGGCAGTCCACCTCGCTCCAGATGGGGCGAATGTGGGTAGTTCCCCTTCCGTCAAGGCGGATGCCTTCGTCGAGGATCATGTTGCGCATGGCGTCTTTGAGACAGTCGTGGTGGTATTTGTTGAGGAGAAAT
>DHLU01000104.1:13773-15077 GCA_002405435.1 Flavobacteriales bacterium UBA4660
TTGAGACAGTCGTTGTGGTATTTGTTGAGGAGAAATTTTTTCCCTGCTTTCTCCTCGTCGGTATAGCGGCTGCAGAAGTCAGCTTCGATGGCACTGTAGGCGGCCATCCTCTCCTTCTTGCCCGCCGGTGTCTTGGCTGCGGTATAGTACCTGGCGTAACATTCGTCCCAGATGAGTTTTTTCAGTTCCTCGTCCTTGGGTTCGTGGCTGTAAGTGCGTTTGGGTTGTGATTTGGCGACCTGCGCGGCCATTTCGAGCTGGGCGCGGCACTGGGCCTGTATAGCAGTATGGGCCACGCTGATGGCGTCCACCATTTCAGCCTCGGAGATTTCCTGCATTTCACCTTCCACCATCACAATGCTGTCGAGGCTTCCGGCGACCATCACGTCGAGGTCGGCCGCTTCGAGCTGTTCGCGGGTAGGATTGATAACCAGTTTGCCGTGCACCCGTGCAACACGGACCTCGGAGATCGGGCCGTTGAACGGTATATCCGAAACAGCGATGGCCGCCGAGGCCGCCAGTCCGGCCAGGCTGTCTGACATATTCGATTTGTCTGCGGAGATCAGGTTGATGACCACCTGAATTTCGGCATGAAAATCTTCGGGGAACATCGGCCTCAGCGCCCGGTCAACGAGGCGAGCCGTGAGAATCTCGTCATCGTAGGGACGGGCTTCGCGCTTGAAATAGCCTCCGGGAAATCTTCCGGCGGCGGCGTATTTTTCCCGGTACTCGACCGTGAGCGGCAAAAAGTCCACACCTTCTTTCGCCTCGTCGCTGGCCACAACGGCAGCCAGCAGCATTGTATCTCCCTGACGAACTACCACGGAACCGCTGGCCTGCTTGGCGAGTTTTCCGGTTTCAATGGTAATCGGGCGACCATCTCCATGGTCGATGGTCTTTGTAATCAATTCGTAATTCATTTTCGTCTGTTGTTTTGTGGTTGGTCGGTATCCCCTTTTCGCAGCCAAATACCCTGCATGATAAAACACAACACCAGGACGAGGTTCTCAACCTGTCCTGGTGCCTGTTGAATGCTATTCAACCCTGTGGTTATTTCCTGATGTCAAGCTCTTTAATGATTGCACGGTAACGGCTGATGTCTGTTTTCTGGAGATAATCCAGCAAACTCCTGCGTTTACCTACAAGCCTGATCAGTGCGCGCTGGGTTCCGAAATCCTTTTTATTGGCTTTCATGTGGTTGGTGAGGTGGTTGATGCGGAAAGTGAACAGGGCAATCTGTCCTTCTGACGTTCCGGTGTCTTTGTCGCTTTTGCCGTGTTTGGCAAAAATTTCTTTCTTTTTTG
>DHLU01000196.1:0-2043 GCA_002405435.1 Flavobacteriales bacterium UBA4660
AAGGGTTACATACTCAAAAGGGCCGCCGGCGAAATCCTCATCGAAGCCGTCAGAGATCTCTTCCACGGCGGTAGTCCTATGTCGAGCACTATCGCAAGAAAGGTGGTGGATTCTTTTCAGCGCCGAGAAAACGATGCGCCTTCCGACCTCACTGAGCGCGAATTGGAAATACTTGATCTGCTCGCACAGGGCTACCGAAACAAGCAAATTGCCGAAAAGCTATTTCTCAGTCCGCACACCATCCGCACCCACATCTACAACATCTACGAAAAACTCCAGGTTAACAACCGTGTGGAGGCTGTCAACAAATTGTCGAGAGACCATCAGCGTTGAGAAAGCCGGAAGTCAGATGCGGTGCGCGAGCACGCAAGATTTGCGGTACGTGACCACCCTGCCATCCGGGGATATTGCTTCGAAATAAATCACGTATATACCTACAGGCGCCAGCAGGTTTTCGTCGGTGAGGCCATCCCAACTGATGGTGTTGTTGGCGCCGAGCAGTTCGTTGCGCGTCAGGTTGCGCACCTTCCTGCCCTCACTGTCAAAAATGAAGATTTGGGCCAGCATACCCGGGGTATCGTCTGCATAGTGGATGTGCAGCTGGTCCTGATAGCCGTCGTTATCGGGAGAAAAAACTTCCGGTTCAATGGAGATGCCCTCCGGATCAAAATCGCCAAACCAGGATTGGGAATTGATATATCCGGGGGTGGCAAAACCCTGTGACTGGGCGGCGCTTTGCCAATTGGTTTCGTCAAGCGATGGCCTGAAAGGGTCAACGCGTTCAAGAGAAACACCATCGGTGCTGTTCAGCAGGTCGAAGTGCATGTCTTCATTATAAGGGAAGAAATCGCCCTGCTGGAGGTCAGGCATGAGCAGGAATACTTCTCCGCTTCCCACGGTAAAAGCGGGCATCGAAGGCATCAGCAGCACACGGTCGAGGCGGGTAAAGGGATAATGGTCCGGCAAGGCGTCGCTGTTTTCGGTGAGGACCAAAAACTGTCCCGGTAGCAGCACAATTTCATTTTCAGTAATCGGATCATCTGTCTGCGGTACGCCACCTTCGCCGTTGGCAATTGACCATCCGGCCAATGACTGCGCGCGGGTCGAGCGGTTATAGAGTTCCACAAAGTCGTAACCGCCTTCGAGGGGGTCAAACAAAAGTTCATTGATGACCACATCGCCGGGCTCTCCTTCCACCGGCAGCATGAAGACACCGGTAATAAGACCGGTTTCATTTTGCCAGCAGTCGTAAAGGCCCAGCACCTGAAATTCATACACCACACCCGCTTCCATCTCGCCGTAATGGAGAATGATACGCTGGCCGGAGCCATCGTAAAACTGGGCGTCGGGGTTGGCAACCAATTCGCCGTTGACGGTGAAGGAAACGCCCGCCAGAGAGCTCTCGTCAATGGGCTCGTTAAAGACCAGCGTGATGGCATCCTGCGGTTCATTGATCAGGTAGAGGTATTGGGGCGCAACGGTATCCGGGGTATTGTCGTACACCGAATTAAGTTCTCCTGCCGTACCACCGCGCTCATCTTCGCTGGCCCTCCAGTTGCCGGCGTCGCTGCACGGGTCTTCAGGATTGATCAGTTCGAGTGACCATCCGCCGTCATCCTTAGCCGCATCGCGGTACCAGGTAAGGTCGTAAGTTGCCTCATCGAGCAAAATACCGTTTTCATTGGTGAGCGAAAGTGTCGCTCCGCTATTGGTGAGTGAGGGAAAGTCGGGGAGGAGATGTTTGTTGGGAATTCCCAGGAAGGCCAATGGAAGGTCTGCGTCACCGACAACCAGGTAGCCTCCGGCAGGCATGATGACCTGTTGTTCAACTATGGCGTCGTTGATAGAAACACCCTGCAGGTCAATCGGATGATCGCTGCGGTTGTAGAGTTCGATGTATTCGGCGGCAGGCATGAGAATAGCGGGCTCCGGGTCGGGCATGATCTCGTTGAAAATCACGTCACCGGGTATCGGGCTGAACGCAGCGAAGAACGTGAGTGTCACATCGGCCAGCACATTTCCGCTGCAATCGGTGATTCCGCC
>DHLU01000196.1:2196-2361 GCA_002405435.1 Flavobacteriales bacterium UBA4660
GCAATCGGTGATACCGCCGGCCTCGAGTTGCCACGCACCGGTTGGCAACATCGGAAACTCCACGACCAGCCGCACTTCCGTCAGGCTGCTGTTCCACTGGGCTGCAGTGATGCTGTTAAATGGTGTGAGTGGCCAGTCGGGCAGGCTATAGCCTGTTGTATCCAT
>DHLU01000196.1:2491-13654 GCA_002405435.1 Flavobacteriales bacterium UBA4660
ATGGATACAACAGGCTATAGCCTGTTGTATCCATAGTTTCGCTGAAGACCAGGTGAAGGGTGTCAGGGTGCGCAATGGACCAGGATACCACCGAGGGGCTGGTGGCATCGGGGGCATCGCTGAACACTGAATTCACAGCGCCGGGCGTGCCGCCTGCGGCATCGGTGCTCTCCGCCCAATTGCCGGTGGTGACGCAGGGCAGAAACGGGTTGACCTGTTCGAGAGACCAACCTCCTTCAGCCTTGTCGGGTGTATCGTACCAGCCAATGTTATACGTGAGGATGTCGATAACTGCACCGTCGGCATCGGTAAGGGTCAGGGAATCGCCTGAGTTGGTGAGTGCAGAAAAACCCGGTATGCCAATCATCGCAGGGAACTGGCCTGTGAAATCATCATCGCACAGAATCACGAGTGCGCCCGGTGCCAGCGTGTAGGCGGGCAGCGTCTTGGCGGTGGATGAGTTGACAAACTGCCAGCCATCGAGGTCAAAAGCATTGCCTGAAGCGTTAAACAACTCGACAAATTCGGCTTCGGGCAGTCCGGCGACCGGCGTGGGGTCGGCCAGCACTTCGTTGAATACCACGTCGCGGTAAATGGGTTCGGCGGGAATAAACCAGATGAAGCTGAGGGTACTGCCTGGAGCCACCGGGTTTTCCGATAGGTCTTCCACACCCGATACTTCGAGGCTATAGGAAGTGTTGGGTACAAAGGCGGATGAAAATACCAGGTGCACCAGTGCGGTATTCACATCGTCGGGTACGGCATCCTGCGCAGTGCCGATGCCGGCCACTGTGTAGAAATTGTTGTTGCCGGCGGTAGCAGCATCTACTGGTTCACTAAACAGCACGTCAAGGTTGTTGGGGCCGGTCACATTGGCAGACAGCAGTGCAGGGGGTGTCTCATCCATGATTTCATCACCGAAATAGAAGTCATCAAAAAAAAAGTTGTCGGCGTTGGAAACGGTATAGGTGCACACCAGCGACCATTCGCTGCAAGTGATGTAGGTGAGGTCTGAAGCCGTGGCGCTGGGTGTGAAGGCGGTTCCGTCCGCTGATGTAAACAAGCTGAAGTTGCCCGCATCATCGCGCAGTACACGGATAAACAGGTCGAAGGAGTTGGCAATGGCCAGGGTGCTTTGGGCCAGCTCGGTGATGTTTCCGCTGCCATTGTCGCGGCATAATTTGATGCGGTCATCGCTGCCGCCTTCCCCGAATTTCAGGAAATACCCGGTAACGCCTGCGCTGCCTGCTCCGCTATAAGAAGCGGCCACGCCTGTAGCGGCGAAGTAGACACGCGACTGGTTATTGTCACTGCCGGAAAAAGTCTGTTTGATGCGGAAACGCCATTCTTTTCCGTTGAGTGAAACAGGGGTAAATCCGGTGGCCAGGTGCGACTGGCCCGCGATGGCATCGTTGAGTTGGAGTTGTTGGGCAGCGTTCACGGTGAACTGCTCAGCATCGCCCTGCCAGAGGGTACCATTGGTGAAGTCCAGGTCGGAAAAATTGTCTTGAACTACCTGGCCTGCCATTTCGGGGCAGGCTGAAATGCAGACGCACAGGGTGAGAAGAACGCGAATAATTCGGTGTTTCATATTCGTTTCAAACATAGCAAAAGGCGGCCATTTATGCTGGGGGTGGATTAGTTTTGCCGGCACAAATTCACGTACATGAAGGTTGCAGTTGCCGGAGCTACCGGTTTGGTAGGCTCCAAGATGTTACAGGTGTTGGAAGAACGTAATTTTCCCGTAACAACCCTGATCCCCGTGGCTTCCGAAAAATCGGTAGGAAGCCGGGTGAATTTCCGCGGCAGGGAGTGGCCGGTGGTTTCCATGTCGACGGCCGTCGAACAACAGCCCCATCTTGCCCTGTTCAGCGCGGGTGCTAGCGTCAGTATCGAATGGGCGCCACGTTTTGCAGAACGCGGAACACGTGTGGTAGACAATTCTTCTGCGTGGCGCATGGACCCTTCCAAAAAACTCGTGGTACCTGAAGTAAATAGTCATGTCATCGGCCCCGGCGATATGATTATTGCCAATCCCAATTGTTCGACCATTCAGCTGGTGATGGTGCTCAAACCGCTACACGACCGCTATGGGGTGAGCCGGGTGGTGGTCAGCACTTACCAGAGTGTAACCGGCACGGGGAAGAAAGCAGTAGACCAGCTGATGAATGAGCGGAAGGGCGTGCAGGGCGAAATGGCGTACCGCTACACCATCGACTTGAATGCCTTGCCGCAAATCGATGTGTTTATGGATAACGGGTATACCCGCGAAGAAATGAAGATGGCCAATGAAACCTGCAAGATCATGGACGACGAGGCCATCCGTGTTACAGCAACCTGTGTGCGTATTCCGGTGATGGGGGGGCATAGTGAGTCTTGTAACATCGAGTTTGCCCGCACACCGGTACTGGAGGAGGTGCGCGCGCTGTTGGCCGGATTTCCCGGTGTTTGTGTGCTGGACAACCCTGGCGAGCTGGTCTATCCCACGCCACGCATTCACGCAGCAGACCATGATGAGGTTTATGTAGGGCGCATCCGCATGGACGAAACCCGGCCCAATGCAATCAATTGCTGGATTGTAAGCGATAACCTGCGCAAAGGTGCTGCTACGAACGCCGTTCAGATTGCCGAACTGCTGGTCTCAAAAGGATTTCTGAACACAATCTAAATTCACCCGTAAACGGTGATGCCCGGTGTTGCAAAAGACAGTGGTTGCCATTATCGCGTGCTGCAGCGTGCGAGATGCGTTGCATGCATCGCGCTTATTTCACGGCATCACCGGGCTTCATTTCTTTGACAGGACATAAGAGCGACAGGCCCTGTTCGTCGTTTTCAGCCATGAGGATCATACCCTCGCTTACAATCCCCTTGATTTCGCGCGGCGCAAGGTTGGCCAGAAACAAAACGGTTTTTCCTACGAGGGTTTCAGGGCTGTAGTGGGCGGCGATGCCGCTGACGACGGTGCGAACGCCGCTGCCGCTATCAACTTTCAGTTTGAGCAGCTTCTGCGTTTTGGGCACGGCTTCGGCTTCGAGAATTTTCACGAGGCGGATATCGAGTTGCTGGAAGGTATCAAAGTCAATGTTGGGTTTGACCGGCCGTTGCGGTGGTGCCTGTTCGGCCCGCGTGGCGGCCAGCCGGGCCACCTGGGCAGCCACGGTTTCATCCGTAATTTTTTCAAAAAGTATGGGAAGCTGTCCGATGGAATGTCCGGCCGCAACCAGGTTAAGTTCGCCCTGCGCCGGCCACTGAGGCCATGCAATGCCCATAGCTTCCCTGATTTTTTCAGCGGTAAAAGGCAGGAAGGGTTTCAGGCAATAGGCGGCACTGGCCACAAGGTTGACCGCGGCATGCATGATACGGCCGGTGGCCTCTGCATTTGTCTTGATCAGTTTCCACGGTTCGGTTTCCGTGAGCAGCTTGTTGCCTGCCCGCGCAATATCCATAGCCGATGCGAGGGCATCGCGGAAACGGAAGTGTTCGATTTTTTCACCCACAAGCCTGAAAGAGGCGCGGGCTTCCTCCAGCAATGCCAGTTCCGCATCTGAAGGCGTGCCGGTGTAGGCCGGTACCGTGCCGCCATAGAATTTATGCGTCAGCACAAAGACGCGGTTAACGAAGTTGCCCAGTATATCAGCCAGTTCGTTGTTGACACGGTCGCGGAAGTCAGCCCAGGTAAACTCGCTGTCTTTCTGTTCGGGCATGATAGACGCAAGCACATACCGCATCTCATCCTGTTTGCCCGGAAAATCTTGCAGGTATTCGTGCAGCCAGACAGCCCAGTTGCGTGAGGTCGAAATTTTCTCGCCTTCGAGGTTCATGAATTCGTTGGCCGGCACATTCACAGGCAGGTTGAATCCGCCGTGCGTCTTTAGGATAATGGGAAAAATGATGCAGTGAAAGACGATGTTGTCTTTGCCGATAAAATGCACCAGGTGCGTATCGTCATTTTTCCAGTAGTCTTCCCAGTTTTTGCCGTTCCTGTCGGCCCACACCTTGGTATTGGTGATATAACCGATAGGTGCGTCAAGCCAGACATAGAGCACCTTTCCTTCTGCACCCGCAAGAGGCACAGGCACTCCCCAGTCGAGGTCACGCGTCATGGCCCTTGATTGAAGACCGCCATCAACCCAGCTCATGCACTGGCCTACCACGTGGGCCTTCCACTGTTTGGGGTCGTGATGAAATTTTTCGTGGAGTTTGCCTTCCGCTATATAATCCCTGATCCACATTTCATGCTGCGCCATGGGCAAATACCAGTGCGCTGTTTCTTTCAGCACGGGTTGGCTGCCGCTCAGCGTCGAGCGGGCATTGAGCAGGTCGGTGGGAGAAAGGGTACGGCCGCAGTTTTCACATTGGTCGCCATAGGCGCGGTCGCTGGCGCAATGCGGACAAGTGCCGGTTATGTAGCGGTCGGCGAGAAACTGGCCGGCCTCCTGATCGAAATACTGTGTGGTGTTTTTTACTTCAAAGGCTCCCTTCTCCGCAAGTTTCAGGAAGATCTCCTGCGACATAGCGTGGTGCTCGGCCGAAGAAGTACGGTAGTATTCATCAAAGGAAATTCCGAAGTCTTCGAAGGCCTGTTTCATGAGTCCGTGGTAGTGGTCAACGATTTCGCGCGGGGTTTTGCCCTCGCGCCAGGCGCGGAGCGTTATGGCAGCCCCGTGTTCGTCGCTGCCGCAGATAAAGGCTACATCCCTGCCGCAGGCGCGCAGGTATCGCACGTAGATATCCGCATTGAGGTAGGCCCCGGCTATGTGACCGATATGCAGCGGTCCGTTGGCATAGGGCAGCGCGGAAGTAACCAGGTACCGCTTGGGTTCTTTTTTCATAACGTGCCGCGAAGTTACCCAACCTCGCGCGAGTGTCCGTGTAGATTTGCCTTGCATGATTCCGGTTATCCCCCCTTATCTCTCTCCCGGCGACACAGTGGCTATAGTGGCTACGGCGCGCTGGATCGATGCGGACACCCTTCAGGAGGCTGCGCGCATCATCGAGGCCCGGGGTTTCCGGGTGCTAACCGCCCCTCATGTCAGCACCCGGCATTTTCAGCTTGCAGGCACCGATGCGCAGCGCGCTGCAGACCTTCAGCAGGCGATAGATGATCCCGCCGTCAGTGCCATCCTCATCGCGCGTGGCGGCTACGGCACCGTGCGGCTGCTCGACGGCATGGACTGGGCGGGATTGCTCAAAAAGCCCCGTTGGATCTGCGGTTACAGCGATATCACTGCCCTGCACGGCACCTTAAATAAGATGGGTCTCGCCTCTCTGCATTCGGTCAATGCCCTTGACCTTACGACCCACGATGCTGAGGCCGGTGAAAGCCTGTTTGCGGTGCTGTCGGGCCGCACGCGGTCATTGACGTGGACCTGTGATGCTGCCCCTGCGAAGCCCTTGCCTGAAGGCCCGCTGGCTTTGCTTGGCGGCAACCTGTCGGTACTATGCAGCCTGCTGGGCAGTGGTGACTTTGTGCCAGACCGCGACCATATACTGTTTCTGGAGGATGTGAGCGAATACCTCTACCATGTAGACCGCATGCTGGTAGCACTGCGCAGAAGTGGTGCCCTGCGCCGCACCAGGGCCATTGTCTGCGGCGGATTTACCGAGATGAAAGACAATACGCGGGCTTTTCAGTTTGCCGCAGACAATCCCTGGGGAAGCGATGCGCCCTCGATGGTGCTGGCCCTGGGTGAAGCGCTGGGCATTCCCGTTGTGACGGGCATGCCGGCCGGACACATCAAAACCAATAGGGCCTTTCCGCTGGGTTTGCCTGTTTCCTTGGCCGTTGCGCAAAACCAGGTGGTACTCAGCTGGCAGTAGGGCTATTTTTGTCGCCGCTCATTGCCATGGCCCAGACACCCACTTCGCTCATAGACCGCGAGAAACAGGAACGCTACGACCGCGCCTACCTTAAGATGGCCATTGAGTGGGCCCGGCTGTCTCATTGTACCCGGAAAAAAGTTGGTTCACTGCTGGTCAAAGACGGTATGATTATCAGCGATGGATACAACGGAACCCCGAGTGGTTTTCCCAATGCATGCGAAGATGACTCGGGCGAAACCCTTTGGTATGTGCTGCACGCGGAGGCCAATGCCATCATGAAGGTGGCCCGCAGCACCAACAATGCCCACGGATCGACCCTGTACATCACCCTCTCTCCTTGCAAGGAATGCTGCAAGCTGATTCTGCAGGCGGGCATTAGGCGGCTGGTATTTACCACCGAATACAAGGACACTACCGGGGTGGCGTTTTTGCAGGCAGCTGGACTTGAAGTTGTGCGGATCGAAGCGCCCTAGATGAACTTCATGGTTACTCTTGTGTTTTTTTAATCTGCAGCGGGCGTGCTTCCGCGCGTCTTTTGCAACGACCAACCTGATGGCATGAACAATGAACCTCTGAGCAAATTTGAACACAGCGGACGCGGAAACCGCCGCGGAACCCTGTCGTCGCCGCTGGTTCCCCTGCTGGCATCGTTGGTGCTGATTGCAGGCATTTGCCTGGGCTATTTCCTTCGTGGCGGTGGTCAGGCGGGCGCGCCCGGTAGGGGCGGTAATGCGTCCAAATTGCTCAGCGTCATCAATTTCATTGAGTCAAACTACGTGGACAGCGTGGAAAAGCGGTTCCTGGTGGAAACGGCGATCGAGGCGCTGTTGTCTGACCTCGATCCACACAGCGGCTACATTGCTGCAGAAGACCTTGCGGCCTTTACCGAACCCCTCGAGGGCCAGTTTTACGGGGTGGGTATCGAATTCCTCATCCAACGGGACACTTTGTTTGTGGTACGCACCATCGCAGGTGGACCCAGTGAACGTGCAGGCCTGCAGGCCGGTGACCGCATCATTGCCGTGGACGGCATCAACATCACCGGTCCGGCGCTCAACGCCGACACCGCGACTGCAAAGCTCAAGGGGCCGCGGGGTACTGAGGTGAAGGTGACCGTCCTGAGGAACACCATCCGAAAGGATTTTACCCTCAAAAGGGATGGTATTCCCATCGAAAGCGTTACGGCAGCCTTCAACATAGACCCTCAGACGGGATACATTAAACTCGAACGGTTTGCCAAGCCCACGTACCAGGAATTTATGGCAGCTGCTCACCGAATGAAAGATTCCGGTGTGAAACGGCTAGTGATTGACCTGCGCAACAACGGAGGCGGATTTATGCAACCCGCCACCGAGATCCTGGAGGAGTTTCTTACCCCGGGCAAGCTGCTTGTGTACACCGAGGGTGCCCACCATCCGCGTGAAGAGGTGTTTTCCTCCAAGCAGGGATTGCTGAAAGACATGGACGTGGTGGTTATCATTGACCAGGGCTCTGCCTCTGCCAGCGAGATTGTAGCCGGGGCGCTGCAAGACTGGGACAGGAGCATTACGGTCGGACGGCGTTCCTTTGGAAAGGGGTTGGTGCAGCATGAAATTCCCCTTCCGGACCAGTCGGCCATACGCCTGACGGTGGCGCGCTACTACACACCGACGGGCCGGTGTATTCAAAAACCCTACGGCGATACCATCGACTATTTCAGTGATGTACATGACCGGCTGGTGAAAGGTGAGTTTACCTCGCCCGACAGCACTGATTTTCCCGAAGAACTCAAAAAAACTACGCCGGCTGGGCGTGTGGTCTATGGCGGCGGCGGAATTATGCCGGACGTCTTCGTGCCCATAGATTCACTCTTTCTCGATCCGGCTTTGGTAGCACTGAATACGGGCTCCCTCATCCGTGACTATTGTTTTAACTACTGTGACCGCAACCGCACACAACTCACGCGTCAATACAACGCAGCGTCATTTACCAGCGATTTTGTGGTGGGAGAGTCTATGCTCGCCGGGTTCCTTGAAGATGCCCGCCGGCAGGGGAAGTCATATACGCTGGCTGCTATCGCCCCTGTACGCGATGAATTGGCTGTGCGCCTCAAGGCTCAGATGGCGCGCAACCTGTTTGGCGACGAAACCATGTACAAAATTCTGCTGCAGCGCGACCGTGATGTTGACAAGGCGCTGGAAGTGCTGCGCAATTACAACCAGTTTACCTGGACATCGAATTGAATCATTGAACGCTTATATAATTACCACATAAAATTTATTTTGCTATGGCATTCACACTTTCACCACTCGCCTACGCGTTTGACGCACTTGAACCGCACATTGATGCGCGTACCATGGAAATTCACCATGACAAACACCACGCGGCCTACACCAACAACCTCAATGCCGCCATTGCAGGCACGGACCTCGAGCCGCTGGCTATTGAGGACTTGCTTGTCAGGGGTTTCGATAAGCCGGCGGTGAGAAACAACGGCGGAGGATTTTGGAACCACAACCTGTTTTGGGATATCATGGCTCCGGGAGGAGCGAACGCGCCTTTCGGTCCGCTGGCCGATGCGATTAATGCCGACTATGGGTCTTATGACAAGTTCCGCGAGGAGTTTTCAAAGGCTGCGGCTACGCGTTTTGGCTCCGGCTGGGCCTGGTTGTGTGCACACAAGGGAGGCAAGGTAGAAATCTGCTCAACGGCCAATCAAGACAATCCCCTTATGCCGGGCATTGGCTGCGGTGGCACGCCGGTACTGGGTATCGACGTGTGGGAACACGCCTATTACCTGCACTACCAAAACCGCCGTCCCGATTACATCGCTGCGTTTTACCATGTGATCAACTGGACGGAAGTGGCGCGCCGTTACGATCTGGCGCGGTAGTCCGCTATGCCTGTTCCCACAGGCTGCTTTTCCGCAGGGTGACCTTGTCGGGAAAGAAGATGGCTGTGCTTTGGGCAAATGATTCGGTAAGGTCAGAGACGTAAAACAGGTCTTCGTGTTTTTTTTCCGGGGTCTTCAGTTTTTCCTTTTCCAGGATGCCCCGTAGTTTAGCGGCTACGACTTCTGCTGAATCGAGCACCTGTACATGCGGCCCGAGAAACCCGGTGATTTCTTTTTTGATCAGCGGGTAGTGGGTACATGCCAGCACCAGGGCATCAATGCCGCTGAGGCGCTTATCGGTGAGGTATTGTTCGAGCACGGCATGGCTGACATTGCTGTTGTAGAATCCCTCTTCAATCATGGAGGCCAGCAGGGGCGTGGCGAGAGCCGAAAACTTCAGGTCGGGTTTGCGCCGGGTGAATTTTTCCTGGTACACGCCGCTGGCCACGGTGGTGCGGGTAGCAATGATACCCACATGGTGGATGTTTTCATCTGCGATTACCCGCTCGACCATGGGGTCGATCACATTGATAACAGGCACTGTGCCCCGGTAGCGGTCGCGCAGCGCCTCATAAGCTGCTGCAGAGGCAGTATTGCACGCGATGACAATGGCCTTGCAGTGCATCTCATGAAGCAAAAACTCCGTTATGCGCAGGGCATAGCCCTGTATGAGTGCACGCGACTTATCGCCGTAGGGCAGGTGGGCGGTATCTCCGAAATAGACAAATGATTCTTCGGGCAGCACGCGTCGTATGGCGCTGGCCACCGTAAGGCCCCCTATGCCTGAGTCGAAGATGCCGATGCGGTTGGTATTCATGGCTGTGCAGAGATACGAAATGCAAAGTCCCGGATGAAATGCTTCAGCCGGGACCTTCCATTACCTGAGGGCGATTATTACAGGATGCCCAGTTTGGCCTTGACCAGGGGTGTGACGTCTTCTCCACCCTTGTAAAGCAGCACACCGGTGCTGATGTCAAAGATGTAGGTAAAACTGTTTTCCTTTCCTACCGCTTCAATGGCTTCGGTCGCTTTTTTAAGCAGCGGGTCAAGCAGTGCCTGCTGGAGGTCGGCAATTTCCTTGTTGGCAGTAGCTTCGAATTCGGCCATTTCCTGCTCCTTGTTCATGATTGCCTGCCTCTTGCTCTGCTTGATGGCTTCAGGCCACGTCGGCTCCTGTTGCTGGTACTCGCCCACCATCTTCTGGTATTCGCCTTCCAGCGACTGCAGGTGGTCTTTGAGCTGTTTGGCCTGGGTTTCCAACTGGCCCTGTACATCTTTCATTTCAGGCATAAGCGACAGCACCTCCTGTCCGTCGCAATGGCCAAGTTTCTGGGCACCGGCCAAGAGGGTGGAACCGATGAAGATCAGGGATAATACGTAATTTCTCATGGGTATATGTGTAGTTAGTCGTGACATTATTGTTGGTCTCTGACACCACCGCCGGGTGGGCGTTCTCCTGTGCGGGTGGGCGTTTGTCCTTTGCCCGGCGGGGTTGTCTGCTTGGAGCCACCGTCGCGGCTGCCCGGTTCCTTTTCACCCTCTTCCTTCTCTTCTTTTTCTTCTTCGTCCATGGTTTCGCCCGGGGTGAGTCCCATTTTTTTCAGGACTTTATCGCTGATGTCGTGTTTGGGGTTGGTGTAGAGCATGTTGCTATGGCTGGCCTTGTCAAAGACAACCATCAGGCCAAGTTGTGATGAGACTTCCTTGATGGCCTCATAAATTTCGTCCTGCAGGGGCTTTACCAGTTCTTCCCGTTTCTTGAAAAGCTCGCCTTCCACACCGAATTTGGCTTTTTGCATGTCCTTGGCCTCCAGACGCTTATCCGCGATTTCCTGCTCTCTTTTGGTTCTCATCTCCTGGGTGAGCAGGATTTTTTCTGCCTGGTAGGCTTTTTCGAGTTTTTCCACGGCCTCGTATTTGGCTTCGATTTCCTTCTGCCACTGGCTGCTGAGGTCATTCACTTCCTTTTGAGCAGCCACATAAGATTCCATGTGTGACAGGATATACTTGGTATCGACGTAGCCGAATTTCTGGGCCTGCGCCACCAGGGCGACCAGGGCAGCAATTCCGGTAAGGATCCAGCGCCTTTTCATCATGAGTTGGTGTTTTCAGTTGTTTTTGGGGGGTACTGCGGGTATCGCCGTGACCTCCGAAAGGCTTGCGAAATTAACCACAAGTAACCATAGAAATTAAGCGTTTGTCTCATTTTTCGGGGTCTTCGATGCCGGAGCGCTGACCAGACCATTACAATTCTCCCATATTCATGCCAATGGAGAAGTGAAATTGACCGCGGCTCATGGCCGGGTTCGACGCGGGGTCGTCGAGCCGCCAGCCGTAGTCAAAACCGAGCATACCAAACATGGGCAGGAAGATGCGCAGACCTGCGCCCGCCGAGCGGTAAACGTTGAAGGGATTGAATTCGCTCACGTTGGCCCATGTTTTTCCTGCTTCGAGGAATGCCAGCGTGT
>DHLU01000018.1 GCA_002405435.1 Flavobacteriales bacterium UBA4660
CCCAAACCAAGAAGACCAATAATTTTTTTTGCCCTGTCTGCAACACGAGCGCAAGAAACCGCTCATCCATTTAACTGCCGCCGGGTGCGGGCAGGGCAGCTTCAAGATAGGGCCGCACCAGTGCCCACTGGTAAGGGCGCATCGCCGCGTAGTCGGGCTCGGGCACCCCGATGGTCTTGCGCACCCCGCGCAGGAGGAAACGCACCACCTCTTCTTCATAACGCGCACGCAGCGACGCCTCGAGCGGTGGCATAACCTTATTCATCACCAGCGCTTCGCGGTCAAGCCGCGCCTGGCGAAACGCCACTTTCTCTTCACGTGTGCGCGTCGATGTACGTACGCGCGGCACTACTTCATCGGGAATCGCACGCACGGCATCCAAAAATGCCTTGCGGTAGTCCTGACGCGCACGCACCTTCGGATGAAAGCCGCGCACAAAAGGCGCGGCCAAAAAAGCATCCCGCTGATCCATGAGCGACTCCAACAGGTCGTTGTTGACCACAAAATTGGGCGGCAACTGAAGCGCACGTGCAATGCCGTCACGTACCTTGAGCAGCGACAACAGTGCCTCCTGCGCCGGTTCCGCGTATTTCTTTACCTGGGCCCTGGTAAGCTGCACCACGTGCGGCGCAGGATCCACCGCCTCGAGCAACTGCATTTCTTCGGCAAAGACGCTGCTCAGGTAGGCATCTGTCCTGTAGCCGAGACTGCCGGCCTCCAGCCTGAATAAATGAACCACATCGTTGGTCAGGTAGTCGAGCTGGTCTTCGGTCAGCGGCCGCTTAGACCAGTCGGAAGTCTGCGAAGCCTTGTGCAGGATAACCCCCAGGTCTTCCTCAAGGGCGCGGGCAAGTCCGGCATCGGTGCGGTTGCTCAGCTGCCTCGCCACCTGCACATCTACCAGGTTGCGCGGCGCACACCCCTGTGTCTTCATCAGCCGCACATCTTCACCCAGCGCATAGCACACCTTGCGCACCGCCGGATCTTCCATGATGCGCCAGAGCGGAGCGAGGTCTGACAGCGCCAGCGGATCAATGAGGTACACCACCTCGCCGTCGAAGACCTGTATGAGCAGCAGAGTGAATCCATAGCTTCGCCTAAAGCTGTCGAACTCGGTATCAAAAGCCAGTGCCGGCCTGACTGCTATGGCCTCGGCCATGAAACCCAGGGCATCGGAATCGGAAATCCAGCGGGTAGGAATACTCACGGGGCAAAGGTCGGACAGTCCGGCGATTATCACACCGCGGCCCGCATGGATTTCGCTCTGCACACCGGAAGTGCGCAGCCCCCCCTCACTTCTTCAAAAACGTCTTGGGCTTCTGCCCCTTGCCTTTTTCTGCGGCATAGTCGTCCATGGCAGTGGCCACGTCATGCAATATATGCTTGATGTTGGCCGTATCAAAGTACATGGCATTTTCCGCGCGGATGTTCATGTCCTTCGCCACTTCCAGCGCATCGCGCGTGGCACCCATAAAACTAAATGTCCATTGGCCCGTGGCTTCCAGCTCGCGCACCAGCGTGCGGATTCCGTGCGCAGTAAACAGGCGTGAGGCGTTTTCATGGCCATCCGTGAGGATGACCACAACCGCCGTGGCCTCATCGGCCTCCAGCTCGGCCGCCCGGCGCGCCTTCAGGTTCAATACAGCCTCACCAATGGCATCGAGCAGCGCAGTGCCTCCATCGGGCCGGTACTGCTCTGCCGTCAAGGGCAAGAGCTCACCGACCTGCACATCGGCCATCGGATGCGCTACCAGGTGGTTGAAAGTGGTCAGCGATACGTGAAAGGTCTGCCCCGGATGCTTGTCTTGCAGATCCCGGATCATCTGTATCTGCTCATTAAAACCCGACAGGGTTTCTTCCTTACAGGATTCCATAGACCCGCTGCGGTCCAGAATCATCAGGTAATAGGTCTTGCTGCTTTTCATAGTATATATGTTTTAATGTATGGCCGCAAAGGTGCCCGGCATGCCGCTCAAATGGTGCTGCTTACAAGCTTGTAACCGCCCAACTACAAAAGCCTGCGGTCTATACCTTTACCCCATGGTTTCGCGCCTGCCCATCCACCTCATCCGCACCGACGATGTGTCGCCGGCACTCTACCGCGAGGTGCTCGACTTGCTGCAGCGCAACGAGGGGCCCCTCTCGTTCACCGGCAATCCGGGTGAACTGTCGCCCGACGACGACGATACCGAAGACTATCCCTTTGTCAGCGGAGAACATGACCATAAAAAACCTGCGCCCCCCCTCCTTAGGGAGCCCGAAGCGCACGCTATGCTGTTGGAGGACTTCGACTGGAAGCCGCGTATCCCGAAGCAGGTCCGGGTCATTACATGGCAAAAACTTTTCGACTTGTGTCAGGCCTACCGCAGCCATCTCGGTGTGTCAGGTGATGAACACGTGGTGCTGATCACCGGACTGGCCAATGACCTCAACTGGTTTGCGGGGAGCGATGAAAGGGCGTTGAACCACTTCGTACACACCGACCAGTGGGACATGTTCCTGCCCTGCCACCCGCGGTTTCCGGTGGCCTATGAGGTGGCTGTCTGTGTTCTGCGCCGTCTCATGTTTGACAACTACCTCCAGGCCGAACCTTTTCTGCACCACGCACCCCGCGGCTGTGTAAACGACTTCTGCATGGAGAAAAAGCAGATCACCCTCAAACTGCGCACGGGCGACATCTGCCACGACTGTCTCGCGCAGATCGGGCGGCGTTCAGTACCGCCACCGATAGTTGATCAGGTGCTGCGGCTCCTGGGGTCAATACGCACCCAGATGCTCTTCACCGACCGCTACCGCAGCACCCAGCGCCCGAGCCGCCTCGAAGTGCGGGGCCGCGATCGGCGAATTTTCTTCACCGACCTCGCGGATGCCGAACTGCGGCTTACCCCGCTGGAAAAAACCCTCTACCTGCTCTTTCTGAAAGAAGCCGACGGGCTATTGTCCCATGAACTCTATGACTACCGGGACTGGATCAGGGAAACCTACCTGGCGGTGGGACAGCCACGCACCCTCGCCGACATGGAAAACAGCATCAACCAGCTCACCGACCGCACGGAAAACTCGGCCAGCGAGAAGATTTCGCGCATCAAACGCAAAATCATCAGCCTCACTGGTGAAGAACTGGCGCGCCACTACACCATAGAGGGTCCCACTGGCGGCAAGCGCCGCATCGCCCTCGACCGCGAACTCTTGAACTACCGCTGACGCAGGAAAGGCCCCCGGGATGTGCGAATGGCGGTGCAACACAACCACCCGCAGCACAATGTTTTGCGCCGTGCAACTTTTTCGTCCCGAAACTTGTTATACGGTTATGCCGAAAATGTTAAACAACCTTCTCAGAAAGGGCTTGTTGCCGGTCATTGCCATTGCCGGCTTTACCGGCCTCAGTGCGCAGCCCCTCGACTACTTCTTTACCGGTCAGACGCTGGATTCATGGACCGAACTGAGCGGAGACGTGACAGTGTTTTCGGGCACCTTTGACGATGCGGTCTCCGACCCGCTGTCGATCGTGCCGGTCACCATGGGTGTTGAAGGCCACACTACCTTTTACATTAGCACCAACGGATTTATGACGTTCAGTACCGCCCCTGCGGCCGACAACTACGACCCGCTCTCTGACGGCATTTCCGCGCCCGTGCTGGCCCCCTTTGCCACCAACCTTGAAGCGGCAGGTGCCTCGTCAAAGGTGAGTTACACGCTTGATACCCAAGGCCTGAGGGTACAGTGGAAAAATGTGCGCCGCGTCGGATATCCCGGTGAATCCTTCTCCTTTCAGGTGCGGGTAATCAACCAGGCCATGACAGGTTTCGGCTTTGGCGCCATATCCTTTCACTACGGTCCGTTTGACAATGTAGCCGGTCCGGCCACGCCCATCCACGTAGGCATCCGGGTGGGCGAAGGCAGTGCGCCAACCGCTTTCTCGGTGCGCTCAGTCAATGAAGGCACCTCGTGGCTGCCCGATACCGCAGGCGCATCCCCCGGCGCCACCTGTGCCTTTCCCTCGGGCAGCGGCGACAGCGTGCCCCCGGCGGGGATGAACTACTCGTGGTTTTTGTTCAACCCGGGCGATCCCGACAATACAGATGTGTCGCCCGAATGCAACGGCAACGGCAACCTGGTCATCTACTCCAACTATGACGGTGGTATCCTCAACATCAACTGCGACCTCGATATTCCCGACTTGCATATCGGTATCTGTACCTATGAGCCGGTCGAGATCAATATCTCAGGACCCTTCGTGGACAATGTGACGGCCGTGATGTATGCGGGCTTCGACAGCAACGCAGGCAACAACCACTGCGGTTATGGCGTGTTCCCGACATCGATTTCGGGCGTTGACCCCGCCATCACGGAAATTCTCACCGCGCCTCCGCTGGGATACGAGTCGCAGCATGGCAACGGGCAAAGCGGTGGGCCCTATGGCTTCGGTGGCATCATGGTGGGCGTAAGCGGACAATGTGATACCCTCTATCCGGCTGGCGGCGGCAATACCCCCGATGAGGTGGTGTATTTTTTCGTAACCAACCTGGGCGATGACCTGCTCTTCCACCACACGCAATACGGCTGCTGGCTGGGTGAGGTTTATGACCTCTCCGATGGCGGCAACTGCTGCATCAATCCCATCGATGTGCCGTGGACCATCGAGGTGCCAGAAGACCTGGCGCTCTGCGTCGGTGAAAACGTCACCTTCGCACTGGAGGCCAATGCAAACGGCACCGGACCTTTTACCTACGCCTGGACCCTCGACGGCACGCCCCTGTGCGATACCGAGTCATGCTCCCTGGAGGCGACCACTTCCGGAACGGTCTGTGTGACCGTTACCGACGCTGAGGGCGAAGAACTGTCGGGCTGCTTCTCCGTGACGGTAGAAATACCGCCCAACCCGTCCTTCAGTGTATCGGAAAACGCACTCTGCTTGCCCGGCAGCTTTCAACTGATCAACGAAACGGAAGCGGGTCCTGGTCTGCAGTCTGTTTGGACAATCGGCAGCCAAACCTTTCCCGCCGAAGCGTCGCTGAACTTCACACCGCCCGCTCCCGGCCAATACGACGTAACGCTCACCGTCACAACGCCGCTGGGCTGCAGCGCCGATACCACGGCACTTGATTACCTCTCAGTCTACCCCACGCCCGAAGCATTCTTCTCCACCGACCCCTCCATCATTACAGCCGACCAGACAGACATTGCCCTGCAAGACGCATCGGTAGGAGAGATTGAACAATGGGACTGGACAGTCACCCTCCCCAACGGCACCTGGACCTCCACCGAGCAGAATCCGCTCCTCTCCCTCCCACCCGGCGTAGGCGGCAACTACCCTGTTCAACTGGCGGTAACCACGGCAGACGGATGCACCGACAGCGCCACCGGCGTGCTCGAAGTGAGCGACCTCTTCAGCATCTATATTCCAAATGCTTTCACGCCCAACGGAGACGGCGTCAATGATGTATTTGCGCTGGTAGCCACCGGACTGAAGCAAGGCAGCTTCCAGCTGGATGTGTTCAACCGCTGGGGCGAACGCATCTTCAGCAGCAACGATCCGGAAAGGGTCTGGACAGGCGGACCCGAGCAGGGAGCTTACTACGCACCTGACGGGATCTACACCTACCGCATCACCCTGAGCACCTCCGCAGAAGGAGAGCAGCTCGAATACGCAGGACATATCACTTTATTCCGATGATGTTACCACAACCATGCGCAACCGGGGACCCAGCCCGCACGGCGCCCGTCACCATGGGTAATCAGTGTCTTCCGGTTCGCGGCATCCGCGCCAGGCACAGCAAATTCACTACCCCGATGCTGGCCCTTTTGTTGTGTTGCCTCAGCGGCATCGCCCAGAAAGAGGCCAATGTGTGGCACTTTGGCCACGGCCAGGGCCTGGATTTCAATTCAGGAGAAGCCGTTCAGATAACAGGCGCGATGAGCACCTATGAAGGCTGCACCGCCTATTGCGATTCTATGGGCAACCTGCTTTTTTACTCCAACGGTGGCGGACGCATTCCGCTGGGCGGACAAAGCACGGGCATTATCTGGAACCGAAACCACGAAATCATGTACGACATGCAGGGACTGGAAGGGGGCGGCTGGAGTGCGGGACAGTCTTCCGTTATTGTACCTGCACCCGGTGAGCCCGATGTCTATTACCTGTTTACCGTCGATGAGGTAGAACACTACGTGGATGCCACGCCCGAAATTCTCGCCCTGCAACCCAACGGACGAGGACTCCGCTATTTCAAGATCGACATGACGCTCAATGACGGTCTGGGTGAGGTAACCGTTGCCGATGTAGAGGTCTATGATTATGCGCTTGAAGGCCTGTGTGCCATCCGCCACGCCAATGGAAGTGACTACTGGATTCTCATCAACCAGGACACTACCGGCGTGGGCGTTTATAGCGTTACCCCCGATGGCGTGGCCCTGTCATCCGTTTTTGAAACGGAAGAACCGCTGTTGAGTTCGATCAAGGCCTCGCCTTCGACGGCCATACCCGGTGTGGCCTGCTGCCACAAGGTGGTGGCCTCCGGCAAATACCTCCTCGACTTCGACCTGGAAACAGGCATACTGTCCAATCCGGAAACCCTTCCGGCGGTAGGGTCCGAAGCGGTGGAGTTCTCCCACAACGGATTTTACCTGTATTCTACCCTGAGCGGAGGCGGCTTCGGCACCCAACAACTGGTGCGTTACAACCTGCTCACCGCCTGGGAACTTGACGTGAGTGCCGTATCGACCCAGGAGGTGATTGAGCCAGACATTACGGCGTATTACATGCAGCTGGCACCCGACCACAAAATTTACTTCACCTGGTTGAATTTTCAGGGTGAATGCTTCGTCGGTTCCATTGACTGTCCCAACAACACAGCACCGTCGGTTACGCACGAAAGGTATAATTACGGCAGCGATGATGACAGCCTCTTCTTCACACTGCCCAACTTCAGTCCCTGGATTTTTTACTCCCTCGACATCGATGCCATCGAATTTGGTCCTGATACCGTATTCCTCTGTGAAGGAGACTCGCTCATTCTTGATGCGGGTGTAGGGAATTACTGGGAATGGGGTGGCGACTGCTTCAGCGGACCTGAAGAAACCTGGCCCGACAACAGCACGCGTTTCTTCACCGTTACCCAGCCGGGCACTTATGTAGCTTGTGTAAACGGTCCATGCAGCGACGGAGAAGGCGCAGAAGGCTGCTCATCATCCGACCAGATTACCGTGCTTCCCTGTCCTGATCCGCCGACACCCTGCAACCTCAACCTGCCCGATTCGCTGCATGTGTGCGCCGGCGATTCCCTTGCCCTGGAAGTTGACCTGAGCGGACTGGAAGGATACACCGCACTTCAGTGGTCGGGCGGCACCGGTACCTTCCTGCCTTCCGATACCGTGGCCAATCCTGTCTATGTGCCCTCTGCACAAGACCTGCTTCAGGGAGAAATCGCGCTCAACCTGGAAGTATTCACCTCCGGCGGCGGATTGGGTGACGGACGGCTGGTGGCCTACGACCACTCTGGTGAAGACCTCATCTTTTATATAGATCCCGGCGACGGGAGTATTGATTCGGTGCAGGAAAATACAGGGTACGACTGGACCGCCATGGGCTTCAGGGAGGCTGACTGCAAGCTCTACGGCCTGTCAAACATCGTCGTCAGCCCGGGGCTGTACAGCGTGGATCTGAGCGGCGAAAATGCCACCTTAATCAGCACATACGATACGGAATTTTATGCCGGCGACTATGACAATGAAAACGATGTGTTTTACGCCATCGGCATGACCAGCTTCAACGGCGGAGAACCAATCGACCAGTACCTGATTACCATCAATCCCGACGACGGCTCGCTCGATACCATAGGTAACCTTAATATACTGGGTACTGACGGATTCTTTTATGCGGTGGACGACGGCATTAACGGACTCGCCTACGATTCAGACCTCGACATCCTTTTTGCCCTGACCGACTCGGGCGAACTGTTTGAGGTGAGCACCACCGACGGTTCAGTGACCTTTGTAGGCAACTCGCAAGCGGGGCTTCGCGGACTCACCTACGACGAAGACGCAGACAAACTATGGGGAATAGATCCATTGGGTAACCTATATGAGATTGACAAATCCACCGGCGAGGTAGTGGACAACGTGCCATGTCAGGCCAACCTGTATTTTGTAACATCACTGACGTTTGCCCGCCCGGGTTGCGAAGAAGTGGAGAGTTGCGCTGAATCGATTACCGTAGTGCTCCAAAACGAAACCACGCTGGATACGGGCAGCGACACCACCCTTTGTGCCGGCACATCGCTCTTGCTCTCGGTGCCCGGTTTCGAAGATTATCTCTGGCAAGACGGCAGTACAGACGACAATTACCTTGTGACGGAATCAGGCTTGTACACCGTTCAGGCCACCGATGCGTTTGGGTGCCCGCGCAGCGGAGATATTCAGGTGGACTTTGAAGCGGTGCCGGATCCGGATTTTGACGCCAGTCCGCAGCCAACCACCATTGAAGATACTGAGCTCACCTTTACCGCCTCCGATACCGGCGAAGGCCTCACCTACACCTGGACATTTGAACAGGGGGATCCCGGCAGTGCCGGCGGTGCCAATCCGGTGGTTACCTTCCCACAGGTACCGGGAAGTTATACCGTAACACTGGTGGTGGAGAATGCGCTGGGATGCACCGACAGCCTCACATCGGTGATTATCATCGGAACGGATGGCCAGATAACCATGCCCAACATTTTCACCCCGAACAACGACGGCACCAATGACCGGTTTATTCCGTTTGAAGAATTTCCGGGCACGTGGGAGCTACAGGTGTTTAATCGTTGGGGCGAAATGCTCTTCCGCACAACCAACATCACTGTGGGTTGGGGCGGAGAAGATGCACCTGAGGGCACCTATTACTGGGTGCTGCTGCCTACCGGCGACCAGCAGGGCGACAACCGCTCGGGTTATGTGCAACTGGTGCGGGGCGAGTAGCGGT
>DHLU01000208.1:0-4373 GCA_002405435.1 Flavobacteriales bacterium UBA4660
TTTATTGAAATTGATGAACAGGATAACGTCTACGTATACGGGCAAACCAATGCCCCGGATGACTTCTTTATTCTTAACGCGGGTTACAGCAATCCCGACAGCGGCATGTTGCTGGCGAAGTTTTCTGCCGACCTCGGCACTGTTGTCTGGTCAACGGTATTTGGAACAGGCAATGGCAAGCCCAACCTCTCTCCTGCCGCCTTCCTTGTTGACTACTGCAACCGCGTATATGTGTCAGGTTGGGGGGTCTTCAGCGCTACCTCCACCCTTAATCCAGGCCAGCACCTGCATCCCATGACCAATTTGCCGGTGACGGCTGGCGCCTATGACAACACATGCACTACGGGAGATTTCTACATGGCCGTATTTGATGACGACATGAGCGAACTCGAATATGCTACTTTTTTCGGAGGCGGTCAGAGCAGCGAACATGTTGATGGCGGAACCAGTCGTTTCGACCGAAAAGGCGTGATTTACCAGAGCGTCTGTGCCGGTTGCGGCAGCAATGATGACTTCCCGATTTTTCCGTCCAATGCGGTGTCACCCACAAACAATTCCACTAACTGCAACAATGGTGTGTACAAATTCGATTTTCAGTTGCCGCTCACGGTTGCTGATTTTCTGGTGCCGCCGGTTGGCTGTGTAAATGCCCCGCTTCAGTTTCAGAATACGAGTACCTTCAATGCTACCAATCTCTGGGATTTTGGTGATGGCAATACCTCTACCCTCAACAGTCCGGTGCACACGTTTGCTGACCCCGGGCTTTACGAAGTCATGCTGGTGGTGACCCATCCGGGTACCTGCAATGCGGTCGATACCGTAGTGAAGGAAATCGAGATCATACTGCCCTCCACCGGTTTTCTTGATGACCTTGGCCTGTGTTTTAACGAAACCGCAGTGCTCGGACCCGAAGATATTGATCCGAATGCCGACTACCAATGGCTTCCCGACCTTTATCTCAGTGACGGCGCGATAGCAAATCCACTGTTTACTCCCGGCCTTTCCACAGCCTATACACTGCTGGTAAGCCATGCGGGCTGTGTGGATACCCTTTTCCAGGAGGTGGAAGTGGTGAGTTTTACGTATCTCATTCCGTCAGACACTACCCTGTGTGACAACGCAACGCTGACCCTCGCTGCTGCGGTGAGTGATGATGCGGTGGGCGTGTCGTGGAGTGACCAGCCCGACTTCAGCAACCTGCTCAACGACGGACCTGATGATACCGATATCACCGTGTCGATAGATGCCCCGGCTGTTTTCTATTTCCGCGCCAGCCTTGATGGCTGCACGGTTACAGATGAGGTGTCGGTCAACCTGGTTTCTTTTCAAACCAACATTCAGGGCGACTTTACCGCCTGTGAAGGGGATACTGTCTTATTGTCCATACAGGATCCCAATCCCCTGTTCGTTTACCACTGGACACCGGAATCGCTGGTAGTGTCAGGACAAGACAGTCCGGTTGCCAGCGTGGTAGTCACGGAAACGACCGAATTTTTTGTTTTTAGTGAGACGCCTTATGACTGCACGGCGACCGATTCTGTTACGGTGACTGTGTCAGACCTCACTAACCAGTTTATTGATGCTTCCGCCAATCCGGAGTGGATTGTGCAGGGTCAGAGCACCACCCTGTTTGTAACTCCGGGTGGGTATAGCTACCAATGGAGTCCGGCCGCAACCCTTTTAAATGCACAGAGCCAGTCGCCCACGGCTACGCCACTGGAGACGACCGTGTACACGGTGGTCATTTCCGATGGTGAGTGCAGCATCAGCGATACCGCCATTGTGCGGGTCCTTGACTTTGTCTGTGGTCCGCCTTCCATCTAAGTCCCTAATGCCTTTACGCCTAACCGAGAAGCGCGCAATGAGTTTCTTTTTGTTCGCGGCAATAACCTGACAGACCTGTATTTTGTCGTGTACAACCGCTGGGGTGAAAAGGTCTTTGAAACGACGGACCAGTCGGTGGGCTGGGATGGTTATTTCAGGGACCGGGCTGTGGATCCGGATGTGTTTGTGTATTATCTCGACGCGACTTGTCTGGGTGGGGCCACCTATTTTGAGAAAGGAAATATCACGGTGTTGAGGTAGTCTGTTGTGATGCCATGAGTGAACGTTTCATCCTTGCCATTGAATCGAGTTGTGACGAAACCGGTGCCGCAGTGCTTTGCGGTCGCCGGGTGCTGTCGAATGTTATCGCCACCCAAAAGGTCCATGAAAAATACGGGGGTGTGGTACCCGAATTGGCGAGCCGTGCACACCAGTCTCATATTGTGCCTGTTGTGCACCAGGCCCTGGCTGAAGCGGGGCTCACTCCCCGTCAGCTCGACGCCATCGCCTTTACGCGCGGACCCGGATTGATGGGCAGTCTTCATGTGGGTACCAGTTTTGCCAAGTCTATGGCTATGGCGCTCGGAGTTCCGCTGATAGCAGTGCACCACATGCAGGCGCATGCGCTTGCCCTCTTTATTGAAGATGGCCAACCCCGTGAGGTTCCCTCCTATCCGTTTCTATGCCTCACGGTCAGCGGCGGGCACACTCAGCTGGTGCATGTGCGGGCGCCGTCAGACCTTACCATCGCTGGCCAGACCATCGACGATGCCGCCGGAGAGGCCTTTGACAAGGCTGCCAAGTTGCTCGGGTTTGACTACCCGGGAGGCCCCCTGATAGACCGTTGGGCGCAAGACGGCGATGCCCGGCGCTTTCATTTCCCGCATCCGCGTGTGCCCGGCTTTGATTTCAGTTTCAGCGGTCTGAAGACCTCACTGCTTTACCTCCTGAGAGACGATGAAGCCCTTCGCAGGGTATTGACTGACTTTGACCGCAGTGATCCCCCGCAACTGGTGCGCGACCTATGCGCCTCCTACCAGCAGACGGTGGTCGACTACCTGCTCGATAAAACCTTCGCATGCGCGGCGCAGCTGGATTTGCGCGACCTTGCACTGGCCGGGGGTGTGAGTGCCAACAGTGCGCTGCGCCGTGACTTTTCTGAACGCTGCACCCGACAGGGCTTGCGTGCATTTATTCCACCCTTCGCCTACTGCACCGACAATGCGGCTATGATCGGACTTGTGGCCCATTACAAACTTGCGGCTGGCGAGGTTGCCGCGCTGACCGATGTGCCTGAGCCTCGCGGTTTGTGGTAGTGTGCAAAGCGGCGCTGGCAATATCTGCTTTTGTCTTTCGTTGTTGGCCTATGAGAAAATTCAGCATCTTCTTAGGGTTGGCGGTCATAACCTCGTCTATTGCCGCAGCGGCGTGGCGGCATCTACCCGCATTTCATCCCGCCCTCACGGCCTATGCGTGGCAGGCCGGAGACATAGTATTTCAGCAGTCAATCTCGCCACAATGCGAAGCGATTCAGCGTGCCACCCACAGTCCGTGGACCCATGTGGGCGTTGTATTGAAACACGAAGGCCAGTGGATGGTACTGGAAGCCATTCATCCGGTATCATTCACTCCGGTTGAAGAATTTATGGAGCGCAGCCAGGGGAAAGTGTTGGTAAAGCGTCTGAAGGATACTTCCGTGCTCACTCCTGAAGCCTTGCGTTGCATGAATGCCTTCGGCGCGGCCAATGAAGGCAAGTACTATGATATGGAATTTGGATGGAGCGACGAACGCCTCTACTGCAGCGAACTGGTGTATAAGCTGTACCTGTCGTGCACCGGACTTGCGGTGGGCAAACCCCAACCCCTTAGTGCTTTCGACCTCAGCCATCCGGTGGTGCAGGAGACCCTCGAAGAGCGTTATGACGCGGAGATTCCCCTGGATGAACTTATGATTGCACCTGGCGCTATGGCTGACAGTCCGTTGCTGGTTACGTTGTCGCCGGGCGCTGGCCTATCGAAGTGACACAACGCGCTGCAGGCGACAGGGCTCAATTTTCTCCGTGGCCCGGCCCTGGCCGCCTTTCTGCAAAGGCAGCATAAGGATCTGCGGGGTTGTCTATCTCAAGGCATACGGGTGTGTGGAAAGAAGTCGCAAATCAGTTGTATGCCCCCCACGTACGGCTAAATTCTTGTTTCGGCAAGGTACTTGAGCGGAAGCGATGCATCTTGCGCCGTCTTCGGACCTGTATGATCAGAACGACTTCCATTTTCATCAGAATAAGCTTGTTGCTTGCGGCAGCGGTTTACGCCCTGTGTGCGCAAGGCCAGCAGATCCGTGTGGACGGGCGGATTCTGGATGAATATGAGAACGGGATTCCGAATGTGTACATCATCAGCAAGTCTTCAGGGCAGGGGGCGTTTGGCAATCCGGACGGCAGTTTTTCCGTGGATTGCGGCCGCGACGAAACCCTGATGTTCGGTGCGCTCGGTTATTCACCGCGTTACGTGTCTTTTGCTGATTCGATCCCGAAAGCGACTTACGAGGTATT
>DHLU01000208.1:4501-16258 GCA_002405435.1 Flavobacteriales bacterium UBA4660
CGAAAGCGACTTACGAGGTATTTCTCTACCTCGACAAGAAATATGTACGTCTGCCTGAGGTAGAAGTATTTGCGCCGCGTGACCTTGCCAAGATCAAAGAGGACATAGACAAACTCGGGTACGACAAAAACGATTACATGCTGAGCGGAATAGACGCGGCACAGAGTCCGATCACCTTTCTCTACCAGCAGTGGTCACGCACCGAGTGTTCGCGGCGTTTGGTGGCTGAATTTGAGAATGCAGACCGCAAGCGGGCGCTGTTAAAGGAACTGTTCAGGATTTATGTAGACTGGGAGATCATTCACCTGAGTGCTGATGACTTTGACGCCTTTGTAGATTACATCAATGTCAGCGAAGACTTTATGAAGCACTGTTCGCAATATGAGTTTCTGATCTTTGTAAAGGAGCGCTTTGCCGACTTCAAAATATGGAGGCGTAACCAGGGTCTTGAAGACATTGACTATGAGTATGACCGCGACTGAAAGCGTAATTTCTTCTATCTGTCTTTTATGAATGCCGCACCACCGCTGAAAATTGTTTTTATGGGCACTCCGGACTTTGCGGTGGCCTCCCTTGAGCGCATGCTTAGCGGACGTCATCGTGTGGTGGCCGTGGTTACGGCGCCAGACAAGCCGGCCGGAAGAGGCCAGCAAGTGCGGTTCAGTCCTGTAAAAACCTGCGCCCTTGCGCATGGTTTGCCGCTTCTTCAGCCGGATAAATTGAAAAACCATGACTTCCTTCATGCGTTGGGCAGCTATGGGGCCGACCTGTTTGTGGTGGTTGCCTTTCGCATGCTGCCCCGTGAAGTGTGGACGATGCCCCGTTTGGGAACCATCAACGTGCACGGTTCACTGCTCCCGCAGTACCGCGGGGCTGCCCCCATTCACCATGCCGTGATGAACGGGGAAAAGACAACCGGTGTAACCACTTTTTTTATCGAAGAGCAGATAGACACCGGCAAAATCATCGGCCAGCGCAGCCTGAGCATCGGTGAGGACGAGGATACCGGCAGTGTTTATAGCCGGTTGATGGTACTGGGCGCCGAGTTGCTGGCGGATACGGTTGAAGACCTTGCGCAAGGCAGGGTTTCGCCCGTTGACCAAAGCACGCGTGCACAGGGTGAATCCCTGAAAGAAGCCCCCAAGCTTCACCGCGATACTTGCCAGATCGACTGGAACCAGCCGGTGAAGGTGGTCCATGATTTTGTAAGGGGGCTTTCTCCCCTTCCGGCTGCCTGGTGTGTCTTTCAGGGAAAAGTGCTTTAAATTTTTCGCGGACATCCGGTGCCTGATACGCCAACGTCCGGTGCCGGCTCTTTTGAATCTGATGGCAGGCAGTACCTCCGGTTTTTTTGCACAGACGGATATTATGAAGTGCATGAACTGCAGGCAGAAGGAAAGAAGCGCATGCGCACAGAAGAATGGCTGCGCGGGATCAGGTTTATCGCTGACGCCCCCTGATGAGCACGTTCAGTATGCCGCTGGCGGCTTCGGGAATTCGGGTTCCGGGGCCAAAAATTCCCACGCAACCGGCATCATATAAAAAGTCGTAGTCGCGTTCGGGAATAACCCCGCCCGCCACCACCAGAATATCCGTACGGCCGAGTTTTTTCAATTCTTCGATCAGTTGCGGCACAAGGGTTTTGTGCCCCGCCGCCAATGAAGACGCCCCCACCACGTGCACATCGTTGTCGACGGCCTGCCGTGCCACTTCTGCCGGCGTCTGGAACAAGGGGCCGAGATCCACATCGAAGCCCAGGTCGGCAAAGGAGGTGGCTATTACGCGGGCACCGCGGTCGTGGCCGTCTTGCCCCATTTTGGCTACAAGAATCCTCGGTCGCCTGCCGTCAATTTCGGCAAACTGAAGCACGAGGGCCCTGGCCTGTTCAAAATCCTTGTCGTGCATGGCTTCGCTAAGGTAAATGCCGCTGACTGTTTTAGGCTGTGCGGCATATCGGCCATAGACGCTCTCCATGGCCATGGATATCTCGCCGAGTGTGGCACGGTGGCGTGCGGCCTCGACGGCCCGTTCCAACAGGTTGTCTGTGTGGTCTGATGCGGCCGCGGCGATGGCTTCCAGACAGCGACTGACCTGCGCGTTGTCGCGTGTTCGCTTCAGATCTCCCAGGCGTGCTACCTGTTCGCGGATGACTTCGCGGTTATCTACCTCGAGCAGGTCGAGGGACTGCTCGTCGCCATCGTGGGTAAAATAATTGACGCCAACAATGCGCTCGGCAGCGTTGTCGATGCGTGCCTGTCTTCTTGCCGCCGCCTCTTCAATACGCAGTTTGGGCAATCCGGCCTCAATGGCGCGTGTCATACCACCGAGATCTTCTACTTCTCTGATGAGCGACCAGGCTTTTTCAGCGAGTTGGTCTGTCATGGCCTCAACGACGGCAGAGCCTGCCCACGGGTCAATAGCCTTGCATATATCTGTTTCTTCCTGCAGATAAAGTTGCGTGTTGCGAGCGATACGCGCACTGAAATCCGTTGGAAGCGCCAGCGCCTCGTCGAAGGAATTGGTGTGCAGCGACTGGGTGCCGCCGAGCGCAGCCGCGAGTGCCTCCACACAGGTGCGCGCGACGTTATTGAACGGGTCTTGCCGGGTCAGGCTCCATCCGCTGGTCTGGCAATGGGCGCGAAGGGCCATACTCTTTTCCTTACCGGGATTGAATCCGCGCAGCAACTTGGCCCAGAGTTTTCTGCCCGCGCGCATTTTGGCAATTTCTTCAAAGTGGTTCATGCCGATACCCCAGAAGAAAGAGAGGCGCGGAGCGAAAGCGTCTACGTTGAGACCTGCTGCAATACCTGCCCGCACATATTCAAGTCCGTTGGCGAGTGTATAGGCCAGTTCGATTTCCGCGGTAGCGCCCGCCTCCTGCATATGGTAGCCGCTGATGGAACCCGGATTGAATTTGGGCATGTTCCGTGAAGTATAGCGGATGATATCCCCTACAATACGCATGCTGGGTGCCGGCGGATAGATGTAGGTATTGCGGACCATAAACTCCTTGAGGATATCGTTTTGGATCGTGCCCTGGAGTTTGTCGGGTGAAACGCCCTGTTCCTCTGCCGCAACGATGTAGAAGGCCAGCACCGGAATGACAGCTCCGTTCATCGTCATGCTCACGCTCATCTGGTCGAGCGGAATACCATCAAAGAGGATATTCATGTCGAGGACCGAGTCGATGGCCACGCCTGCTTTGCCGACGTCGCCTTCTACCCTCGGGTGATCGCTGTCGTAACCGCGGTGCGTGGCGAGGTCAAATGCGACACTAAGTCCTTTTTGCCCTGCAGCGAGGTTGCGCAGGTAAAAGGCGTTGCTTTCGCGTGCGGTACTGAAACCGGCATACTGGCGTATGGTCCAGGGTCTCTGCACATACATGGTGGCATAGGGCCCGCCCGTAAACGGCGCCGTGCCTGAGGCATCGCTGAAATTGCGGTTCAGTACCTCTGAGAGCTCCAGCGGAGCAAAGTTTTTTCTCGCGCCCATGTGGTCAGCTTTGGCGGTATTTATTCACTCCGATAATCACCTTCTCGCCTGATCTTTCTGCCTGCTGTTTTTTCGCGCCGGCTTCAGCGATTTCGCGCTGCAGCCGTTCCTTGGCCTGTTCATAGCCGCCGTCGGCTTCCACGGCCAGAAATGCCGTCCAGGCCTCATCGGCCAGCCGGGCACACAGTTGTTCGATATAGATGGCTCCGGCCGCAGGGTCGGCGGCATTCATCTGTGCTTCGGTCATCAGCAAGTGGTACATATTGGATGCCAGGCGTTCGGCATTCCGGGAGGGTGTGCCCGTGGCGGCGTCAAATGGGCGGATGTAAATGCTGTCTGCACCACCGATGATGGCACTCATGGCCTGGGTAGTAGCCCGCAGCAGGTTGTTGTGCGGATCTTCGGCGGCCTGCTGCCGTGCCGAAGTCTCGGCGTGAACACTCGTGAAATAGGAACAGTCGTGTGAGGGAATGAATGCAGCGGCCACCTGCGACCAGAGGAAACGGAAGGTCCGCAGCTTAGCCATCTGTTCGAAGTCGCTGGAACTGATGCCGAAGCGGAATTGCAGCATGGCTGCGGCCGCATCTACCCCAAAACCGGCTTCATCTGCGCGGTGGAGGAAGTCGCTGCCAAGGGCCAGCGCGCTGACAAGTTCCTGTACGGCATTGCCGCCGGCTTCGTGTACGTCGACGGACGACACATCCCAGATTCTGAATAGGGAAAAATGTGTTGCGCACAGACGCAGCAGTTCCGCAAAGGTTTCATCTCCGGAGGGGTTGGCTGCAAGTCCGCCCCTGAGCGACTTGCTGTCTACATGGTGCGACTGGCACCAGTTGAGGATCCACCGGAGGTTTTGCACGGCATCAGGCCCAGCGGTAAAAACCACATCGAGAATCTCGAGTTGGATACCCGCCACCGCGGTTTCAAATGCTGATTCGGAGGTGAATGGTGCCGTGAAGGTCAGCGCATCGGCACCTGTGGCGAGCAATGCTTTCGCGTGACGGTTGGCTTCTGCCGGCTCAGTTTCACTGATAACATGACGGAGGCTGCAGGGCTCATTGGTAGCCCGTCGCACCGATGCTGCCGGAATGGCCTGCACAGCAGGCGGATAGGGATCCACCTCGAATCCGTTTTCGTTTTTCCACTGCCAGTCTGACCAGGTCCCCGAAGCCAGTTCGCGTGAAGCGTTTCGCAACCATTGTTCATAGTCAGGATGCGGGAATTCGGAAAAATCGGGCGCACTCATCGATGCCGTCAAACTTAGCGCAAGGAGCGGAAGGACGCACAACATTTTGGCGCTTGGCGCAGTGGCGGATTTCGGAGCACAAAACTGTCAATATACCACAAAAGTTGATGCGAGGTAGAATGTTCAATTAACCACGTCACCCGCCATTGAGCCAAACGCCTGTTATGAACAGTAAATTAATGCTTTATCATTATCCTAAATGTTTTATTTAAATCGGGTAACGCAACTAAATAAATCCCGTTAGTCAAATGAGATACATTTATCAATTTGTTGTTATCATTTGAGTTTGCTGTGTAAACGATAATTCCAACAGAATTATAGATTAGGATTTTCCCTAGTGTTTTGTACTCTGTAGTAATATTAATTCTGTCATTAGCTGGATTTGGGAAAGCTTGAATTTTTATTTGATAATTATTTTCTTCAATAGATGTGACAGCAAGGGTATCACAGACACAACGAATCGATTTGCCGTTTGAATAGTTATCTGTGTTTCGAGTAATATTTGCTTGCATATAATCCAAGCTTCGATCGTAACAAATCAGGCCCGGATACCATGCGGGGCCACCACACCAAAAGGAGGCATTCAAACCCTGACAACATACATGACCTGCAGGCCACATAATACTACCATTAATAGAGCTTACTGCAATTGCTGAAAATCCTGTAGAATTGGTTGCTCCAATATTAGGAGAGACCCACATAAGGGTATCCTTCAACATACCACCTGCAATAGCACTTTCAAGCGTGGATATGGAAGATGTATCGGAGTTTGGGTCTAAATAATGTACCATTTGATACCAGTCTGCATCTGTTGCTACATGCCAACCTAGCGGGCAAATATTTCTTGTGTCGCCTGCGGCTGGATAGTTGTACCAATAGCCTAAGACAGCAGTATCAGAAGTGTTTGGTGGGATAATTGTCTCACAATATCGCGGTTCTGACAAAGGGTCAAAATACCAATTGTTATATCCAGCGTTAGTAATCGGACTTCCATCGTTGAAATGGGTGGTTCGTAAATTGCTTGCCATCCATTTTTGATTACCAATAGTGATTACAGGATAAATATTTCCATCATAATCACTCACTGTTTGTGCATTTGTACTAACACACATCATAATTAAAGGTGCTAATGCTAATGTTTTCATTTTTTATTGTTCATAACGAATTCGTTGCCGCAAGGCTAATCAGATGCCTTTCCTGAATCCCGGTCAGCGGATAATGACAACCATGCCCTGCACTTCCACCCGCTCGGCCGCACAGGGTCCTTTGAAACGGATGATGTACGGATATACACCGTCTGGGACGTAGTGTTCCTTTCCGCGGTAACTTCCATCCCAGGGTTGACCGAAATCGGTGGTTTCGAAAATCAGGTCTCCCCAGCGGTTGAAGATTCTCATTTCGAATTCGGATACCTCTACCCCTTCCGCCCTGAACACATCATTGATGCCGTCGCTGTTGGGGGTGAAGGCATTGGGCACATAAAGGGTGGCCTGGTAGTCGTTCATGATGGCACGCACAACCCCTTCCTGCAGGCAACCGACAGAGTCTACGTAGAAGTAGCAATATTCGCCGCCTTCCCCTACCGAGATATCGATACCGGTTTCTCCGTTGCACCAGGTGTAGCTTGTGCTTCCTTCGTAAGGCACGGTGAGCAGCGCGTTGGTCCCTTCACAAAACTCAACCGAGTATTCCACGAACGACTGGGGCATTTCAAAAACAGTTACCGTATCGTAGGCGATGCATTGGTTCCATCCTACCTCCACGGTATAGGATCCGGGTTCATCGACTGTGATGGATGAGGTAGTAGCACCGGTGCTCCAGCTGTACTCGACGTCGGGACCGAATTCAGCGGCCTGGATGACGATAGTATCTTCGTAATAGCAGATGGGGATGTCGGGGGCGAGCTCAAGGTCAAGCTGGTCTATAACCACGACGGGCTGGTCATAGCTGTCGTCGTTGGAGCAGACATCCTGAGAAATGGTGAGGGTGACCGTGTAGCTGCCCGGATTGCCGTAGAAATGCACCGGATTCTCTTCTTCCGAAAAGGATCCGTCGCCGAAGTTCCAGAAGTAGCTGAGGCCTTCGCCCTCACTTTGGTTTATGGCTTCGATGGTCATGGCTTCGCAGGCACCTACCTGGTTTAGCGTAAAGAGGGCTTCCAGCTGCAGGGGTTCGACCACTTCGACCTGTGAATAGGCGGTATCTGCGCCCGGACAGTCGCTGTTGCCCACCGCGTAGAGAATTACATCATATAGACCGGGCTCTTCATAGACATGGCTCACCGTGGCCCCGTCCTGCAGTGGTGATCCGTCGCCGAAGTCCCAGCTGAAGGTCACACCGCTGCTGTTGTTTTCAAAGACCGCGTTGAAGGGCGCACATCCCTCTATGTCGGCATTGCCGATAATGGCAACCACCTCATCAAAGATGGTGATTTCCACGGTAACCGTAGAGTCAGAATTACAGCCGTTGTCAATGGCAGTGAGAGAAACGGAGTACGTGCCGGTCTGATCATAGAAGTGTTCCGCATCCATGGATTCAATGATGGTACCATCGCCCATGTCCCAGATGAAATCAAGGAAATCGTATCCAGTGGTATTGGTGCATTCAATGCCCAGCGTGGCGCAATTGGTGGTGTAGGTAAAATCGGGCAGGTAATCGAGGGGTGTGCTGATGCTGATGTCAAAGAATGAGGTATCTGCGATGTTGCAGCTCAGTGAATCGGTGGCGATAAGACTGACCTGGTAGGCCCCGGGCTCGAGGTAAACGTGCTGGGGTTCGTATTCGGTGCTGGTATTGCCGTCACCGAAATCCCAGAAGAAAGTATCCCCGGTGCTGTAGTTGGAGAATTCGACTTCAAAGGGGGCACATCCGGAGACATCGCTGCCGGTGATGGCGCTGTTGACACCTGATACATCGAAGTCAATTTTAAACACACCGCTGTCCCAGCCGCCAATCTGGTCGGTGGCCCAAGCCCCGGGCGTAGTGGCGAAATCGCCGCCTGAGCAGACGCCCTGGTAGACAGTTCCGTTTTTGTCGAAGCGGCTGGTACCGCCATCCACGTGCCCCGATGTGTACATGGTGCCGTATTCGAGGTCAGCCATGTCTTCGGTCAACACGGCCAGGTAAAAACCTCCGCCGCCTACATCATAGAGGGCATCGGCTGTAATGGGAACGTTGCCATAGCAGCCGTGGCCGGAGATATAGACATTGTTGCAGTGGTCGACCAAAAAGGCAATGGGAACGAGGTCAAACCATCCTGTGCCGCCGCCGGTGCCGATTTGGGTTGAAAGCACGAGGTTTTCGAGGTCGGCGTCGAGTTTGGAGACAAACTGAAGACTGCCCGGATTGCTGTACACATCACCCACGATGGGAATATCGGAGCCACCCTGGCCGTAGATGTAAACATCATCGTTGTTGTCAAGGTCAAGGAAGAAAACCTCGTCTTGCTTGTCGGTGGCGAAATAGGTAGATTTCAGGAGCGAAGTGAAGGATGCATTGAACTTGCTCACGAAGCCATCCATCTCGACACCCCATGCTTCGGTATCACCGAGGAAAAACGTTTGGTATGCACCCGGAGTAACCGGGAAATTGGCGTCACCTGCCATACCGGCGAGGTAGACATCGCCCAGGGCGTTTTGCCGGAGGGCGAATCCGGAGTCATCACTATCACTGCCGATATAGCTGGAAGCCATCAGGTTTGACAGGTCCTGGTTAAACCGGAAAATGACCGCATCCTGACCACCGTTGTTGGTTGACTGGTAAGCACCGGCGGTAACCGGAAAGTCGGTCGAGGTTGAAAAAGAGGCTACCATGGGATTGCCGCTGTTGTCGAGAATGATTTCCCCACGGTACTGGTCACCGTAGTTGACTGAAGCCACGTTGCGGCCGTCATCCGTTGAGCCGCCGATATACGTGCATCCGAATACGTCTGTGCCATCCTCAAAAAAATGGGCCAAGACGATATCCACGCTGCCTTGGTTCGCGTCCTGGTAGGCATTGGAACTGACGGGTATATCTGCGCTGTCCGTGGAGCCCAGGATGTAGAGTTCGCCGAAGTCATTGGCGAACATGCTATGGGGATAGTCGGAGCCCGTACCTCCGAGGTAAGAGGCCCAATAGAGTTCAGCCCCATCGGACGACAATTTGCTGAATGCCATGTCTACGCCCCATCCGCCGCCGCTGAAGTCGTCCTGATAGGCACCGTCAGTGGTGGGATAGCCTACGCCAAAGGAGATGCAACCTGTATAGATGTTTCCGGCGATGTCGTAAGTGGCCGTATGGCCGTAGTTGGTGCTGGTGCTGCCGGAAAGCGTAGCGGCGATGAGGGTTGGGTCAATCACCAGGTCCAGCGCTGTGTCGTAGCCTTCGGGGAATTCAAAACGAATGACCTGACCGCTAAGCACATAGCGGCACGGAACTTCGGCGAGTTTTCCATTCACCACCTGATAGGCGAATGGTTTTTGCTCGATGAATTCGCCCACCGAAGTAGCGAGCACCAGATCACCATTGGAGAGGTGCAGTCCGTCCAAGCCCTGGTAAGACAGGCTGATGGCCGCCGGATTTCCGCCGGGGTGTACAATAAAATCATACTTGAAACTGGCTGACTGGCTGTCGTAGGCGCGCATATCAACCCGGTCGTACAGGTTGGTGTATTCCACCGCGTGAAACACGCCCACACGTGAGGCCCACCGTGAAGGGTCATTGCCGATTCTGAAGTTATAGTAGTGCCCCTGGGCTTCTGCACCCTGCACCTGGGGAATGAGCGCTCCCTGAAACTTCACCCGCCAGGCATGACCGCGCATGGAAAAAGCACGTTGCTGCTGGGGGCTTAATTGGGAGAAATCGTGGGTTGTTTTCCAGTCTTCCGGGTGAAAGAAATTGTAAGTGATTCCACCGGATTCAAAAAACACGGCACCATTGCCCATCGGCGCTTTGAACCATACCGCGTCTTCCCATTGACCCTCGTTGCGGATGAATTCCAATTTCAACGGCTTGTGAGCCAGCAGGAAATCCGGGCAGGCGAACAGGGTCAGTATGCTAAGGAAAAAACTTCTCATGGCAGGATGGTATTAGTCTTTTAAAGACATAAGATTAGGCGATTAAGTTGCTTTCAGGCGCAAGATTACACGCTGACCCGGGCGGCCAAGTTGCCCTTGGGTCATATTTTTCCACAGGAACCCGCTACCGCCGGGTGATTCCGGATATTGCGGGCGACCAACACACCCGATATGGAATTGAAAGAAAGGACCAACCCAGACCATTTTTTCGACGTGGACATCCGCGTGGGAACCATCATCGAGGCAGAGCCCTATCCGGAGGCGCGCAAGCCGGCCATCAAGCTGCGCATTGACTTCGGGTCTGCGGGTATTCTGCGGAGCAGTGCCCAGCTTACCTTCCACTACGCGCCGGATGCACTCTTGGGCCGTCAGGTGGTGGCTGTTGTTAATTTCCCACCGCGCCAGATAGGCCGTTTTGTGAGCGAATGCCTCGTGCTGGGCGCCACAGGAGATTCCGGAGAGGTGGTGTTACTTTGTCCCGACCGGCCGGTACCCAATGGCTGGCCCATTTCATGAAGCACAAGGCCCTGTTTCTCGACCGCGACGGCGTAATCAACCACGACCCCGGCGCCTACACTTCTTCACTCGACACCTTCACGGTGCTACCGGGTGTGCTGGAGGCGCTGAAACTCGCTGCCGACAAGGGGTACCTGCTGGTGGTCATCACCAACCAGGGCGGGATAGCACGCGGGCTCTATACGGAATCCGAAGTCAGGCGCATGCACCACTACCTGCTCGAATGCTGCCTGTCCATGGGGTTTGCGATTACGGCTTTCTATTTTTCTCCCCACCATCCCGACCACGGAAACTCCCTTTCGCGCAAGCCGGAAAGGCTGATGATTGAGCGTGCGCTGGCCAGGTACCGCATTGACCCTGCGCGCAGCCTGATGGTAGGCGACAAACAGCGCGACCTGGATGCGGCCCAAGCTGCCGGTGTGCCTGGGATTCTGATTGACACCAACGGCTCATTGCTCGAGGTGGTGAACCGCTTAGATTAGCACCTTCAATCGGCGCACCCGTGAACTACGTATTCCACAGGGGAGAGTACATCAACGAGAACCAGGCGTATATCACGCGTGAAAACAGGGCATTCCGGTTCGGTGATGGTTTTTTTGAATCCATACGGGTCTATCACGGAACCCCCCTGTTTTTCGACACCCACTGGTCGCGAATCTGCGACACCGCGCGGGCATTGAAGATTGACTGGCCGGAAACGCTGACGAAAGACGTCTTGCAGCAGCAGGTAACCGGACTGGTGCGGCGCAACCAGGTGCTCCAGGGCGGCAGGGTGCGCATTACTTTTTACCGCAAGGCGCTGGGTTTTTACCAGCCCCGCGACAATACCTTGGGGTATTATATCGAAAGCGATACCTTTCCGGATAGCGATTTTGCGATTAACCCATCGGGAAAGACAATTGATATCTATCCTGAATTCAGAAAGGACATTCACCGCCTGTCGATCTACAAGACGCTCAATACCCAGTTGTATGTCATGGCCAGTCTGTATGCGCAGGAAAAAGGGCTTGACGATGTGCTTATTCAGAACCAACGCAACGCAGTGATTGAGGCCACGGCGAGCAACCTGTTTATCGTATCCAACGGGGTGCTGTATACCCCTTCTCTGACAGAGGGCTGCACCGGAGGTACTATGCGCATGAACATCATCAACCTTGCGCTGGACAACAAGATCAAGGTGTACGAATGCACCCTCAACCCACAAAACCTGCTCAGTGCCGATGAAGTCTTTCTTTCCAATGCCATACGCGGGCTGGAATGGGTGGCTGCCTACCGCACCAAGCGCTATTATAACGAGATGACCGGGAGACTGCTCCAGCTGTTGAACGATAAGGCAAAGGCAAGCGTGCAGAGATAAGGTGCCGCGCATGGCGCAAAGCAAGTACCTGCCAATTGGGTGACCCCGACAGGAATCGAACCTGTGACCGACTGCTTAGAAGGCAGTTG
>DHLU01000175.1:0-253 GCA_002405435.1 Flavobacteriales bacterium UBA4660
CGCGCTCGGCATGTTGGGGCAATACCGCACTGAATTTGGCGGCACCGTCTCCGCAGAGCAAGACACGTGCAAATCCCTCCTCAGCAAAAAATCCGTCATCGGGTACCACGGCACTTACGGGTCTGATTTCATTACCCCTGTGGTCATAGCCCGCAGTATACACCTCCATTCTGCCGGCGTCGATCATGGGAATCACGAGCGTATCTTCTGATGACCGGACCATACCCGCCTGGGTATGAAGCGTGTTGACGGC
>DHLU01000175.1:392-10039 GCA_002405435.1 Flavobacteriales bacterium UBA4660
CTGATGACCGGACCATACCCGCCAGGGTATGAAGCGTGTTGACGGCGATGAGGGGAATGTTGCGCGCGAGACAGAGTCCTTTTGCTGCCGCCACTCCGATGCGGAGCCCTGTGTAGGAACCCGGTCCAGCCCCTACCGCCACGGCTTCAAGCGCATCAAAGCCCAGGCCTGTTGTCGCCATGGCCTGCTGTATAAACGGATGAAGCCGCTCGGCATGCACATAGTTTTCGGAAGCTTCTTCGCACAGGGCCAATACCTTTCCATCATCGACAAGGGCAACCGAACAGTTGCGGGTGGCACTCTCAATGCACAGGATTACGGGCATGTACTATTCCTTATCACCATTGGTTGTTTCTTCTTCGGCCTCCTCTTCGGTGATGATGGTCACGTGATCTCCCGGGTCGAGTTTACGCGCTACCTCATCGTAGGGGCCTATAACCACTTGTTCTCCTGCCGCCAGTCCTTCGCGAACCTGAATAAACTCATCATCCTGAATACCGGTCTTTACCACCCTGAGCACAGCTTCCTGTTTTGCTTCGTTGACCACAAAAACACAGGTAAAAGGTTCTTCGGGCTTTTCGCGTTTGCCCGCATCGGCTGCGCCTTTGTTTTTAATACGGTCCATCAGGCGGGTACCGGTGGTATCCTCGCGGGAGGTTACCGCCTTAATGGGAATGCTTAGCACATTTGTTACGCGGTCCGTCTGAATGTCAACCGCAGCACTCATGCCCGGGCGGAACGGACTGATTGTGGACGCAGTGTCTGCTGCGAGGTGGGCGTAGGATTCGGGTAGAATACGCACCTTGACGCTGAAATTGGTTACCTGGTCTGTTGTCATTGCGCCCATCTGGTTGAGCGCCGTATTTCCGATTTCCGTGACGATGCCCTTAAACTTTTCTTCCAGGTAGGCATCAACCTCGACCATGGCTGTATCGCCTAGCGAAACCCGGACAATATCACTCTCATTCACCTCCACATTTACCTCCATAGAATTGAGGGCAGAGATGCGCATTATGACATCGCCCGACATCATGCTGTTTCCCAGCACACTTTCACCGGTCTCCTTGGCCAGTGCGGTAACGATACCGCCCATCGGTGCTGTGATGGTAGTGCGGCGCAGGTTGTCGGCTGCCTCGTTGCGCGTGGCTTCCGCGCTGGCGATATTGAATTCGGCTGCACTGATGCTTTCCCTGGCGGCAGTCACTTCTGCCTTGCTCGTTTCCCAGGTTCCGGTGGTGGTCTCGTACTCCGCGTCACTGATGGCTCCTTCCTTTTTGAGTTTGGTGGCACGCTGCCAGGCCAGGTCGGCGTTTTTAAACTGCGCTTCTGCCTGCACAAGCCGTGCACGTGCGCTCGACAATGAACTCTTCGCTCCGTTGAGGGCAGCCTCAGACCTGTTGAGTGCCGAGTTGTAGAGATCCGGATTGATACGGACAAGCAGCTGTCCTTTTTCCACATGATCTCCTTCCTTCACGGGCAGCTCAATGATCTGCCCACTCACTTCGGATTGAATTTTGACCTCGGTTTCAGGTTGAATTTTTCCGCTGGCCGATACCGTTTCGGTAATGTTGCGTGCAGTGACCTCTTCAGTATATACCTCCGTCTTATCGCGGTTGCCGCCGCAAGAGCGACCGACTATGGCCAGTACGATAATGAGCACGGTGAGTACGATGACGATTTTCCAGAAACGTTTCATATCAGTTGAGCGTTATTACTTTTCCTTGATAAAAATCCAGCACCTTGGCCTTAAACACGAAGTCATACCGCGCGCGCACGCTGTTGGCCAGTGCGATGTCGAGCCTTGCCCGTGCATCGTTGTATTCGGCAATATGGATGGCTCCTGCCTCAAAGCGTGCTTCGGAATAATCGAAGGCGCGGCGGGCGGAAGTGACGGATGCCTCGTTGGCTTCATAGACGGAACGTGCCGCCAGGGCATCTGCATAGGCCCGCTCGATGGTCTGGGTCAGTTGCTGCCGCACCTGATCGGCCTGATAACCGGCATTCAGGGCATTGATTTTTGACCGCTGAATATTGGCATGGGTTGAAAGACCATTAAACAAGGGAACCTGCAGTGAAAAGAACAGCGACTGGTTTACGTTGTTTTCTACCTGGCGGTTGAAGGGGATGGTCTCATAGTCGGTGTACATAAATTGCTGGCTCAGGACGGGTGTGAGATCATCCTGGGTATAACCAATGGGAAAAGGCTCGCTGAGCTGCAATTCACCCACGGGCTGCTGGGCGGCACCGCTGTAACCGGTTCCGTAGGCAAAGCTGGCCGACAGGGTGGGGTACTGAGCGCCCCGGGCGATTGCCACTCCGAGTTCTGCGCTCCGCACAGCGGCATCTGCCCGCTTGATTTCGGGAAAGGCGCTGAGTGCATATTCGAGGGCTGCCTGGGCACTTGAAGGAAGTTGCATCGACGCGATGTCGGTGAGGGCCGGTGCTTTCACGTCAAAACTGGCCGCCTGTTCGGGCGTCAGCACCAGCAACTGCACCAGCGAAAGCATGGCCAGATCCACATTGCCCCTGGCAGCGACCAGGTTGGCCTCATCGGAAGCGAGTCGCGCATTGATTTCATCGAGGTTTCCCTCTGCCAGTGCTCCGGCCAGAAACAGCTTGCTGATTCTTTCCTGCTGCGATGCCGTTGCCTCCCGTGTACGGCGGGCTACTTCGGTAAATTCTTTGGTAAGCAGCACGTTTAGGTAGGCCATAACCACATTGAGGGCGATATCATTTTTAACCTTAAGCAGGTCAGCTTCTGCGCGCTCTAGCTCGATTTCAGTCTGGCTGTAAGCGTTTCTGAGTTGAAAGCCGTTAAAAAGCACCAATCCGGTCTGAATTCCAAAGCTGTTGCTTCTTATACGTTCGGTGGCAAACTGGTTGGTAAACCGGTCGATGGTCTGGCCCCAGTTATAGCCGTGCGTGGCCGAACCATTGAGACTGGGCATCATATTCCACCAAGCCGCCTGGCGGTTTACGCCGGCCACCTCGTTGCCCAGCGCTGTCTGGCGTATGGAGATATTGTTCTGATAGGCCACGTCCACACAGCGTTGCAGGCTCCAGTATTCCTGGGCCGGGGCTTGAAGGGCCGCCAGTAAAAACAACAGAGCAAATCCGCGAAACATAGGTCAGTATTTGGTGTGTCAATATTACGCGCTACGGCAACACGGCAGCTGTAAATCATTGGGGGTGGCAAACGGGAAGGATGGATGGTAAATTGCCGCTTCGAAATGCCGCCATCCGGTTTTCCCGGTGTAGGTTTGTCACATGAAAACCTTCTTCCTGTACTGTGCACCCTGTCTCGTAGCGCTGGGTGTTGCGTGTTCGGATGCAACGGATGCGGGTGCCGTCGGACAACCCGTCACCGCAGCACAACCCACGCTTTCTTCTGAGGAGCAACAGGCCCTGGCCGGACTGCAGGCCTATTACCAACAGCGCGCCAACCAGACCGGAAACAGCTACACGATAAACAACCTGCGGCTCCGGCCAGCTACCCAGCAGGCACTCGACAGTGTGCAACTCGACATAGCCAACCAGAAGCTGATTCAGTTCCAGAAAGCCATCAACATCAGAGACCAGATGATTCAGCAATGGGAGGATGAAGAGGCCATGCTCAAGTCAGCCGGAGACAAATACGCGTCTGCTACACCGGAAGAAGAAAAGAAGCGGGAAAAGGCCAACCGCATCCTGTTTCTTGATTCCGTGCGCACGGTAACCAATACCATCGCCACCCTGTCAGCGCGCATTGCGGGAGACAACAGCAGCGAAACCGCTTGTTATGAGGCCAGGTACACCCTGCGGATCACCTACCGGAATGGCGTGACTTCAGACGAGCCCGGCAAACAGTGGCTGGACAAGTCTTTTGCCGTCATTAGGAAGTAAGTCCTGCCCGCTGCATGGGTGCCGCAATCAGCGGGTGACTACTACCCTGGCGGAAGCGCGGGCGGTAGCTGATTGCAGGGTCACCTGATACATACCCGGCGAGAGCATATCCGTGTTCAACACCTCCTTCTCTGCCGTTACGGTTCTCCTGAGCACTTCCCTGCCCTGCATATCTGTGATGACCAGCGACGCGCCTACGTGCTGCTGTCCGCAACCTATTATCAGGGTCTCACGCGCCGGATTTGGCCAGGCTTTCAGGGCATCTACCTCCTTATTCTCCGCGACACCGACCTGCAGCCAGCGGGCCATAAATTCCTGGAAATAGAGGTTGGCCACCCGTGCGTCGTGCACCACGACCGTATTTTCATCATTAATAGTATTGGCGCTGTTGCTCCAGTTGTGCGATCCGGTGAGTACAGTAGGATCGCTGTCCGGATTGGTGGCATCCACGATGCAATACTTATGGTGAATGAGCCCGGGCACCTGCTCATGGGAGAATATATCCATCCCGTTATCGAGCAGGTACTGGTATTCAGACGAGGGGTCAGATGTGTTTTCCATGATACCCCGCACGGCCGTTAGGAAGAGGTCATCCTGGTCAATAATCATGTCGGCAATGTCTTCCCTGGTGAAGGAAAAAATGGCATATTCCAGATCGGTGTCAGTGGTGGCCATCGTGCTGAGTATCGCCTGGTTGGTATTGGCAGACGGCGAGAAGTACACTTCCACCGGTGTATCTCCACACCGGTATTTTCTCGGGGTATTAATCGTCTTTTCAGCACCGAATTTTGCATTGTTTTCATCAGGCTCCGGACCGCTTCCTCCCCACATTTCCTCAAATTCAAGGCGGTATCCGCGGGCCATACTCTGGTCTTGGAAAATGATGACATTATTGTAATCAGAGAACTCATCCTGGTCAATAAAATTCATCGATCCGGTTATAACCGTAGCGCGTTCAGGGTAATCGGCATCAATGACCAAAAATTTGTTGTGGTTTCCGCTGCCCACATTGTCTTCGCGCATCAATACCGGAATACCCGGGTTGAGGTTGTCAACTGCTGCATTGGTATTGGAACCCTCTCCGAGGTACCTCACCTGCACCCCATCAAGGTAGGCGTTGTTCAGTGCACCGGCAATGGCCGGATCACCGAAGTTGTACATCGCCATATCAATGGTATGGGCAGCGCGGTTGATATAGGCTACGAGGGTATCGTCCATGGCGTCATTCAGCGCGATGGCATTCTCGATCGAAGCATAGCCATTGTCAACTTCCTGGGTGAAGTACACTGTGATGGTACCTGAACTTTCGCTGCGGGTAGCATAGGGAAGCGGAATGCTGAACGTATCATCGGTGCCATTGGAAGAACTCACCTGAGCCCAATAGATTGAACCCGGGTTGAGGCCGCTGATCGTTGCCTGATGGGTGGTAGTTGAGCCACCGTTTTCTATCAGGGTTCCGAGGGCAGGCGAAGTGCCCCAATTGACGGTGGTTGTTCCGGGGCTATCGGTAGCCCAGGAGAGCGCAATGCTGTTGTATTCGATAGAACCCTGCTGCACCTGGCCGATGATATTGATGGAAGACGACTGAACGAAATCCATCTCATCGCGTGGCAACACCTGGTAACCGCTGGTGTAAGGCGGTGAGTTGTCAAACTGCGAACCAATGCCCACCAGTGTGATTTGTGCCGCCGGAAGTGTTTCCCCCACCAATGCGCTGCCGTTACGGACGTAGATGGTACCGTTTTGCCCACCGGAAGTGAAATCGTAGGTGGTGTTGCCGGTAATCACGCTGCCACCGAGGTCGAAACTAACCTGCTCAATTTGCAGCAGCACTGCCTCGTCATCCTCACCGAGGGTTGCCGGTGTAATAAGTGAGGGGGCTGGCAGCGGGTTTCCCGATGAGTTAATAGTGACGGAAGACAGGTCGGGACCTACCTCCAGCAAGCCGTTGAATTCACTTATGATGCCGGTGACTGTGATTTCATCGCCGCGCTCGGGCACGTCAAATCCACCCCACCCGCCACCACCCGGAAATATGGCGATGCCGGCGGAGGCGTCCTGGATGTACCGGATGGGCGATCCGAGTTCAGCGCCGTTAACGCAGATACCCGTTACGGTGACCTCGTCGCCGATATCGAAGTTGGTGCGCGCGTCGAGAATATCAGACTGCGAGAGCAAAGAACCACTGGTAATCATGACCAGAAAGAGAGCGATGTTTTTCATGTTGATGAAATTGAGGGTTGTCAATAGGTGAGGGTAAATGAGATGTTGAAGCGTCGGCCCTGGCCAAAAAATACGCTGGCACTGCCGGCGTCAAAACCGCGGTACTCATCGGTAATGGGCAGGGCATAGATGCCATCGTTGCCGTTGTTGTTGGCATCTGAGATAAACATGGCATTCAGCAGGTTGGTAACACTTCCGCGGATATCGAATGAAAGCTTTTTGGTTTTCCAGCCATAGCCGCCGTGCAGCTCGGCCAGGCCATAGCCGGGCACGCGCCATGAATCCCGTCCGGCGTTTTGGTCGCGGAGAAAAAAGGGATTGAATTCAGCCCAGAGCCTGTCAAACCATGTATAGCGGACCCTGAGGTAGGCACCGTGCAACGCGTAGAGAATCATGGCACCCAGCTGGGTCTGGGCCGCATTACCCACATGGACGCCTCGGGCATCAAAATCCACCGATGCCACGGTATCATCACTGGGGTCACCGTTGTTCTGGTTGTCTATAACGGGCGTGCCGTCGTCATAGAATATCCTGACCGTATCTCTCGAGTTCCAAATCCAGTCGCCCCATGATACAATGGCCTCCAGTGTCAGGTTGCGGTTGACGGCCCATGCACCATCCCACTCCACTCCCATGTGCCTGGCCTTCATGCCCTGCACATTCACACTGACCGGCTCCTGGGTATTGTCATCAATGATAGAAAATCCGTTGTAGGGCTTATTGTCCCAGGTAGTATAATAGGTGTTGAGGTTCCAGGCGAAAGACTCCCTGCGGTATGAAACGCCGCCTTCAATTCCTGTAATCCGCTCATTGACGATGCGCTGAAACAACTCATTGTTAAAGTTAAACACCTGAGAAAAAAGCGGTGCCTTATCGAGGTAACCGATATTCATAAAGACATTGTAGAAATCGGTGACATTGTAGTTTACCCCGGCCTTGACAGTAAAACCGTTTCGCCACACCCAATCTGATTGCTGGTATTCAAGTCCGGGTGAAGCTGCCGTATACACATTTCCGTTGTAGACGGCTGTGTCACTGACCAGGGCAACCACTTCATTGATCGGCGTGTTTTCAGGCAGTCTGTACCCAAGATAGAGAGTGGTATCGCCGAGATCAAGCTGACGGGGCAGGAAGTAGTCAATGCGCTTGTACCCGGTACGTGCCAGTGATGTGCTTACAAACCCCGACCATTTTTCCGTCTTGTATTCGAGCTGGCCGAAAGCACCGCCCCATTGAATAAGGGCATCGTTGTGGTAATCGATCTTATCGCCTTCGCGCATGACCACCTGGTTGCGGTTGGGGTTAAAATCTCCGTCGTTGCGCACGGCTACGTAATCAGCGCCGAGAAGGTCGTACACCTGCATGTAGTGCTCACCCCTGTACCTGCGAAGATCGACGCCTGTTGCCAGGTTGAGCCTGTCACTGATGGTGTGGTTCCAGGTAGAAAGCAGGCCATACCACGTGTGGTTGTTCATGGCGCTTTTTACGTAGTTCTCCACTGCATTGTGCTCAGTAGCAGAAATAGACGGTATAATAGACGGGTCCTGTGTGACAAAAGGCGGAGGATCCAGGTAAAAATCATAGCCGGTGTTTTTATCGTAATCAGACTGAATATCGAGGGAGCCATCGTCGAGGTAATCGTTGGGTCCGGGTACCTGGTTGAGCCTTGTGCCGCCGCCATTACCGACCGAAAGGTATGCGATGGAGGTGATGAAGTCATCATCGCTCATGCGCCACACATCCTTGAGGGTAAACTGCGGCTTATGGTAATAATTCACCCGTTCGTTAAAGAGAGATGTATTGAGGTTGTCGCGGTTTTCTCCGTCAAACCGGTAGGTGGTGAGGTTACCTGTGTGCGGGTTGTAGCGCATGCCGTATTCAGGTGTCTCGCCGATGAGTTGCTCATCAATGCCCAGTTGGCGTGCCCTTGCGTGACTGAACATGGCCACCGGCTGCGGCAGTAAACGCTGGCCGTGCGACTGGGGTGCACCAAATCCCGAGAGGCTGATGGTGTGTTTGTCGAGAATCTTCTCGATTTTTCCGTACCAGAAAAAACCTTCTGTGAAAGTGCCGGTAACCCAACCATCACCCCGTTTGAACGAACCGGCGGCGGTAAAACCCCAACCTCCGGGTGTTTTGCCGGTAGAAAGAGCCAGCGATGTCCGCATAAAACCGTTGTCGCCGACTTCCTGCTTCAGCCTGACCATTTTTTTCTGTTCGATGCCTCGCGTGATGAGGTTGATGGTTCCCCCGATGGCAGGAATAGCGAGTTTTGAGGCACCGAGCCCGCGCTGCACCTGCGTGGTCTGCATGACCACGTCGAGCCCAAACCAATTGCTCCAATAGACCGCTCCGTTTTCCATATCGTTGACGGGGACGCCATCGAGCATAACCGCCACGTTGTTTTGCGAAAACCCGCGAATGGTAACCCGGGCATCGCCGTCTCCACCACCCTGCTGCGTGGCATAAGCGCCGGGCGTGGTATTCACAATGGCCGCCACATCCCTCGATGCGAGTTCTTCCTCAAACCGTTTGAGCGGGATATTGGAGAAGGCAACGGGCGTTTCGCGTCCCACGGCAATATCTCCGGTGACTATGACTTCTCCAAAATCGATTGAAACGAGCCGAAAATTCTGCCTGACCGACTCCCGGTTCACTTCGATGACTGTCTCCTGCAACTTGTATCCGGCACAGGATATTGTAAACGTGTAGCCGCCGAAAGGCAGATCCACTGCATAGGAGCCGTCGTCTGCGGTAAATACGCCTTTGCCTTCCGCCCAGGTTACCGCGGCATAAGCCACCGGCTCACCTGAAAAGTCATCGACTATGATGCCAGACACCCTGCCGGTCTGGGCCAACGCAGGCAACTGCGTGCAAAGCAGCAGCACAAACCCTGCGAGGCGCATTGGCATGGCGAATGGGGTCAGCGGATGAATGCGTGCCGGTGAATCTGTCCGTCCTGCAGGATTACTTCGAGGTAGTACGCCCCTGCGATCCAGCCGGAAACGTCAAGTCTGAACATAAAGTCTGCAACGCCGTCAGCCGTGAAGACCACTTTCCCCGTGGGATCTGATACCCGCATGCGGTCTATCAGGTCGCGGCTGACGATGCTAACATTGTCACCACTGACGGGGTTGGGATACACACGCACCGCATTGCCAGCCTCTGCGCGTTCTTCCACCCCGGTAAAACAAAGACAATTGTGGAAGCCGAGTTCGGTGAAGGTATTGGCGGGAAGCGAATCCCATTCGGCTGTAATATTGAAAGAAGTGGGATTGGACGTTACACCCGCTAACACCGAAGACTTGCGCACGAGGGTGTGGTTTTCGGAAATGTAGAACTGCGCACCCAGGTCATCCGTATAGGGGCCCCAGCCGGGAAAATCTGATCCCTCACCAATACGACCAAAAAGATCTACAAGGGTTTCGCCCTCATTTTTGAGCAGGGCCACGGCGTCGTTTCCGTTAAAATACATGGGCCAGATACCATCGTCATAATTGGGATTCAGATACACATCGGCGACCTCCTGCAATTCGTCCCAA
>DHLU01000175.1:10207-12611 GCA_002405435.1 Flavobacteriales bacterium UBA4660
TCGAGTTTTTCGAGCACCACAACCACCACGTCGTGCGCTGGAACTGTGACGCCGGTGAGGTAGCTGATTTCGCCGAAATTGGTACTCCCGTTCTGAAAGCGAACGATTCCATAAGCGGACGCATTGAGTGGGGCATCCGTTGGATTGTAGATTTCCAGGGCCTTGTTGTTTGACCAGCCTTCGACGTATTCGCTTATAAACAGATCGCCGCAGCCCTGTGCCCGGACCGTATGGAACGCCGACACCATCAACAGGAGTATACTTATTTTTTTCATATCGGTAGATTGGTTCTCGTAATCGGGGCAAAAATACGCCACCCCGGCGGGCCCGATTATGAACCTAATGTGAAATCAGCCGAAAGCGGGTGCATCGCCGGCGTCTGGTGAGGCGCATTTTAGGTAATTTTACGCTGTGATACCCTTCATTCTTCTCTCTGAACTGCTTCCCCGAAACCTCGCGGTTGCCCTCGTCGTGGTTGTGTTAGCGACAGCCATCTGGTGGAAGTTCCGGCATGACCTGCTTTTTCCGTTTTCGAAGAAAATGGCCGAAGGCACTATTGTCAACTGGATGTCGGCCCGCATGAAGGGACAGGAGTTTTTTTATCCCATGATTGAATTTACCACCGCATCTGGCGAGCGCAAGGTTTTCCGTGCCGAAGAGCGTTCAGAGGGCAGGCCCTTGTTTCCTGCGGGCACCCGCGTGGAAGTCTGGTATCTGCCGTCCAACCCGGAGATCAGAAAAATAAAATACCCCCGATCGGCTTGAGGCTAGGCCCGGCGGATGAAACGGTTCCGGGAAGCCTTGCGTTTATTCTTTGACGTCGTCCCGGCTGTCTTTCAGCTCATATTTCTGCAGTGGATTTGCCGATATATCGCGGTATTCCTTCCTGCGCCTGTATATGTCGCAAGCCGCGAAAATGGCAGCGCGCAGGGAAGATTCAGAAGCCTCACCCTTGCCGGCGAGGTCATAGGCAGTGCCGTGATCGGGTGAAGTGCGCACGATCGGCAGGCCTGCCGTATAGTTCACACCGCTGTCGAAAGCCAGTGTCTTGAAAGGACTGAGGCCCTGATCGTGGTACATGGCCAGGACGGCGTCGAACCTGGCAAAGTTGCCGGAACCGAAGAATCCATCGGCACCGTACGGGCCAAAGACATGCCAGCCGGCGTCGACCGCTTCGCGCACGGCTGGAAGAATTATTTCCTTTTCCTCACTGCCGATAACCCCGTTATCTCCTGCATGCGGATTGAGACCGAGCACCGCAATGCGCGGCGTGGTGACGCCAAAATCCCTGATGAGGCTTTCGCGCATCAGCTTCAACTTGGCCATGATTTTCTCGCGGCTGATGTGCTGTGCCACGTCCTTCAGCGGAACATGACCGGTCACCACACCCACCCGCAAGCGTTCACTGACGAGAAACATAAGTACCTCATCTGTACCCGCCACCTTGGCCAGGTATTCCGTGTGGCCGGCAAAGCTGAATTCCTTTGACTGGATAGTATCCTTGTTAATGGGCGCAGTTACCAGCACATCCACCTTATTGCTGGCGATATCAGTAACTGCCGCCTCCAGGCATTTGAATGCGAAGGCACCGGCCTCGCGCGTAGCCTTTCCGGGCTCCACAGAGATCTTGGCATCTTTCCAGACATTGACCAGGTTTACCTTGCGGTGCACGGCTTCGGCTGCGGAGTTTATCGTAATAAAATGAAACTCCTCCTGCGGGCCAAGCACCTTTTTGTAGGCTTTAATGACCTCGGGATGGGCATAGATGAGCGGGGTGATAGATTCCACCATACGCGGATCATGCAGCACCTTGATGATGGTTTCCGGACCCACACCGTTGGGATCTCCGCAGGTGATGGCAACCTTTATTCGTTGTTCAGACATGTGTTATCAGGGTTTATCAGCGCCGTGCGGGGCGTTTGGTTTGGGTTATCGCACCATAATGCCGGGTGATAAAATGGTACAGCAGGCGCACCCCCACACCAGTTCCTCCCTTGGTCCTGTATGCCGAAGGCGCATTGAGCCAGGAGGGTCCGGCAATGTCGAGGTGAATCCAGGGATAATCGGTAAAGTGCTGCAGAAATTTGGCCGCAGTTATCTGACCGGCATTAGCACCTCCGAGGTTTTTCAGGTCGGCAATATCACTTTTCATCTCGTCGCCGTATTCATCCCACATGGGAAACTGAACGGTGCGTTCATAGACCGACATACCCGCTTCATGCAGGCCGTTCATCACCGCCTGGGGGGCTGTGCCCATCATGGCAGAAGCATAAGCACCCACGGCACGCACGGCTGCGCCGGTGAGCGTAGCCAGGTCTATGACCAGGTCGGGGGAGAAGCGCTTGGCGTAGTGCAGCGCATCGGCCAGCAGCAACCTTCCCTCGGCATCGGTGTTGAGCACCTC
>DHLU01000175.1:12737-13731 GCA_002405435.1 Flavobacteriales bacterium UBA4660
GCACCTCCACCGTGGTGCCGTCCATCATGTGCAGGATGTCCTGGGGCACATAGGCATTCATTCCCGGCCGGTTATCGGTGGCGGGCACCAGGCCGATCGTGTGAACAGGCACCTTGTTGGCCGCAAGCGCACTCAGTGTGCCGACCACGGCCGCTGCTCCGCTCATATCGCACTTCATCTCGTCCATAGACCCCGGAGTGGGCTTCAGCGAGAGACCTCCCGTATCAAACACGACGCCTTTTCCGACCAGTACCAGTGGCTTTTTGTTTTTGGCGCCGCGCGGCTTATATTCCATTATGGTGAAAGTAGGTGGGTCTATGCTGCCTCGGTTTACGCCGAGCAGCCCGCCCATACCCAGTTGCTCGATTTCCTTCTTGTGCAGCACCTTGACATCAAAACCATAGGCTTTTCCGGCCAGGGCCATTTCCCTCGAAAACTGCACAGCCGTGAGGTATGAGAGCGGCTCGTTAACTAGCGTGCGCGCCAGCAGGGTGGCTTCGCATACCTGCCTGAGTTCGCCAGCCATTTTAGGGTTTACACCCGGGTCTACCAGCCGCAGGGCCTGCATCGAGTTTTTACGCTTATCCTTGTCTTTAAGGTATTTGAGAAACTGGTAGTTGCCCAGTATGGCGCCTTCCGCCACCGCGAGGGAAAAAGCCGGATTGCCGCTTTCATTGACCACCTGAAAAGCCGGCTTGCCAATACGGTTGACCTCAGCCTGGAGGCTATTGCCCAGCGCGCGCAGTTTTTCGAGTGCTGCGGGCTCTGCCTTGCGCGACGTAAGGGCATGGTAGATCCGTATCCGTCCTGGTTGCTGAAAGCGCACCGTCAATCTTTCGGCCTTGATTTCATCCGCAATGAAGGCCTGCTCTTCTTCCGACACTCCGCGCAATCTCCTGACGTTGTCTGCTATAAATAGCACTACTTCAGACAGTGAGGCGTCGGTGGTCTTTTTTAGTTCAATTTGCATGGCGTGTGGGCTTTGGAGGCAAAG
>DHLU01000175.1:13851-17766 GCA_002405435.1 Flavobacteriales bacterium UBA4660
TTTGCATGGCGTGAGGGCTTTGGAGGCAAAACTAAGCATTCCCCATGCCCGATACCCCGGCGGAATTCTGACTGAACACGCCGCGTTAACCCCTGTTTTCCACTTGCGGTAAGAAAAGTTGAATGCCCGCAGTATGATGATTCCCCGTGGCAATATAACCGCCTGTTCAGCGTTCAAACCGCCCATGATAAGGTGCGGTTTACCCAGGCAGATTAGGTCGTATTTTCGTCTCGGAATGCCTATACCCAACCCGCACCGGATGCTTTTGATTGCCCTGCTGATGCTTGCAGGTGTCCAGGCAGGAGCCACCCACAACAGGGCGGGTGAAATCACTTACCGCCATTTATCGGGATTTACTTACGAGTTTACCATTACTACGTGCACCAAATCAAGCGCCATCGCAGACCGCGAATGGCTCTACATACGGTTTGGCGATGAGAGCACTGTCAACCAGGTAGACAGCATTCAGCGCGACCTGATAGATCCCCAGGCTGGCATGGATGCCCAGATCAACAAGTACACGGGCACGCACACCTACAGCGGACCGGGCATATTCAATATCGTGGTTGAAGATCCAAACCGCAACAGCGGCGTGTTGAATATAGACGACGGATCGTCGGTGGACGAAGTCTTCTGCATCATGTCGGTGCTGGTCATCAATCCACAGACCGGCCACAACAACAGTGTTCAGTTGCTTAACCCGCCGAAGGAAATGGCCTGTTACCTGCAGCCGTGGATACACAACCCGGCGGCGAGCGATCCCGATGGCGACCAACTGGTCTACAGTCTGATTCCCTGCATGGGAGCGGGCTGCGAAACTGTCAACGGCTATGCATTTCCGGACGATTATACCCCCGCTGCCGATATTTTTGAGATAGACCCGGTTACGGGCGACGTGACGTGGGAAGTTCCCACGGTCATCGGCGAATTCAATATCGCCATACTGATTGAAGAATTCCGCGACGGGATTTTTGTCGGCTCCGTAGTGCGCGACATGCAGATTACCGTGCAGTTGTGCGACAACCAGCCACCGGTGATCAATCCCATTGCCGACCTCTGCGTGAAGGCGGGTAACAACGTATTTATCGACGTGAATGCCAGTGACCCTAATGGCAACCCCATCGACTTTATGGCCTACGGACTTCCGCTGGTAAGCACAGTGCATCAGGCCACATTCAATACCATCACAGGTGTCTTCAACTGGAATCCTGAATGCGAAGAGGTAAGGCTAAACCCCTACCTGGTGACCTTTGAAGCCACCGACGACAATGTGGCGGTTTCGCTCACCGACGTCGAATCGGTGCTGATTACGGTATTGGCCCCGGAAGTGCAAAATCCAGCAGCAGATCCCACTGGCAACTCCATTGTGCTGACATGGGATCCATCTCCGTGCGCCGGTATCTTCAATCCTTTTGAAGCGCAACAGGTGCGCTACAAGATTTACCGCAGGCAAAACCTCTACGGTTTTGAGCCCGGCCCTTGTGAGGTGGGTGTGCCCGCCTATACGGGTTATGTCTTTCTCGATGAGGTAAGCGGGGTAAACACGACTACTTACACCGACAACAGCATTGCCTATGGCGGCAATTATTGTTATATGGTGGTGACCTGCTGGCCCGATGGTGCCTTGAGTTTTGCCTCGGAGGAATTCTGCGCCGAAATCATTAAGGAAGTGCCCATTATGACCAAGGTGAGCATTGGCCTGACAGACCTCACCAGCGGCGCAGATACCGTGCACTGGTCGCCACCCACCGAACTGGATACGGAAACCTTTCCCGGGCCCTATCAGTACCGGCTTTACCACGCGGAAGGATTTGCCGCGCCGGCTGAACTCATTTTTTCCAGCGCTACCGGCCCGGATATCTTCACACTGGCCGATACCACCTTTATTCACCAAAACATCAACACCCGAGAGGTACCGCACAACTACCACGTGGAGTTCTACTTCACCGATGAGAACACCGGTCTGCTGACGCGTGCCAACACCTCTTCCCCGGCTTCGTCGGTATTTCTCAATGCTACACCTGACGACAACAGTGTTTTGCTGACCTTCAACCAGCAAGTACCCTGGATCAACCAGGCCTACGACATTTTCAGGTTCGACAGCGGAATCGGCGCATTCATGCCCATCGGCACGACACTATCGGGCAGCTTTACCGACACAGGTTTGATCAACAACACTGAATATTGCTACAAGGCAGTCGTGCACGGCACCTACAACGCCGATGAAGCATACCTCAACCAGTTGATTAACCACAGCCAGGAAGTATGCACAACGCCTTACGACCGCACCCCGCCGTGTCCGCCCGTGCTCACCCTAACACCCGACTGCGACGATGCGTTCGACCTGCTGAGCTGGATCAATGAAGGGGGCTTCTGCCCTGACGACATCACCGGCTATAACCTCTATTATGCACCGGTAGAAGGCGAGCCGCTTGAACTTCTCGCCTCCTTTGATCTGGTCACCGAGACCAGCTACGTGTTTAACGAAAACGGCGAATTCAACTCGATTGCAGGTTGCTTTGCCGTTACGGCGCTTGACTCGCTCAACCTCTGGCCCGACGGTCAGTTTTATCAGAATGAGAGTGCCTTTTCCAATATCCTGTGCGCCGACAATTGTCCGCTGTACTTCCTGCCCAACATCATCACACCGAATGGCGACGGATTCAATGACCGTTTCACTCCGTTGGACTACCGGTTTATAGAAAACATAGACATCAAAATTCACAACCGCTGGGGCATACTGGTCTTTGAGACCACCGACCCGGAAATCAACTGGAACGGGGCCAGTTCAACCAGCGGCGAACTATGTTCAGACGGCGTTTACTACTACACCATTCAGGTCAACACAATACGCTTGTCAGGTATTGTGCCCGAGTTTTTCAGCGGCACCGTTCAGCTCCACAACGGGAAGGTACTCACCACGGCTGAGTAAACAGCATTGCGGGTCCTTTGCTCTGGCAGCAGTACGACTCAATCGTTGTAAACCACCCATGCCACGGATTCGCCGACTGCCTTCAGCGTGGCCTTGTCGATGATCTTCATGTTGTCGCGGTGGGTATGGTGGAAGTAGCCGAATCCCATTACCTGGGGCCCGTTGTTGTAATGAATAACATCAACGGTCGGAATACCGGCAATTTCATTAATGACCGAATGGTCGTCGATCAGGGGTGGGCATCGGTCATCGATAAAGTATTTGCCGTGCCCGAGCTTTTGGGCTGTGGCCCACAGGCGCGTAGTAATATCTTCTGCATACTGCATCGAATAGCCTTCCTTATAAAAGGTGGCATCGGTGGCACCTACCATATCGAGCAGGATACCATGTTTGGCCCTGTAGCCGGGCACGTGGGGGTTGCGCGTCCAGTACTGCGAACCAAGACACCAGGTAAGCACGTCTGCCTCACTCTCCTGTTTGATGAATTCCGGCTTCCCATAATCTTCGGCGTCAAAAAAGATAATGTCGATGCCGTAGCCCACCGGTTGCTGCTGTATCATTCGGGCGATTTCCAGCAAGACGGCTACGCCGCTTCCGCCGTCATTGGCTCCGTCTATGGGCTTTCTCCAGTTGCTTTCCAGTGAATCCTTGTCGGCAAAAGGGCGCGTGTCCCAATGTGCACACAGCAAGATGCGTTTTTTGGCTGTGGGATTAAATGCACCGATGATGTTGCGCAGTCCGAGCACGGTGCCGTCAAAGGCCGTAACCTCGGCGGTCTGCACGGTAACGGCTGCTCCGTACGATTTCAGTTTTCCGGCGAGCCAATCCGCGCAGGCTGCATGACCTGGCGAATTGGGCACCCTCGGCCCGAAGGCCACCTGGGTGCTGATAAATGCATAGGCGCTGTCGGCGACAAAGACGGGCGGCGTAATGGTTTGTTTGCGGGGTTGTGACTTGGGGGGCGCGGGGGCATCCTCCACAGC
>DHLU01000175.1:17912-18548 GCA_002405435.1 Flavobacteriales bacterium UBA4660
GGGGCATCCTCCACACATCCTGCCAGCAGCAAGATTGCTGCGAGCGGTAAAAACAGCGTAAACCTGGCTAGCATGATGCAAATATGGGCAATCGGGGCCCCCAATACCGTCAAAGGAAGTTAAGCGGGCTATTCCGCAGACCACGTAGTGCCTTCGCGTGTGTCTTTCAGCGTAACACCCGCCGCTGACAGCGCATCGCGAATCTGGTCACTCGTAGAGAAGTCCTTTTTAGCTTTTGCTTCAGAGCGCAGCCTGAGAATGAGTTCCATCAGTGAGGCGGTAAGGTGGTCGCTGCTTTCGGGGGCTTCGTGGGCAAGTCCCATCACCTCGTGAAAGAAACCGTCAAAGGTTTCGCGCAGCAACTGAATGTCTGAGCCCGTAAGCCTGACATGGCCCTCCTTCGCAGCGTTAATGATTCGCACCATCTCAAACAGCACACTGATGAGTATGGGCGTGTTGAAATCGTCATTCATCGCCTCGAAGCACTGGTTGCGCAGTGACTCAACGTCGGCATCGCCGGCATCGGCAGCAACCACCTTGTCGAGCACCGCGCGGGCGGCCACCATGCGCTTGTATCCCCTTTCAGCCGCCTGCAACGCCTCATTGCTGAAGTCAATCGTGCTGGTGAAGAGACAC
>DHLU01000114.1:0-13407 GCA_002405435.1 Flavobacteriales bacterium UBA4660
CATCAGTAGACGAGGGTTTCAGAGTTTATCTTTTGTTATCTGTTTATGTATCGGCAAGTAAAGGCAGCACCCGAAGAAAATTCTTGCCGCATAAGCGTTAATCCGGTGGCCGCTTGCACGGGCAGCTAATCAAGTTTTACAGGTCGCGTCAACAACCTCATACGCAGCCTGGCCCCGTTCTGAATAGAGCAGGATTGCAGCTACAGAAAATTATCGTAATATTGCGATGAATAAGATCCTATGGGCGTTACAAAAACCGAAGCGTTCTCCGCAATCGATAACCGCATCGCACGGTATGCCAAGGCCCTGGCGCATCCTGCCCGCATAGCCATCCTTAAACTACTGATTAAAAGACAGGCATGCATCTGCGGTGATATTGTGCACGAACTTCCGCTCTCACAGAGCACGGTATCTCAGCACCTCAGGGAACTCAAGAAGGCGCGCCTTATCAGGGGAGACATTGAAGGTGCCAGCGTATGCTATTGCATCGATGCGGCCGAATGGGCTAAGGCCTCTGCCCTGACGCGGGCCTTTTTTGAAGTGCAGCCGGGCGCAGCTGCGAAGTGTTGCTGAGCCAGCTGGCACGGCCGGGTGCAGGTTAAACGGAAACGGATAGGACCAGTAAAACGAAAAAAAATACGATAAGCAGGTAACAACCGGGAGAACACATAGAAAGGGTGCGGCAGAAGCATGCCTAAAAACCCGGTTGGAGCCTCCGACCTTATTGTGGCAATTGACTATGAAAAAGATTCTTGTGCTTTGTACCGGCAACAGTTGCCGTAGCCAAATGGCCGAAGGTTATCTCCGTCATTTTGCTGCCGGACGTGCCGAGGTATTCAGTGCCGGCGTGGAGACCCATGGTGTTAACCCGCGGGCCATCGCTGTGATGAAGGAAGACGGATTAGACATTTCGGGACATACCTCCAACCATGTCGATACGTATAGCCATATTCCCTTCGACATCATCATCACCGTGTGCGACAGCGCCCGCGAACGATGTCCGGTGCTGCCCTCACGCGCTGCGAAGTTTCACCATGACTTTCCCGATCCCGCCCGGGCGACCGGCTCGGAAGAGGAAATCATGCAGGCCTTTCGGTACACCCGCGACCTTGTGCGCGACTATTGCCGCCAATTCATAGCCGCTCACGTATGAAAAAATTAGCTTCAGAAGCACTGGGTACTTTTGGTATTGTCTTCTACGGAACGGGCAGCATTGCAGTAGACGTGGCATCCGGGGGTGCCCTCGGTACGCTTGGTATCGCAGTGGTCTTTGGCCTTGTCGTTGCTGCTATGGTGATGCTTTTCGCACCCGTTTCCGGCGCTCATCTCAATCCCGCCGTTTCCATAACGCTGGCGATGACAGGCAGCTTCGGTCTGAAAAACCTGTTGCCATATGTCATGGCCCAGTTGACCGGGGCCATCGCTGCTAGTCTTACCCTTTCGCTCCTCTTTCCCGAAGATGCGATGCTGGGAAGCACTGTGCCATCAGGCAGTGCACTGCAGGCTTTTGTGCTTGAGGTGTTGATTACATTTTTTCTGGTCATGACCATCCTCGCTGCTTCAGAACTCCCGTCGCGCATCCAGGTGGCTGCCCTCATCGGTTCGGTGGTGTTGCTCGGTGCCCTATTCGCCGGTCCGGTTTGCGGTGCATCCATGAACCCCGCCCGCTCGTTGGCACCTGCCCTGGTGTCGGGTCAGTGGCAGCACCTCTGGATCTATATGCTGGCACCGGTCACCGGCGGAGTAGCCGCAGGGCTCATTTTCCCGAAGCTCAGATAGGGCGCATCGACCTGTGCCGGATTCCCGATGACGTGTGACCATAGCGAAAATCCGGCAGCCGAAACGCACCGGGTCTCGCTCCGCCTCGGCATCTTGCGGCTATGCAGCGATGCGGCAGCGGCCTCTATGCGGTCGGAAATACCTATCTGCTCAAAATTCCGGTGGTGGGATTCCTGTCCAGTTTCACTTCGGACCACGCCGTGCTGCGCACGTGCTGCCGCTGGGCCCTCAGCCAGGGCGAGGCGGGCCATGGGGTCATCTGCGGCAACCTCAGAGGGCCGGAAAAAGTAGTGTTCGATGCGCTGCTTGCCGGTATCCAGCCTGTTATTCTCGTACTGGCGAGCGGCATACCTGAGGCGTTGCCCGGAGCATGGATGGAGGAAATCGGGCGTGGCCGCCTGCTCGTCGTGAGTCCGTTTGACCCGAAAATTTCAATGCACACCCGGCAGGGGCTCACACTCCGCGATGCCTTCATCATACAGCATTGCGCGTCTATCGTTGTCGGCTACGAAAGATCCGAGGGCTCGCTCAGCAGGGCGCTCGATTGCCCTCCGTGCGACCTGGTTTATCTGTGCGGGTAAACAGACGGACCATGCTTGCGGTTGCAGGGCGCATTGCCTGTACCAGCCTTCGAAAGAATGTGCTTTCTTTACACTATGAAAATGCTCTTGCCACTCCTGCTGCTTTTTACGGTTTTGGCGGCACCCGCCCAGCACCTGCACCGCTGTGGCCGCGCCCATGCCTGTCCGTCAAACAAATCGATGATGGAAGATGCCGGAAACCTCCGCAGCGACACGCTCGATGTAATCCGGTACACCATCAACCTTGACATGACCATGATGGCATCCCAGCAGATAGCCGGGCATTGTGTGGTGGACTTGTCTTCCAAAATGGATGGTATAGACCAAATCAACCTCGACCTGCTCGCACTAACGGTAGATTCGGTCAGCAATGCGTGGGGTGTTCCGCTCTCCTTCACCCATAGCGGATCGCTGCTTTCCATTGACTTGCCGGTGGCACTGAACGAAGGAGAATCCTATCAGGTGCAGATTTGGTACCACGGTTCACCCGTGAGCGACACTACCTGGGGCGGGTTTTATTTCGCCTCGGGTTATGCCTACAACATGGGTGTGGGCTTTGATGCGGATCCGCATAATTTCGGCAGGACCTGGTTTCCCTGCTTCGACAATTTCGTTGAACGCAGTACCTACGAATTTAACGTGCTGACCTCCGGCGGCAAAACGGCCTATTGCAATGGCCTGCGTACCGAGGTGGAAGCGGTCGGCACTGATTCGCTCCTGACACAGTGGATACTCGATGTGGAAATTCCGACGTACCTGGCAAACATTGCCGTGGCAGACTATGTGCACGTAGAGGATGCGTTTACCAGCGTTCAGGGAACCGACATACCCATCTGGATTGCCGCGAAGGCAGCCGACACGACCGATGCCAAACTCAGTATGGCTAATCTGGTGCCCGCACTCGAAGCCTACGAAACCGACTATGGCCCCTACCGTTTTCCGAGGGTGGGCTATGTATGCGTTCCCTTCGGCGGAGGTGCGATGGAGCATGCGACCAACATTTCCTATCCGCTTTTTGCTATTGACGGAACTGATACCTGGGAGACCCTGTGGGCGCATGAAGTAGCGCACATGTGGTGGGGTGACCTGGTTACCTGCCACCACGCAGGCGAGATGTGGCTCAATGAAGGATGGGCACGCTACAGTGAGGCCCTCTTCCTTGAAAATATCTACGGTGGTGAAGCATACATCGAATACATCCTCGAAAACCACAAGGATGTCATCCTGCGCGCGCACCAGCAGGATGGACAACGGTTCCCCGTCAGTCCTGTGCCGCATGAGGCCACCTACGGGAGCCATGTCTACAACAAGGGGGCAGACATGGTGCACACGCTGCGCGGCTATATGGGCGATGCAGCCTTCTTTGAGGCATGCCGTGACTTTCTCAGTGACAGCGCCTGGACCGACATCCACAGCACAGGGCTCAGGGATTATTTTCAGAACTACACAGACGCCGATCTTAACGCGTTTTTTGACAACTGGATTTTCGCTCCGGGTTATCCGGAGTTTCGCATTTCAGCGTGTGTATCCTCGGCAACGGAGGTGACCGTGGCGGTCGAACAACACCGGCACTACAGCGATGCGCTCTACACCCATGTGCCGCTCCAACTCAGCCTCGTGGGTACCGGTGGATCCTACGATACCCTCATCGTAGCCGGCAGCGAATGGACCGCTACCATAGATGTACCGGAGTCGCTGGGCATATATACTGCTGTGCTCAACCGCAACAACGCCATTTCACAGGCGGTGCTTGGCGAAGAATTCGTATTTACCGAGACGGAGTCAAGGGATTTCGACTACGCAGAAGCCCAGACAGAATTGCTTACCCTGGCGTCAGACAGTGTGTGGGTCCGCATCGAAAACCACCTCAGTGAGGCCGACTTTCCCCATGCCATTCCGGGTACCGACTACCTGATTTCGCCCGACCGCTGGTGGCGTGTAGATGGTAACCTGCAGGCTGGTGATGACCTCGATATGACGCTGCGTTACTTCGGAAACGGAGGTGCCAACGATTTTGATCCGCTGCTCTTCGCGGAGGTCGAGGCACTCGGTCTTGATGAAGATGCGCTTGTCTTGCTTTACCGGCCAAGGGAGTCTGATGGCAACGGACCGCAGGCCTGGACCGAATGGCCGACCTACGAACTGAATACCATTGGCAGCACCACCAACTGGACCGGTCGCTTTGACCTGCACCATGTGTTGCCCGGAGACTACGCCATCGCGGTGAAAACCGGTGTGGTATCGGTGCCGCAGGCCGCGCCTTACGCACCCGAGGTTTTTTGGTCTGATGGTTTTTTACACTTCAGGGGTGCACAGGCATCAGACTGGATTATCTACACCGCCGCCGGTGTGCAGGTGTGGCAGGATGATAACCTGCGTTATTCCCGTTTGCCGACTGCCTCCTGGTCGCCCGGTGTCTATGTGGCTGTTGCCCGCGACGGAAGCCGCAGCATTCGTATAGTGGTGCCGGGGTAGTCAGTTTTTTCCTGCGTTATTCTCCCGCAGCCTTAATGCCGCGTTCAACCGTGTTGAGCGGTCAGGAAAATTGTTTGCTGTATAAAAAGGCATGAACCTTCCCGAAGGTTGTATGTACTGCACAAAAAATCAATCCTTATGACACGCAGACATCCGCTCCTTGTGCCCATGGTTGAGGCCTTTGCCTGGCTAAATTCCGACGGCCGACATTTTCAGATTGTTTCGCAGGTCAGTTTCCTGTGCTATGGCATTGCCGCATTGGGCTGGGATGCAGATGGCTGGAAATACGCCTGCGCCCTTGCGGGTACGATGACCATGCAGGCATGCGGAATTGCCTTTGCCGGATTGCCGTCGCATGCGCTGAAGAGCGCCCTGATTACCACACTCGGTATTTCCTTGCTGCTGAAGGCCAACCATCCGTTGTTGTTTCTGTTTGCGGCAGTGCTCGCCATCTCGCAGAAGTTCGTATTCAGGTACAACGGAAAGCACCTGTGGAATCCGGCCAATTTTGGTATAGTGGTTATCATCATTGCCTCGGGCGAAGCCTGGAGTTCACCCGGCCAGTGGGGAAGTGGGGCCTTGCTGACCTTCATTATCGGTACCGGTGCACTTGCCGTGCTGGCCCGTGTGAAACGGCTTGACACCGGACTGGCCTTTATCCTCACGCTGGCTGCGCTGGAATACACACGCACGGTGCTCTACCTCGGCTGGGGGCATGATGTGCTCTTGCACAAACTCTCGAGCGGTTCGCTCTGGCTGTTTAGCTTCTTTATGATTACAGATCCCATGACATCGCCTGACCACAAATGGGTCAGAAGGGCCTGGGCAGCGGCAGTGGCGCTCGCGGCTTTTTACCTGGGCAATTTCCACTTTGTCAATGCAGCGCCTTTCTGGGTACTCTTTGTGGCTACCCCGCTGGTGCCCTTGCTCGACAAGCTTGTGCGCTCAGCCCGCTTTCAATGGATACCCCGGCCTGAGAACCTGCACCCGCCGGTACCGGCTTTTTCCTCGCATACTAATCCCGTTATACATAGCACTATGAAAAATCCATGCATCGCCATCATGGCGACCCTGCTGTTGCTCGGAGTTTCCCTGCAATCCAGCGCTTTTTGCGGCTTTTATGTGGCCAAAGCCGAAGCCAAATTGTTTAACAATAAATCAGAAGTCATCCTTGTGCGCGACGGTATCCACACGGTCATTACCATGAGCAACGATTTTCAGGGCCCTGTAAGGGATTTTGCCATGGTCATTCCGGTCCCTGTAGTCATCAAGAAGGAAAACATCAAGGTGGTTGACCGGAGGGTTTTTGACGCCCTCGATGCCTACAGTGCTCCGCGGCTGGTGGAATATTATGATGAAAACCCCTGCCAGGCGCAACAGCTGAGGAGTTACGCTCTGCACATGGAGTTGGCCACCTCAATGGAGTTCGCTGGTGTAGATGAATCAGACGCCGTTAAATTCGGTGTGACGGTTGAAGCCAGTTACACCATCGGAGAATATGACATCCTCGTCCTTTCGGCGACGGAAAGCACGGGGTTGAAAGATTGGCTGCTGCTGAATGGGTATAAGATTCCCGAGTCGGCGGCTCAGGTGCTGGATCCTTACATCAGGAGCAACACAAAATTTTTCGTAGCCAAGGTGAACCTCGATACTGTGTCAGGTACGGGATTCGACTACCTGCGTCCCATCCAGTTGTCTTTTGATCATGAAAAATTCATGCTGCCCATCCGTCTCGGTATGGCCAACAGCCAGGGTGAGCAAGACCTGATTGTTTACGGATTTACGCGCACAGGACGTATAGAGTGCACGAATTACCGCACAGTTAAGGCGCCAACCGACCGCAATATTCCGCTTCATGTGCGCGAAAATTTCGGTCCGTTTTACCGCGACCTTTTCAATAAGGCCTACCAGCGGGAAGGAAGGAATGCGGTGTTTTTGGAATACGCGTGGAATGTATCGCCATTTACTCCGGTGAAGTGTGATCCCTGCGTTGGTGACCCTCCCTATAATCAGGATTTTGTCGATGCCGGTCTTTCCTGGCTTAATGGTGACAGCCAGAACCCGTCAATCTTTTTTACCCGCCTGCATGTGCGATACGGCAGGACAGGATTTCCGGCTGACCTTCAGTTTCAGGTGACGCCCAATACAGAAAATTTTCAGTGCCGATACATCATCACCCATCCGGCCAGCGGTGACTTTACCTGTCAGGAGGGGCAAGATTACCTCGAGCGTTTGTATTACCGGAAAAAGAAGGAGGTTGACGAGTACTACGCACTGACGGGCAAGGCAGACGCCCAAGGGCCTGCTTACATGGGACAGCATATGGAGCAATTGAAGAAAAAGCCGGAAGGATACCGCGAGGTACGGCGTCAGGAAATCGGTTTTGTTCCCATAACGGATTCCGGCGGCTCCGGTCACGGACCCTGGCTGGCGTTGGCTGCCCTGCTGTGCGCCGCTGCAGTGCTTTATCTGTCGCATACGCGGTTAATCAGCCGAAACGGACCCGCGGTGGTTGTTCGGTGAGGGCAGGCGGGGTGGAGAATAGGTGTGGGGCCGGTAGCATGACCGGCCCCTGCAGTTTCAGTGAAACCTCACTATTCACAAAAGGAAAAGGCACAGCGTGCAAGTTCTCTGCCTTGATTGCTGTGCCTCCCGTTGTTCAGTTTAACGAAAGTTCTACGCAGGCATGCCGGCGCAGGTTACAGGCAGAACGCGTTATTTTTGCGAAAGAGGTCCTGTCTATGGCGGGACAGTCTTACACTATATGAGAAACCTTTCGATTCTTTTATTTTGGACGCTGGTGCTGACCATACCCGGCTGTCAATGCGCCGACCGGTCAGCAAAAACCGAAAACAAGCCTCAGGCCGGGGCCAACAACCTTGCCGGCCGTGAGCAACCTCCTGCGCAGCCGGGCGTTCCCAATCCCGTGCCGGCAACCATCACCGCATCTGGTGCCATGGAACTTTCGGAGGAAATGCGCCAAAACCTGCTCCAAAACTTTACCACTCACCTGGAGGCCCAGAATTCAGGGGATTTCAAAACCCATGTCTCCTATTTCTACCAGCCTATGCTCGACCGTGTCAATAAAGATTCGCTCGAGTTGTATATGGGCAAGTTTTATAAACTCGGTTGCCGAAATAACATGATAGGGTATGAGGTTGACAAAATATCGCCCATCGTGGAAACCGACTCCACGTATGTAGTGATGCTCAGGGCCAAGGTTAAACTCGACGTGGTTTTTGACCCCAAGTTCGACAAGGCCGGACGCGGAACACCAGAAGACTGGGGCGGAATGGTCCGTGACCAGTATCCCACGGCTGTATATGATGCCCCTAACAGGACCTACCACATTGAGGAAAAGATGAAGTACTACTGCCTCACCGCAAAAGATACACTGGACTTCCGTTTTCTGGTGCACGCTTACTACAATGACAAGCGGCTGGCCAACCTGCTCGACTACGATACCTTCTACCAGTTGCGGGTCTACGAAAAATAGCGGCGATGGGTGAGCGCCCTCTGCCTCTAACGACCGTTGGGAGAGGCTGTGTCGCGGTATACGCGCATGGCGTTGTCAATGAGAACTTTCATCTCTGGCCAATCGACGGTCTTGCCGGCGAAATTTCCAGCAAAAGTTTCGGGCGGAACAGGAGCAAATTCCACAGAAGTGGCGCGCATACGGGTGCGGATACCAAACTGCTCGATGTCGTATGCCATCAACACTTCGTCAATGCCAAAGAACTGGGTGTACCAGTTGGGTGTGCCGAGATCAAACTCGCTGGTGTGCAACAATTCAATCGCCGGCAGGGAGTCGGTTTCAAAATGCGCTATGGTTCTTTTACAGTTAAAACCTGCTACCATTTCTGTCTCATCCGTCGCCTCGAGGCGCACGACAGGAAAATCGCGTACCATGGCGGCAACACGCGCACTGTCCATCATCATCACGTAGGTGCTGTCGAAGTGCTTAAACAAGTACTTGATTGACCGGGCCTTGTTGTCAGAGATGATTTCTGTCCGGCCAATACCCTGGGAAGTCTCGATGGTTGTGCGTGTCTTGTGACCATCAAATTCCACCACCATCTCTTTGGGAAAGAAATAGGTGAGGAAGTTCTCCTTGACAAAAGGAAGTTCAACAGAATAGCGAATCGTTCCGGAGCGCCTGTCGGTGTTGCTGGGTGTATCACAACCGGCAAGCAGGGTGAGTCCGAGCAGGAAGGGTATATAGTCAATCTTCAAAATTCGTACGGCTTGAGGGCTAAAGTAATCCGCCCGCTGCGCTTGGCCCGCTTCGCTGCGCGAAAATCGTTACCATTGCATTGTTGATAAGCCCCCGATGAATGCCTGGCCCGCCCGTTCCGTTTTGTTGGTACAACCCGCTTGTTTCCGCAACAATGAGCAAACCTCAGGAAACAACCGTTTTCAGCGCCCCGCCGCGTTGCAGCCGGTTCAGGAGGCGGCGCTGGCTGAATTTAACGGGCTGGTGAGCGCCCTTCAGGGGCATGGTGTGCACACCGTAGTGGTAGCCGATAAAGCCGAACATGATACACCCGACAGCCTTTTTCCCAATAACTGGCTCAGCACCCACGAGGACGGCACAGCGGTATTGTATCCCATGTATGCACCTAACCGCAGAAGGGAACGACGGCCCGAGGTGCTCGAGGCCCTTCGGTCAGACGGATTTCAGGTCCAGCGCATCCTCGATGTAAGCCCGGAAGAATCTAAAGGCATCTACCTCGAAGGTACCGGTAGCCTTGTACTCGACCGTTCGACCCGCATCGCCTATATGGCGGTCTCTGAAAGGAGCAGTGCGGAGCTCGCATTCCGCTGGGCCGCTGAAATGAATTATACGCCGGTGGTTTTCCATGCTTTTCATCGTGTCGGTCATGCCGATTTCCCGGTGTACCATACCAATGTAATGCTCGCCGCGGGCAGCACGCTGAATATACTCTGTGCGTCGGCGATTCGGGACGAAGCGGAGCGAAAAAGCGTCACGCAGTCATTGCTCCAAACCGGCAGGCCGCTGGTGACCATCGACGAGGGGCAAATGAATGCCTTTGCCGGTAACATGATCGAATTATGCGACAAGCAAGGACGGAACTTATTGTTTATGTCTTCCGCCGCACGCAACGCGCTTAGCCCCGCACAACTTGACCGAATCAGTTCACTCATACCTGTAGTGGACGTTCCGCTTGCTGTAATTGAAGCCGAGGGCGGAGGAAGCCTGCGGTGTATGATTGCCGAAATCTTCCTGCCCCGTCGCTGACGATCGCTTCACACACGCTCCGTTTGATCGCCTGTTCAATTTATTGTTAAGGTTGGTGTATCAAGCTATCAACGGTCAAGGGGTTGAAAACTCTCCGTTAATGAGCTTCGCATTTTGCCTTTTACTTATACATTCACATCTGACAATACTGCTTCAGCCCCGCGCCAAACGTGGCCGCCAAAAGAGAAGGCGGAGGCGACTATCACTAACCCTAAGCAATTCCAAGCATGGCAGAAAAGAAGAAGAGCAGAAAGATCTTTGTCCTTGACACATCAGTCCTTCTGCATGACCACAACAGCATCAACAGTTTTGAAGATAACTATGTCGCCATACCTATCACGGTATTGGAGGAACTGGATAAATTCAAGGTAGGTAATGAGACCAAAAATTTTGAGGCACGTGAATCTATCCGGATCATCGACCGGTTGTCGCAGGAACATACTCTTCAGGACTGGATTCCGCTCGACAATGGTATGGGCGGACATCTGCGCATTATCCTGCGAACAGGTGTAGAGGAGGGGTATGATGCCGGGGTTGTATTTGACTCGTTGAAGAACGACCACAAGATTCTCAATGCAGCGATTGCGCTGCAGCGGGAGGAAAAACGCAGCAAGGTGGTGCTTGTTACCAAAGACATTAACCTGCGCCTCAAGGCCAAGGCCCTCGAATTGCCCGCCGAAGATTTCAAGACCGGAAAGGTCAAGGATAGCCTCATGATGTACAGCGGGCGCAGCACGATTGAAGGTGTTGACTCAGAGTTTATACGCGGGCTTTACCAGGAAGGGGAGTCGAAGTCAATTACTGTATTGGGTAAGGAGAATCCGGCTAACCACTTTTATGTACTCAAAAACTGCTCTTCTTCGGCACTGGCCTGGTACTGTGGAAAGGAAAAGGCCATTCAGCGGGTTGATAAAGTGTATGCCAGCGGCATAAAACCCAAAAATGCCGAACAGGCCTTCGCGCTGCACGCCATTCTCAATCCGAATATCCGCCTTGTAACCATCAGCGGCGTAGCCGGCACAGGTAAAACCCTGTTGGCGCTGGCGGGCTCCCTGGAGATGCGCAACCAGTTTGAACAGATTATCCTTGCACGCCCCATTGTGCCGCTTTCCAACAAGGAAATCGGATACCTGCCGGGCGATGCCGAAGAGAAGGTCAATCCGTATATGCAGCCCCTGTGGGATAACCTCAATTTCATCAAAAACCAGTTCAGCGAAAACGAGCGCAGACGAAAAGTGATTGATGACATGCTGCAGCAGGGCAAGATCACCATCTGTCCGCTCGCCTTTATCAGGGGCCGCTCACTTTCCAATTGTATCTTCATTGTAGATGAAGCACAGAACCTCACGCCCCATGAAGTGAAGACCATCATCACGCGCGCAGGAGAAAACACCAAGGTTATCCTGACGGGTGACGTACGCCAGATTGATACGCCCTACCTCGATGAACAAAGCAACGGACTCAGTTACGTCATCGAGCGGCTCAAGGGACATGAACTATACAGCCATGTGACCCTTGAGAAAGGGGAGCGGTCGGAACTGGCCAACCTGGCCAACGACATGCTTTAGGTTTATCAGGTCTGTATGACCCCGACGTTGTAGGCTTTTTTCGCCGGTGCGTGTGAGGCGGCTGCGATGCCCATGCTGATCCACTTGCGCGTTTCCGCGGGATCTATGACTGCATCAAGCCATAGGCGGGCTGCTGCGTAGTACGGAGATATCTGCTTATCGTACCGGTCCTTGATTCTGTTGTAGAGCTCTTCTTCTCTTTCTTTCGTAATTTCTTCGCCCCGGGCCTTCATGGCAGCCACTTCAATCTGCAGCAATACCCGGGCAGCCTGCGCTCCGCCCATTACGGCCACCTCAGCGGTGGGCCATCCAACAATCAGCCGCGGGTCATAGGCCTTGCCGCACATGGCGTAATTGCCCGCACCATAGCTGTTGCCTATGATGACGGTGAACTTCGGTACGACGCTGTTCGATTGCGCGTTTACGAGCTTGGCGCCGTCCTTAATAATGCCCGCATGCTCGCTGCGTGACCCCACCATAAATCCGGTCACATCCTGCAAAAACACCAGCGGAATATTTTTCTGGTTGCAGTTCATGATGAAGCGGGCAGCCTTGTCGGCGCTGTCGTTGTAAATTACACCACCGATGCGCAGTCCGTCCTTTTTCGATTTGATGACCAGCCGCTGGTTGGCGACTATCCCCACACTCCATCCGTCAATACGCGCATAGGTGCAGATCATGGTTTTGCCGTAGTCGGCCTTGTATTCTTCCAGACTGCCTTCATCGGCCAGGCAGCGGATCACCTCCGACATATCGTAAGGCTTGGCGCGGTCGACCGGAAGTAATCCGTACACGTCGCGTTCATTGCGGTAAGGCGGCCGGGCAGGAATCCGGTTAAACCCGGCGTCCTTGCCGGTTTCGCCCATTTGCGCGACGAGGTGCCGAATGCGCAACAAGGCATCTTTATCGTCGACGGCTTTGTAGTCCGTAACGCCGCTGATCTCGCAGTGGGTTGTAGCCCCGCCAAGGGTTTCGTTGTCGATATCTTCACCAATGGCGGCCTTCACCAGGTAACTGCCCGCCAGGAAAATGGTTCCCGTTTTGTCTACAATGATGGCCTCATCGCTCATGATCGGCAGGTAAGCACCGCCCGCCACACACGAGCCCATAATGGCCGCCAGTTGAGGAATTCCCTCACTGCTCATCACCGCATTATTGCGGAAAATGCGTCCGAAATGCTCCTTGTCAGGAAAAATTTCATCCTGCATCGGAAGGAAAACGCCCGCGCTGTCTACCAGGTAAATAATCGGAATCCGGTTTTCCATGGCGATTTCCTGGGCGCGGAGGTTTTTTTTGCCCGTCATGGGAAACCATGCACCGGCCTTCACGGTGGCATCATTAGCTACTACCAGGCACTGTTTGCCGCTCACATAGCCCATCACCACCACCACACCGGCCGAAGGACAGCCGCCCTGGTCTGCATACATGTCATAGGCGGCCAGGGCGCCGATTTCGACCCGCGGTGCGCCCTTGTCCAGCAAGAAATCAACGCGCTCGCGGGCGGTCATTTTGCCTTTTTCTCGCTCTTTTTGTTGTCGGCTTTTTCCGCCGCCCTCGTAGATTTTTTCCAGGGCACGCTGCAGTCCGGAAACCAGCTGCATCATGTGGTCTTCATGGCGGTTGAAATCGAGTGATTCCTTATTCATAGGTGAGGCGAAGTTATTGATGAAACCAAAAATCGGCGTAAGGGGTTCATGAAGTGTTAACAAAACCGCGCCTGCCCGTTTCACAAGCAGGCCGTTCA
>DHLU01000114.1:13528-21988 GCA_002405435.1 Flavobacteriales bacterium UBA4660
CCGTTTCACAAGCAGGCCGTTCAGCCCCGATAACCGTCCGCCACAGGGGTTTCTCCCGTGCCGGTCGTACCGTTTGAACCCTGATGGGGGCTAAGGGCCATCACGGTGCCGGCCTATATGACCGCCTTGCCGCCGCCAAATGCCTTCTCCGCACCGTGTCGTATTTTCGCACTACTACCTTTTGCACATGAAGTACCTTTTAAGCATATTGTTGGCGCTGGCTGCGGTGAAGTTGGACGCTCAAACATTTTCGGCAGCACCCAATGCCCCGGTCCCCGATGACGGCAACTTCTATTCATTTACCATCGAAGTCTCCGGTCTGCCTGAGGCCATCGACATGAATTTCGGATTCGAGCGTATTTGCATGAACTACTACCACAGCTGGGATTCCGATGTGGAGATGTGGATCATTGCCCCCGACGGTACTCAGATTGAATTGTCGACCGGAAATGGTGGCGATGGCGACGGCTATATCAATACCTGCTTTACCGAAAATGCCTTTTTTCAAATCACACAGGGTGGCGCACCTGTCACCGGCAACTACAACCCTGAGGGCGATCTTTTCGCGGTCAACAACGGCCAGAACCCCAATGGCATCTGGACGCTGCTTTTCTATGACAACTACTGGTTTGCAGACAGCGGATGGCTGTATGAATGGAGCCTCCGCTTCACCGACGAGGTGCTGAATCCTGAGGAAGACCCCTTTCTCTTTACATACTCAAACCTGCCGCTCATGTACATACACACGGCCGGACTGGGTATACCCGATGAGCCGGGTATTCCGGCTATGCTGCAGGTGATTGACAATGGAGAGGGCGCGCTCAACTATACCGACGACCTCTACACTTTTGACGGTATAGTCGATATCGGGTTGCGTGGTCAGAGCACACTCGGATTTCCCAAGAAGTCGTACGGGTTTGAAACGAAAGATGATTTTGGCAATGACCTGGATACAAACCTGCTCGGATTTCCGAAAGAAGAAGACTGGGTGTTGTACGCGCCATACTCGGAAAAATCACTGCTTCAGAATGCGCTGGCCATGGAACTCGGCCGGGCCATTGGTGGCTACCACAGCCGCACCCGTTTCTGCGAAGTCTTTCTCAATGATATCTATGAAGGGATATACGTGCTGATGGAAAAGATCAAGCAGGAGAATGACCGCGTCGATATAGCCAAACTGGATCCGGATGAGAACGCCGGCGATGATGTGACAGGGGGCTATATTTTCCGCATCGACTGGGGAAATGATACGGGATGGTATTCGCAGTTTCCGGTGGTGGCAGACCCCAATGCCTATGTTTACTTTCAGTTTGTTTATCCGCGTCCCGAAGTGGTCACGCCTCCTCAGCAGGAATACCTCAAGGCCTATGTCGACAGTTTCGAATTTGCTGTCAATGCGCCTGATTATGTCTTCGGAGGCAAACGCTACGACGATTATATCGACCTGCCTTCCTTCGTTGACAATTTCATCGTCAACGAACTGTCCAAAAATGTCGATGCATACCGCCTGAGCAGCTATTACCACAAAGACAAAAACGGCAAGATCAAGGCCGGTCCGCTCTGGGATTTTAACCTCTCATTTGGCAATGCAGACTACTGTGACGGAGCTGATGACAATGACTGGAATTTTCAGGTTTGCGGAACCAGCGGTCCGGCCTGGTGGCCCAGGATGTGGGCAGATACCGTGTTTAGGGATTTGCTCAAGTGCCGCTGGGATGTGCTTCGCCAAGACGTCTTGAGTGAGGCGTCGCTGCATGCGCGTATCGATAGCCTGGCCGCGGTGCTCAACGCCACCGGCGCAGTGGACCGCAACTTTTTGCGCTGGCCCGTGCTCGGTGTTTACGTATGGCCGAATCCGTGGCCCTATGCCACAACCCACGAAGAAGCCATACAGCAGTTGAAGACGTGGTTAGCAAACAGGATTGCCTGGATGGACGCCAACATCACCGGTGAGCCGCTGTGTATTCCGTATGTAGACAACCAATCGGTCAACACTGAGTATTTTGAAAATGGATTTACACCCAACTGCTGGACCACCCTTGATGCAGACGAAGACGGTTTTTCCTGGCAGGGTGAAGCCCCGGTGGGGGGCTACGGGAGTGTCTACAGCGCATTCAGCTATTCTTTTGAAGGCGATGGGTTTGCTTACGACCCAGACAATTATCTGGTGCTGCCGGCATTGCTGCCCGAGGAAGGCCAGCACCTGACATGGTATGCGGCCAGGCAGTCTGGAGGAGCGCAGGAGCGCTACCAGGTGCTGCTGAGCACAACAGGAAATGAGGTAGAGGATTTTACCGTGGTGCTCTGGGACGAAGTGCTGACAACCACCGATTTTGTATACCGGGCCGCCGACCTGAGCCCTTGGTGGGGTCAGCAGATTTACCTGGCTTTCCGTCATTTTGACTCGGCAGGCAATATGATGCTGCGCATCGACGAAATCCGTTTCCCCACCTTACTCAATCCAGCCCAGGATTGCACGGTGGGTATAGCTGAAAAAGCCACCGCTGCATTCACGTGCTGGCCTAATCCGGCCAAAGACGCGTTATACGTCGAGGGCCCGCGAGGCCCCGGTGTAATAACCCTTTTGGATGCAACAGGCCGTACTGTTTTCAGTCAGCGATTTTCAGGAGGTTTGCTTACCATCCCTGTTGAAGGGTTTGATGCAGGGGTATACATGTTGCGCATTAACGATTACACAGTCCGCGTTTTTATTGAGTGATGCGCTTCATACAGGTGCACTTTTGACTGCGGAGCGACAGCAAAGCCTTCAATGCCTATGGCTTTGGCGATTGCCGATGCTGCCATGTCATGTCGCTGAGGTCAACTACCGCAACGCCACGTAAACCACCGATTTTTCTGCGAAAAAGGGTTGGGGAAACCAGCCGGATACGGGAAAGGCAGTAGCGCCGCGGCAGGTTTTCAATTCGGCCGCGAGGTCACCCCCCTTCAGACAGATCAATCCGTTGGGAATGGCATTGAATGATCTCTCGTCGATGCGAGGACTGCACCACCGCACCAGTTCATCCAAAGGAGCCACCGCCCGGCTCACTGCAAAGTGAAACGTCGCGTTGAGCGTTTCCGCCCTGCACTGCAGCGCCTGTACATTCTTCAGCGCCAGCGACGCTGCGACCGCCTGTACCACCTTGATCTTTTTGGCAATTGAATCCACCAGCACAAACTCCACATCGGGCATCATGATGGCCAGCGGTATGCCGGGAAAACCTCCCCCCGTGCCGATATCCAACACCCGCGTGCCCGGCTGAAACTTGCAGAAGCGGTAAATGGCCAGGCTGTGCAGCACATGGCGCTCGTAAAAATGGTCAAGATCCTTGCGGGAAATTACGTTGATCCTTGCATTCCACTCTTCGTACAAGGGACGCAGCTGGTCAAACAGGGATAGTTGCGCAGCCGTCGCTGTCGGAAAGGCCGAACGGATAGCCCCGGCATTATCCGGCCGGGAATCGGTGGATAGCCCGTCCATCGGAATCAGAAAGACTCGCGGGTATTCTTCATCATCTGAAACAAAAACTCACGGGCCCTGAACAACTGGGCCTTCACCGTGCCGAGCGGAAGATTCATCTGTTCGGCGATCTCCTCGTATGCCAGCTCCTCGAAATAACGCAACTCAACAAGTTTGCGGTAACGCGGTTTCAGTTTATCGACAATGTCGCGCATCTTAGAGATGCGTTCTTCTTTCTGCAGGGCCTCTGCCGGATCCAGCACAGAGTCACGTACGCTGATTTCTATCGTCTCACCCTCAGGGGTCATGCTGCCCGAATCAATCGAAACCATGCGGATGCGTTTTTTGCGGATCCAGTCGATGCAGTTGTTGGAAGCAATTTTAAATAACCAGGTGCTGAAGGCAAACTGGGGCGTGTACTGGTCGAGCCGTTTGAATGCCTTCCCGAAAGCCTCAATCGTCAAATCTTCCGCATCGTCTTTGTTGTTGACCATTTTGAGCAGCATGAAGTAGATCGGCTCGCGGTAACGCTGCATCAATTCAGCATAGGCCTTCTGGTCGCCGGTGGACAGCGCCTTTTGCACCAGTTTGTAATCATACTGGCCTTTCTCCGAAAGATGCTGTGTTAGTTCCATTTTTGCGGTTTAACGATCAGGTTCATGATGTACAGCCAAAGCTGAACGAAGGTAAGCAGTAACTCCAAAACAGGTGCTGGCCAGCATAAATCCGGTTGCTGCAACTGCCGCGAAGCCCGGTGCAAAATAGTCCATTGCACCACCCATCTGACAAACAACAATCCCACAACCACCAACACCAGGGTGTGCATTATAAAGCAGGAAACGGCCAGGCCCAGCATCAGCAGGTAACTGAGGGGGCCCAGTGCCAGCAACCACCGAAACACCCGCTTGTAACGCGGCGCGGTGGTGAAATGCCTCATTTTCTGCGTGAACCAAGTCCCCCAGGTGGGTTTGGCAGGCGATTCTGTGAACGCATCAGGATGGAGCGACCAGGCCACATTATGGCCCCGTGCCGCTTCCTGCACAAACAGGTCATCATCGCCGCTGGCAAGGGTATAATGGGTCCGAAATCCACCTATCCTGAAAAACAACTCTTTCGTGTACATCAGGTTGCGGCCCACACCCATATAAGCCTTACCCCGGGAGGCAAAACCGAAGTATTGCAGCGCAATCATGAAGGCATCAAACCGGATCAGCTTGTTGAGCAGGCCGCGCGTCTTGCGGTATGGACTGAAGCCTAGCACGATTTCCTTGCCCTCCTGCTTCACCCGCACCATTTCACGGATCCAGTGACGCGAACGCGGCCGGCAGTCGGCATCCGTGAGCAGAATCAGCTCATGCTTCGCCGCCTTTATGCCCATTGTCAGTGCAAATTTTTTTCCGCCCATGCTCTGCTTGGCCTCGTCAAGATTCACCAGATGCAGCCTGCTGTCGTATTGCAGCTTGAAGGCCTTTAGTATCGTGCCCGTGTCATCCCACGAGCTGTCGTTCACCACAACCACCTCGAAGTTAGGATAGTCCTGGTCTATCACCAGATGAAGGTACTCCATCAGGTTGTGTTCTTCGTTGCGCGCACAAATCACGATACTGACCGGTGGCCAGGGCGAAGGATCGGGTACCGGCAGTTGCGGACGACCGGGACGTACTAAAAAATACAGCCAATACACCAGCTGAATCAGCCAACACACGACCAATGCAGCAAATATGAGCTGCTCGGTAATAGAAAGTTCCGGTAAAAGGTTCAACATCACAATCAGAAGCGCCCAAAAGTATCTTTCAACACCCCAGTGCAACCAAAGAAAAGGCTGCACGGAGGCAGCCTTTTATTCACATTTACTTTTTAATCAATGGATGACCTGCACGGGCAATGTGGAATTAACGCCTTCGCTAAGGCAGCGCGCATAGTACATACCCGCGGGCAACTGAGCCGCATCCAGCCGGCACTGGCCCGAGGCTCCGGTCTGTTGCAGCACCAACCGGCCAAAGGCATCAAACAGACGCACTTCAAGCGCAGAAGATTCCTTGGCGCTGAAGCGAATTTCGCTGCTGGCCGGATTGGGCCATACTGCTATGGCTATACCCTGCACTTCGTCCACCCCTGCCGGAATTTCCAAACAAAATACCTGGCTATCTGCGAAGGTAAATTCCGCTCCCTCCGCCAGCACAACACCTTCGCTGTCTAACAGGGTATAGCTGCCATCGCCCCAGTCGCAGCACAGTCCGTCGCCGTATGAATCACTCATGGTAAGAACATAACAGCCCACGGGAAGACAGGCGTCGAGCACCAGCAGTTCGGAACCGACAGTGTAGGGTCCTCCGCTATAGAGCAGGTTATTGTCTTCGTCAGTGATGGTCCACGACGTTTCTTCCGGGTAATCGTCAGTGACCAACTGCAGGGAAAAACCCAACACCTCGCCTGTAAACGCAGTAAAGAACACTGCGGTCTCATCATTGGCCGCATTCTGGTCGTTTTGTCCGTTGGGTTCGGTCACCCAGACGGTGAGGGTGTTGTTCCCGTTGGCTGCGGTCAGCGCAGGAAGTTGTACCGTGTCAGCATTGTATTGCGCAATGCTTCCGGTCCATTCCAGCACCTGCTCAGGACCGCCGTTGAGTGAGTAGTGGATATTGGCAGACACAAGCGTATTGACACCGAAGTTTTGCAATACCAGCACCGGATACGCCAATGAGCCGCACAGGGTCTGGCTGATTCCTTCAATGCCGGTTATGCCCGCATCATAGCTGAGCGCAGTGAAGCCCTCAGGCCAGCCGTCAAGCACGGTGATGCCCGGGTTGCCAGGCGCCAGCCAATCGCTCAAACGGGTGGAGGCGCTCGAACCGGCATCCCAGCTCACTCCGAACCGCCCGTAATAGTCAAACAATCCGTTGTTCACCGCACCCGCGCAGGCAGAAGCCCCTCCATAGAGTTGTCCGATGATCCGGTGTGATTGATTAAAAAGGGGAGAACCCGAACTGCCTCCCTCTGTAACGCCCTCTTCCCAGTTGTCGATAAACCACACCTGGGCACCGGCCTGAAACGAATGATATGGGGCATCCTCTTCAAAGCATATTTTTTTCACATCGCCCGAGGGATGATGAATACCCGTGGCACTGCTTACCGCTGATTCGCTGTCGGTAGCATCCCAGCCTGCATACTGCACATTCCAGCTGTCGGGCGGTGTTTCGTCGAGCAATAACAGGGCTACATCGCTGCCCGCATTGCTCGCCTTCAGTTCAGATCCCGAAATGCTGTCGTCCACCGGTCCGGTATTGCCCGAGCATGAGGCGCTTTCATGGTTAAAATAAAAAACCCAGCCTGATTCTCCTCCAAGGCAGTGGTTGGCGGTGAGAAAATAGGGTGTGCCATCGTTGTTGGTGTTATTGACCAGCGCGCCCGAACAAACCGCCCAGCCGCCATCAGTGATCAGCGCCACCGAGCGCTTTTCCACCTGCCAGTCATCTCCCTGCGGACAATTCACATTGATGTTGCAGGCACCGCTGTTGCCGAAGGGACCACGGTCACCCGTATCTTCCAGTTCATTCAGTTTCGAGCGCAGACCGCGGTACGCATGCACTACCGTGCCCAATTCAATATTCCCCCGGTCTGAAGCATCTATGGGAACCTGGTATTCGATGACGATTCGGTCGCTGCTGATCAGGCCAACCGACATGCCCAGATGGTCTTTGTTGTTGCGATGGGTCAGGGCCCCGCGGTACACCTGTCGGTCGGCATCCCAGAGATACATCTTACCGCCCTTGGGTATCCGGAAATGAGAAAATTCAAGGCTGATGCCCGTGGCGCCCGGGCATTCAATCCCCAGCATCCAGACAGCCAGGTTCTGCTCCGGGTATAATGTCCAGGTGCCGGCATCCGACAATCCAGCCTGCACCGGCACTTCAATGCCAAAACGCCACGGCGCTTCTTTGACCGGATCACCAATCGCATCCTGTGCCGCAATCAGCGCCCTGTCCAGGGCAGGTGTTACCAGAAAGGGAATCGCACCATCAAGGCGCTTGTCTGACCAGTTAAGCGGCACACCGCCATGGTTGAGCTGGGCGCTCAGGCCTCCGCCCAGGGAGAGGCACAGCAGGAAAAGAAAAATTTGCTTCATATTGGAAGGAATCAATGCATAATACCCTTGCAGGGGAATACCATATTTGCGTACAAATCAAGGACAGGAAACACTACTTCCACAAGAACCGGATGTTAAATTGCTAACCGCGATCAACAAAACCGGATGGCCGGTACAATCGGTCAGTGAATAAGGGTGTCCGCTGCGGGGAGGAAGGCGATGACGGAGGATTTTTTGCACCATGTCTGGAAGTTCAGGCTTTTTAATTCGACTGAACTGTATACCACCGGCGGGGAAAAGCTCTCGGTGATCAGTCCCGGTGTCCATAACCGTGGCGGTGGCCCCGATTTTCTCAATGCCAGGCTCCGCATCGGTGGTCAGTTGTGGGCCGGACATGTCGAAATTCACCTGAAGTCAGGTGACTGGCACGCGCACCGCCATACCGATGACCCGCACTATAAAAATGTAATTCTCCATGCGGTATATACCCACGACCGGGAGGTCAACCTGTACCGGGAAGGCGACCTGCCCGTGCTGGTGATGGCCCCCTATATCATAGACCGGCAACTGGAGCGCTGGCAGCAATGGCTGCAAGCCAATACGTGGATACCCTGCCAGGCGAGAATGGCTGGGGTAGATGCTTTTACGTGGAACCTGTGGAAGGAAAGGCTGGCAGTCGAACGGCTTGAACAAAAGTGCAACCGCATGCGCGTTCTGCTCGACCAGTGCCGCGGCGACTGGAACGAGGCTTTTTTCCGGCTGCTCGCGAAAAACTTCGGTTTTGCCGCCAATGCAGAAGCAATGGAAATGCTGGCCGGCTATGTGTCGCTTTCCACCATCCGTAAATTGCGGAGTGATCCCTTTCAGCTAGAGGCCCTGCTCTTTGGTCAGGCCTGTTTCCTCGAACAGTCTT
>DHLU01000114.1:22115-32050 GCA_002405435.1 Flavobacteriales bacterium UBA4660
TTGGCCCTGCTCTTTGGTCAGGCCGGTTTCCTCGAACAGTCTTATGCCGATGACTATCCGGCCGCGTTGGCCAGAGAATTCGCCTTTCTGAAGGCTAAGTTTGCCCTCAGGGTGATGCCCCTGTCAGCCTGGAATTTCGGACGCATCAGACCGGGCAACTTTCCTACGGTGCGCATAGCCCAACTGGCCGCCGTGCTATGCAGGCATGATCATCTTTTTCAGGCCATCATTGAGGCTGCCGGTGTAGAAGACATCCATAACCTGTTCACCGCCAGCACCCACCCGTACTGGAAAGAACATTTCCGTTTTGACGTGCCCGCCGCCAGGGCAGACCTGCAGGGAGGCCGCTCACCCGGAGTGCAAAGCCGAGAGAATGTGCTAATCAACACCGTTTCGGTTGCGCTGTTTACCTACGGCCGCGAACGCAGCGAGCCACTCAGGGACAAGGCCATGCAGTTGCTGGAGTCGTGCGGTCCTGAAGCCAATGCCATTACAGACCGGTGGAAAAAGTGCGGTGTGGTGGTAAAAAATGCGGTCGACTCGCAGGCATTGTTGCAGCTTTACAAGTATTATTGTACTGAAAAAAAATGCCTTAATTGCCAGATAGGGGTGCATCTCCTGCGGCACTGATGCTATGAACGGGATAACCACACGCATACTTACGTTTTTTGAACAACGCACTTTCGGGGTCTGCAGTTCGATGGGCCAGCACATGAACATTAGGGCCAACCGGATTCGCCTGTGGTTTATCTACCTCTCCTTTCTCACCTTCGGCTCTCCCATCTTTTTCTACCTGGTGATGCTTTTCTGGAAACAGAATCGCCACATTTTCTTTTTCCGGCGCGGCAGAAGCACCGTGTGGGAATAAAAAACTGCCGGCCAGCCCTGCCTGAATTTTTCGTCAATGTCCGTGCACGCAGCTCTGTTGGCCTAATCATGCCGCAGGTCAGCGATATTTGTCCGATGACATTTCGACTCCCGCGGCACCTTGTAGCCGCTGCACTGGTTTTGGCCAGTGTCTGTATCGCGCCCTTCGGTTATGGCCAGCTTACCGTGCAGGTGGTCACCGGAAATGTTTCCGAAGCCATCCAGGACGGCAGGGCAGAGCTCATTGTAACAGGCCAAACGGGTGCCCTTCAGTACCGGTGGAGTTTGCAGCGTGTGCCGCAGCAGGCTGCCGTAGCGGAGGGGCTCGATGAGGGTGTGCGCTACACCGTCGAGGTGCGTGATGACAGCACTTCCGCTGTTGTTCAACTGGAAGTGCCTGCGCAGTCTTTTCCCGAAAAAATCAATGCGCTGTTTGTTCCCGTGGTTGATGCACTGGCTATTGTGATGTATTGGGACCCTCTCGCCGCCATGGGTATCAGAGACGGTACCGTACGTGACCAGGCAGGCAATACCCTCTACCATCCCAATGGAGATCCCATCGTCAAGCCCGTGCGGTTCATTGTGCTGTGGCTGATTGCCGGAGCCCTCTTCTTCACCGTCTACATGCGCTTTGTCAACTTCCGCGGATTCCGGCACGCCATTCACCTTATGCAGGGCAAGTATGACCGGGAAGAAGATGAGGGTGAGGTATCTCATTTTCAGGCCCTGTCAGCTGCCTTAAGCGGAACACTCGGACTGGGAAATATTGCCGGGGTTGCGCTCGCCGTAGCCATCGGCGGGCCCGGTGCTACTTTCTGGATGATTGTGGCAGGGTTCCTCGGTATGTCTTCCAAATTTGTTGAGTGTACCCTCGGCGTTAAATACCGGGTGATCGACAGCAGGGGAGAGGTGCATGGTGGACCTATGTATTACCTCTCCCGCGGACTCGCCCTGCGCAATATGAAAGGAACAGGAAAAGTGCTGGCGGTCGCATTCGCCGTGCTCTGTGTGGGCGGCTCCATTGGCGGAGGCAATATGTTTCAGAGCAACCAGGTCATGGCACAGGTATCGAGCGTTGCTCCCTACCTGTCTGAATATGCGCTGGCCGTAGGTGTAGTCATTGCGATTCTCGCCGGACTGGTGATGGTGGGCGGCATCAGGAGCATTGCCGGAGTCACCGAAAAACTCGTCCCATTCATGGTTGCGGTGTACCTGCTTTTCGCCCTCATCATTATCGGAGCCAATATCACCCACATCGGAGACGCAATGGCCTCCATTTTCAATGGTGCCTTTGGCGGAGATGCCCTGCGTGGAGGTCTGGTCGGGGTGATGATGGTCGGATTTCAGCGGGCGGCATTCAGCAATGACGCAGGCGACGGAAGCGCGAGCATCGCGCACAGCGCCTCAAAAACGCCTTATCCGGTCAGCGAAGGCATCATTGCGCTGATGGAACCCTTTATCGATACCGTAGTAGTGTGTACCATCACGGCGCTGCTGCTCATCTTCACCGGATACGCAGAGGATCCGCAGGGCATGAGTGGAAGTGCCCTTACCAATGCGGCCTTCACCTCCCAGTTTCCATGGTTTAAATGGATATTGCTTATCTGCATTTTCTGCTTCGCCTATGCCACCATCATCTCCTGGGGGTATTATGGGCTCAAAAGCTGGACCTATCTCTTTGGCACATCGGCCCTGTCGGCCAATACATTCAAGGTCATCTACCTCACCTGCACCGCACTGGGCGCGATGGTGGGGCTGGGCGCCGTCATGGACTTTTCCGACATGATGATCCTGGGCATGGCCTTCCCCAATATTATCGGTTTGCTTATCATGGCACCGGAAGTCAAACGCGATATGCGCGCTTATTTCTCTGACCTCAGGAGTGGAAAGGTGGTAAGGTATAGATGATGCTGCAGCGTGACTGAAAGCCAGGGTGCGGCCTGACCTCAGTCGGGAGATTTTCCGGTGAGTACCTGAATAAAATCATCCTTGCGCCTGCGCGCCACCAACACCTCGCTGCCGTCTTCCATCACAACATAACCGCCCTCCTCCTTCACAAACTTCTTTACGTAGGCCAGGTTGATGATGTGCGACTGGTGTGTGCGGAAAAAGCGGTCGTGCGGCAACAGTTCTTCAAACTCTTTTAAAGACCGTGGCACGGTAATTTTCTCCTTGCCCAACAGAAAAAAATGGGTGTAGTTGCTGTCGCTCTCGAGCCGCAGAATGTGGTCCAGCTTCACCACCGTGTAACTATCCTGAGAAGAGAGTGTGATGCGGTCAATCTTTTGCTGCTGCCGCAATTCGAGCAGGTGGTCGATCCGTTCGGCGTTTCCCGACTTGTGGCGCGTGGCCTTGCCAATGGCCTCGATGAGTTCATCGGGATCAATGGGTTTAAGCAGATAGTCAACGGCTGCATATTTGAATGCACGCACGGCGAAATTGTCAAAGGCGGTCGTGAAGATTACGGAGAAGGAGGGAACCTTGATTTTTTCGAGCAGGTCAAAGCCGGTGCCGTCTTCCATCTGGATATCGAGCAACACCAGATCAGGCTGGTGCAGGCTGATTTTTCTGAAACCGTCTTTTACGCCTGTCGCCTCGTCAACAATAGTCACTTGCGGACAATACTGCGCAATGAAACTCCGCAGGGCCGAACGCGCATCGGCTTCGTCGTCAATAAGAATGGTTCGTAACATCGGTGCTTTGGTCGCAGCGAAAGTAGCCGAAAGCCCGCATGGTAACAACTGAACGCCCGGCGATCCGGCAGCCGCGACGGCCCCGAAAAAAGGGTTACCTTACCCTGATCCTCACCTCGACCTTGGTGCCCAGCACTTCGCCGTGCCGGTCTCTGATTTCTTCAATCTTCACCTTGGGGTCAGCGTCGCCCTCGTCGAGCAACTGCAGCCTTTTTTGGGTAATGGACATACCCACCGACTTATGCAAGGCCTGGGTGCCGTCTTTCAGCTTGCGGCTCGCCTCAATACCGATACCATTATCGGTGACAGTGGCCAGTAAATACCGCCCGACAAGCATATAGTACAAGTCAATTTTTCCTGTTGACCGCGCCTGCGCCAGTCCATGGATGATCGCATTCTCGAGGTAAGGCTGTATGAGCAGCGGCGGTAGTTTGACCGCCTCCGGCTCGAGGTCCGGGTCAACCGTGATCTCAAAATCAAACTTCTCCTTAAACCGCATCTTTTCCAGTTCCATATACAGCGAGAGCGACTCAATCTCCTCCTTCAGCGTAATGAGGGAAGAGCGCGAATGGTTGAGCATGGCGCGGATCAGCCGCGAAAACTTGGCGAGAAAGCGGTTGGCCTTGTCATTTTCGTTATTGGCGATATAGCTCTGTATGGAGTTGAGCGAATTGAATATAAAATGCGGGTTCATCTGAGCCTGGAGCGCACTCCGCTCGAGGTCGGCCAGTTGCGCTTTCAGCAGGGCCTCACGGCGCGACCGGCGAAGAAAATACCTAAAAAGCAGGTAGGCGGCCACCGCAAAGGTTACCGCAGCCGCAACCAGGAGCCATCCGCGGCGGCGCGCACCGGTATCTACGGCTACCGACAGTGTGGCTGATTCTTCCACCGCGCCCGAAGGGCCGCGCATGCCCACGGCAAGTTGCAGGCTGTCGGCGTGCAGGCGAAACTCACGGCCGGCTAGAGAATCGGACCGAACCCAGCCTGACTCCGTGCGGATATACAGAAAGGAAGTATCGGCCTGGCCGGGAGCAACCCTTGCGGCCATTACCACCCCCAACAGCGCCATCAGCCAACGATACAGCGACTTATTCCGAAGAAATCCTGTGTACATCGTTGTTGTCTCTTTCAATCTGGTTTTTCACCGACCTGATCTTGAGCGCCACGCCGGCCATGTCATTGAATCCCCTTGTCAATAACCACTGAACCGCCACGTCGTCGTTGTCTGCCCCGCGGGCCATGTTTTCCAAAATATCAAAACCGAATTTATTCAGCCATTGCAGGGCAGCCTGTTGCCCTTCCGCACCATGAATCAGCGCCATCAGGTGGGCATGGCCGTTTTCGATCAGCCAGCGCCTCGCATCCTCCTTGTGGTGCAGGGCATAGACAAACAAGCCCAATTCAGGATAACCATTGGCCATCAGCCACTCGCGAATGTCGCGGTTGCCGCTGATGGCTTCACCCCAGGCGATGATGATTTTGGCAGGATAGGCGCTATTCATAAGACAAAGATGGTGGATTCAACGCAGCGGAATTCGCTTCATGGCCCCGTGCATGCCCGTAGATGGTTAATAAGATTCGCCAATGTTGAAAAATATCCCGCGGTCTGCGGAATAAGGGTTTTAGAACCACGTTAATTTCATCCCCTCAAGATGGACATGAAAAAACCTAATGAGCACGACCGGATTTTGTTGAAGAAAAGGCTCTCCGAAAGGCTCACTTTGTTCAACTACCAGGCTACCCAACCAGATGCCAGCGGCACTGCCAATCCCGCGCATCCCGAGCTAAAGTCTGCGGTCTTTCATTTCATCGAGGCCAATACCTGAGGGTATTTACCTGCCCGATTGTAATTCCCGAGGTTGTTGCGCCAGGTTAAGATTCTTATACCCTGAAAAAAACTTGATGGGCTGACGTCTTGCTTTTGCGAAATTCACACCGTCAACTAAACCTCGTAAAGAAAATGAAAAAGTCATTCTCACTTCTTGTTGTTTCCCTATTTGCCTTGACTGGTTTTACCCAGCTGGATCCATCGGGCGGATTTGATCCGGCTGAAATCAGGATGTATAAATCACGGCCCGCAGACAATAGCCGTCAGCAGGCGTTGCGCGAGAGCCCTTTCTGGCAGGGTTTTCTTGACAACCACGGAACCTGGTACGCGCACTTCAACGAGCGTTCGGGCCTTCCCCACAGGGCTTATGGCCAACCCATTCCGGTGCCGGGTAATTCCCCGCATGAGATAGGCATCAATTTTTTCACTTCCTTCCTGGGCCTTCCCGGCTTTCCGGTTGACCAGTTGCAACCGACCGGTGCGCCTATCGAAGGAAAGTATACCTGGGCCAATTTCAACCAGTATTATCAGGGCCTGGAAATCATCGGCAGCCGGGCCTCGGTCAAGCTTTTCAATAACCAGGTAGTATTGTTTGCTGCAGACGTATTCCCTTCGGCTGAAATCAACGTTCAGCCCGGTATAACCGCTGCCCAGGCCGCAGCGCTCGCCGGCTCGGGAATCGCGGCCACGGTGACCGACGCCTCGTGCAATGGTGTGCTGTCTGTGCTCCCCGTGCCCAACCAAGACGCCTATTCGCTGCGCCTTGTATATTCCTGCATGGTTAAAACCCTCAACAGTGAAAACATTCCCGGTAATTACCTCACCTATGTAGATGCCCACAGCGGCGAATTGCTGATGAGACAAAATAAGGTGGCCCATATCTGTGGTAAGCACTGCGGACATCCGGAACCTGCACCGGCCAATCCCGCCAACCTCAGCTGCCTGGTAGTGGAAGTCAATCTCACCGGTGATGCCTACCCGTCGTCCCCCTATGACGCCATCCAGAATTATCCAATGCCCAATATCGAATTCACAGCGGGCGGAGATACCTATACCACCGATGAAAATGGTCATGTAGTGGTAAACGAAATACCCGGTACCACCGCCAATGTGAGGTTGATGGGTTCATGGAGCCGCATCTATACCAACGGGGTCACGCCCACCTTTAGCTTTATGATGGCCGATGGCGTCAATAACCAGTCATTCAACGCAAGCGCCAATATCAAGGAGCGCTCGACCTATAAAAGCGTAAATGAAATACACGCCCACCAGAAAGCCTGGATGCCTGATTTCGAGGGTATGGACTTTCAGCTGACTACCAATATTGATGTGGAAGGATCATGCAACGCATTCTATGACGGCTCGTCCATCAACTTCTACGACATCGGAGGCGGATGCAATGCCACTTCTCTCATCGCTGACGTGGTGTACCACGAATACGGCCACGGCATCAACGACTTCTTTTACCAGGACCTGGGCGGTGCCTGGATCAATGGCGCCATGGGTGAGGGATATGCCGACTTCTGGGCGATTTCACTCACCAACAACCCGGTTCTCGCGTCAGGATTTTATACCGATAGCGAAGATGGAATCAGGCGCTACGATATCGACGGCAAGGTCTACCCGGAGGATCTTGTCGGACAGGTGCACGCAGATGGTGAAATCATTATGGGTGCCTGGTGGGACTCGCACCTGCTGATGGGCGCTGACTGGAACGTTACCATGCCGATTTTTGTGGAGGCCTATGCGGGCCTTCAGGCGGAGAGTTTTAACGGAAACGAAGGTGAAGCTTACACCGACGTGCTGATTGACGCACTGATGGCAGACGACGATGACGGCGATATCTCCAACGGAACGCCTAATGCAGCGGCTATCATCGAGGGTTTTGCCCTGCACGGAATTACCCTGCTCAGCAACGCCACGCTTTATCACAATGACCTCGAAGCTGCCGTGCCGGAAGAAGACATTGAAATCAATGCCACACTGACCCTCGACTTCGATTTTGTGCCCTTCATGGACGAAGTCGGTCTCCACTACCGCCTTAACAGCGATAATGCATGGACCACCGTGCCGATGACCAACACGGGAGGTACTGCCTACCAGGCACTCATTCCCGCTCAGCCCAAGGGCACTGTCATTGCATACTATCTATCAGCCGTTGATGTCTTTGGCAATGTGAGCAATGTGCAGCCCGTGGCAGCCAACTATGAGTCCAACGCCAACCTGCCGTATTTCATCATTGTCGGTGTGCAGGTGGAAGGCCGCCATGACTGCGATGATTACGAAGACTGGGGTCCGTGGCAGGAAGGTATTGCCGGCGACAATGCAGAGTCAGGTGAATGGGTATTCGATGAACCTGTAGGAAGCTACGGGGATGGCGGCAATATGGTGCAGGTGGAGTTTCAGCATACTCCCGGTGGCGAATTCTGTTTCGTTACCGGTAATGCAGCGCCTGCAGACCCGATCGGCACCAATGACGTGGATGCCGGAAAAACTACCCTGCAAACCAGCGTGATTGACATGTCGGAATACACCAACCCCGTGATCGCCTACTGGCGTTATTACACCAACAGTCCTCCCGGTGGTGCCAATCCGGGCACCGACTGGTGGCAGGTGCGCATCAGCGACGACAACGGCAGCACCTGGACCCTGGTGGAAAATACGCTGACTGATGATATGTCGTGGCGCCGGAATGCCTTCAGGGTGCTAGACTACGTGGACGCCACCAGCTCGGTTAGACTCCAGTTCATCGCCAGCGACAGTACCACCATCGGAGAAAACCTCGATGGCGGTTCGTTGATTGAAGCGGCCGTGGATGACTTTGTGGTTTACGATAACCTCATTGAGCAGAACGTGTCTGAGGAGGAAGTGGGTATGGCCCTTGAGGTATACCCGAACCCGGCCATTGATCATGTCTGGATTGACTTCGAACTGCCCGCGGCGGAAACTGTGTCGGTGCAACTCTTTGACGCTACAGGCAGGCTCGCAAGAACGGTCGAGCCCGGTACCTTGGGACGGGGCCTGCAACGCCTGCGCCTTCCTGTTCGCGACCTGCAGGCAGGCATGTATCTGCTGCGCTGTCAGGCCGGTACCTATACCGACAGCCGAAGGATTACGGTACAACCCGAATAATACATCAGGCGGAAGCCTGTGCATGCAATGCAAGCGGAGCATATTTCCAGGAATATGCTCCGCTTTTTTTATCGACTCAGGTTTCAGGCTTCTTCCCTGCTCACTTGGAAGGCAGTTCTTTGATGTCGCCCTCGGAAGTCACCAATAGGTACCTGTATTCTTTAACAATCTCCTTCACGGTTTCGGGCTTCACTTCTTTCGCAGGCTTTTTCTCAAGCGTCAGCTTGACCTGCAGGTTGTAGGTGTATTGTACCGAAGGTTCAATAATCTCCGGGTTGAAGATGATGTCGTAACCGTTGTAAGGAATCTTGTTGTAATACATCGTGTTGGGCCGGCGGATCTGCGTCAGCGCTGATTTGTTTTTTACCGCATCCATCGAAATGCTCGAACTGCTTTGGTAACGGGTATAGCGGTCAAGCGGGAAAAACACCCCGATCTTGTCAGTGGCCAATGTCCATTGTCCTTCCATGGCAACGCCCAGCGACTTATACTGATCAATCCGCTTTTGCACCAGTTTGCTCGCTTCGGTGCGCAGGGAGTCATAGAGTTTCTGCGTGTTTTTTACGTAGTAATCTACCTTAATCAGGTCATATATTTCATTGATGGCTGCCGCGGTGATGATCTTGTCCAGCTTCTGATCGTCACTGAAGTGTACGTGTATGTTTTTCTGAACCTCAAATCCGGCGGGTATCTCGGTGTACGTGCGGGAAAACAATTTGCGTTCGGTGGCGATTTCGTACACCGGTACCATGGTGAGCATGTCAATCACCACATCAGATCCGGAAATGCCGATTTTCTCCAGGTCACGGCGAAAGCGGGCGATGCGTTCGTTCATGAGAGAGTCGGTCTCCCGTGCGGTATTTCCCGCCTGAATCAGGTTAAAGATGGCCAGGTAGCTGTCGGCCTTCACATTGTACATGGCGTTCACTTAAAGCAGCACCTCGTTGGGGTTTGAGAAGAAGGCCTTGTCGAAAAAACTTTGGTTTTGGGTAAGCCAGCGCTGGTCTTCGTTGTAGAGAATATTGCCCGCGGACTGGGCGTTGAGCTGGAGCTGACAAAAAATGCCGCAGAGCAGCGGCAGTAAGAACGGATTTTTTTTCATGGGGTATTGGTTTGCCGTCAGTACCGCAAACGATTACCCGGGTTCATTTTTTTTTATCAGGCTGGATTCACCTTTACCCTGATCTCAATGTTTTCGCTGCCTTTGCGTGTGTTGGCGTCGAGTAAAATCTTCCGATACTGCCAGCCGGTCTTGCCGCGGGTATCAAACTCAACCCGGATTATCCCTTCTTGACCAGGCATCACCGGTTCTTTGGGGTATTCGGCCCGGGTACATGCGCATTCGACATGATAACCGGTAATGATTAAGGGTACCTCACCTGTATTGGTGAAGGTGAAATTATGGCTGAGCGGCG
>DHLU01000114.1:32160-32690 GCA_002405435.1 Flavobacteriales bacterium UBA4660
ACTGTATTGGTGAAGGTGAAAGTATGGCTGAGCGGCGTGCCTTCCCGCACTGCATCAAACTTGCAGATGCGCTCAGAAAAAGAGAACTCCGCAAATTGCGCCGAGGCAATTGCGGAGTTCAGTAGGATACAGCCAACCGCGATGAAAAATCTCATTGCTGCCGGCCTGAGCAATTAGTTGTTTTCCGGAGCGCCAGACGGTGACTTTACCGGAGCACCGGTGGTCGCTGCGTTGGGATCTGCTTCAACGGTACCTTTGATACGAACCACTTTGGTAGGCTCATTGTCTGCGTTGGAGTTGATCGTTACGCTTTTGTTGATCGGGCCTGAGCGCTTGGTGTCATACTTCACGGAAATCATTGAAGAAGAACCGGGCATGATCGGGTTAGGATCGCATTTCGGAACGGTGCAACCGCATGAACCCTTGCACTTACTGAGAATGAGCGGACCCGTTCCGGTATTGGTCACTTTGAATTCGCAGGTTCCGTCGGCACCATAGGCCAGGGTACCGTAGTCGTGTAACTCTTTGTC
>DHLU01000114.1:32814-33468 GCA_002405435.1 Flavobacteriales bacterium UBA4660
GGGCCAGGGTACCGTAGTCGTGTACCTCTTTGTCGATGGTGATGATGGCGCCGCTTGGGGTGGCAGGAGCGGTAGTGGGGTCAGTCTGTGCTGAAGCAAAACTGCCGGCTACGGCCAGGGCGAGGAATAAAAACGTTTTTTTCATCGGATTGATTTTTTTGATTTAATGGTTGTTGTTGTTCTCTATGGTCTAATACCCAAAAAACGGGCTATAGTTGCATGTAAGGTTGGCATTAACTAAACATTAACGCCTGAGAATTACTCAATTATCTCTCCTTTTACCCGGAGGGTCTTCTCTCCGCCGTCCTGGCTATTGCAAAACACCTTGACGTTTTTGTTAAAAGGACCCATGCGCTTGGTGTCATAGGTAACCTTTATTTCGCTCTTGCCTCCCGGGGCTATCGGCGAAGGATCACAGGCCGGAACTGTGCATCCGCAGGTCTTTTCACATTTTGAAATAATCAACGGCTCACTGCCGGTGTTGGTGACCGTGAAGACACAACTGCCGTCGGCGCCCGCCTTGAGGGTACCGAAGTCATGGACTTCCTTGTCAACACTGAACATCGGCCCTGCCGCAGTGGAGGCCTGTGCCTGACCTTCTGAAGTGGTTTCAGATTGGCATCCGGCAGACAGTGCGGCGACCAGAAAGAGGAG
>DHLU01000114.1:33601-33951 GCA_002405435.1 Flavobacteriales bacterium UBA4660
ATGATGCGGTTCATTGTCGTAATTGTTGACGCAAATATGCTGGGTACTTTTCCTCCGGCTTCTGACTTTAACAACGCCTTAAGCGGTTTAACATAGGCTTAAGGGTTCGCCCTCTGTCCGGAAGCCGCCCCGCCGGGCGTTGTATTTTTAGCCCCAAGAACTCAAATAAGCCTATGAACCAGGAGATACCGGCCAGGTACAACCCGGCGCCTGTGGAGGACAAGTGGAACAAGTTTTGGCTTGATAATCAGTTATTTAAGTCGGTTCCGGACGATCGCAGGCCTTTCACGGTGGTGATACCTCCGCCCAATGTTACGGGGGTGCTCCACATGGGGCACATGCTCAACAAC
>DHLU01000092.1 GCA_002405435.1 Flavobacteriales bacterium UBA4660
AAGTATCCTTCAACACCTTTTCTGCGGGCGCTGCGTGGATGGGACTCGAGAAGCTGAACCTCAACGGCGAGCAAAACGATCCTTCCTTGATGCGTTCGAAATTGTGCTGGGATCTGCTGCGTGCTGCCGGACTCCCCGCCGCCAGAACTGCCTATTGCAGGCTGTATGTGAATGATGAATACAAAGGCCTATACCTCAATGTCGAACACATTGATGAGACCTTCGTGGAGCGGTATTTTGATGAGCCTGATGCCGATGGCAACCTCTACAAGTGCCTTTATCCGGCGACCCTGCAATACGAGGGGCCTGATGGTGATGACTACAAGACGGAGTTTTTCGGCAGAAGGGTGTACGCACTGAAAACCAACGAATGGGCCGACAACTACAGTGACCTCGCGGCTTTTGTCGATGTGCTCAACAACGAGCCTGACGAAACGTTGCCCTGCGCCCTGAAGGAAGTGTTTCATATCGACCAGTACCTGCGCTTTGCCGCAATGGAAGTCCTTACGGGACACTGGGATGGCTATATTTTCAACAAGAACAATTTTTATCTCTACCACAATACGCGAAGCGGCCAGTTGGAGTTTCTGGCCTATGACATGGACAATACCCTCGGTGTCGACTGGATGGGAGGCGACTGGACAACACGCGATATCTACAACTATTCTCCGCCGGGCAACGAAAGGCCCCTCTATGAGCGCCTGATGGCCAATGAAACACTCAGGGCAAAGTATTCCGCCGAAATGCAATACCTCATCACCAACGTATTTAATGCCGACATAATCAGCGAGAACTGCACCTACTGGCAATCCCTCATCTCAGAAGCTGCCTACGAAGACGTATACCGGACAATGGACTATGGTTTTACCAACGAGGACTTTGACAACGCGCCCTGGTCGGCGTTTGGCGGACACGTGGAATTTGGCATCGTCGAACATACCGAGGCCCGCGTAGCCGAGGCGCTCGACCAGTTGGAGGCTGCCTCTATACCCCCCGTGGTGGTGCATTGGGTTGCCGGCGACCACCCTGTCGTTTCGCCTGCTCCGGTTATCGCGCGGGCCAGGATTACAGGAAACGATGCCTCGGCCTGCACGATGTCGTTTTCAACCGATGAGGTGAACTGGCTTCCTGCCGGGTCAGCCAGTAACGGCGATACGCCATGGGATGATGTTGCCGATGATGTTTATTCGTGGTGGTTTGATGTGCCTGCCGCTGCCCAAAAGGTTTATTTCCGCATCCTTTACAATGGAATGCCGGTCAGTTGCTCAGCCAACTGGCTCTGGACTTCGGAGTCAGCCCTGCCGCTCTGGATTAACGAGACAGCAGCATCCGACCCGATGGTCACGGATGAAACCGGAGAGGCCGAGGACTGGGTCGAACTGCATAGCACTGCTTCAGCGCCCATAAACCTGACGGGAGAGTTTTTGACCGACGACCTGCGCAATCCCGACAAATTTCCGCTGCCGGCGGAGACGATTAACGCAGGCACCCACAAACTGGTGTGGTGCGACAATGATCCCGAACAGGCACCCTTGCACGCCACGTTCCGGCTTGGTGGAAACGACTCGCTCGTTTATCTCCTTACCCGCTCGGAAGGAAAGGAAAGAATCATCGATATGCTTGCGTTTACCAACCTTGGTGGATGGAGTACGGAGCGCGAGCCCGACGGAAGCACATTCATTCAGATGACAAATACGCCGACGCCGGGTTCATCCAACTTCGGAGTGCATGTTTACGATGAGGAAACGGAAACGCCGTTTACCGTTTACCCCAATCCTACACGCGCGCAGGTGCGTCTGCCTGACACAGTATCAACCTACCGGCTCTTTGATGCGCGCGGCAGGTCAATAGCCGTAAGGTCAGAAGGCAAATGGCTTGACCTCAGCCCGCTGGAAGCCGGCGCCTACCTGCTGGTCACAGAGATTGGATCAGCGTTGATCTTCAGGGAATAATATGGATAATGGTCGGGGCTTACCTATCGAGTATGGTAAACTTTCCCGTAGCAATCGCCGCTCCTGACAGCGCTCTCACCTGCACGAGGTAGTTGCCTGCGGTAAAGTCAGAGACGTCGAGGATTTTCTTACTGCCCGAAGGACTGCTGCTGCGCACCAGCAATTTGCCGGTGGTGCTGAACACCTCCACCATGACGGTTTCCGAACCGGAATCAGGCCATGTGATGGTAATCTCATCACTGGCCGGATTGGGGTAGGTGAGGAGGGTCTCAGCCACATCGCGCTGGGCTCCGGTCCACACTGCCTGGTCGCCATTGGCGAAGGCATACTGACCCTTGCGCAATACGTCGAGATGGCAATAGCCGGTGCCGTTAAAGAGGTTTCCTGCAGAAAGGGTAAAGTCTGGATATACCTGCCAGGCCTCACCGGCGCTGGGGCGCCACACTACCACGGCGTCCGCTTCGCTGCTGCCAAACAAACCGAAGTCGAGGTCCGCTTCATCGGAAGCGTGATAGTTGAGGCGTCCCTGAATATCGTTGTTGTCTGACCAGATACCGTCGAGAATCCAGTAATGGCTGTCAGACAGTTCATAAATGCCCGGCCCTGTTTCGGTATTGTCGGGTGCACTCCACACATGCTCGCAGCGAAAGAGAATAGAGTCGACCACTGCTTCATCGTAGAGTTTAAAGTCGCACCACGGCAGCGTTGGAAGAAGGAAATCGCCTGGACGCAGCACAAATTCATAATCCATTCTGTTTTGGTTGAGGCGCTGGTAGCGGTTCAGGGTAATGAAGGAAGGCGCTACATCCGTAGTAAGGCTTACCTGGCTGAATTCTCCGGAGGCCGTGACCTGAAAATCCTGCGAGGACCAGTCTGCGCCCATTACGGTGAGATCAAGGGGAACGGATTCATGAAATATCGGACAGGCCCGAAGTTTCTGGTGGATAAAGACCTCTACATTCCACTGGTCTCCCACCGGTGTGGTTTGGAAGGAATCCACAACGAAGGTGGCGAAGCCGGGCGAAAACACCTGGGCATCGAAAAAATCCTGCAGGTCGTATCCGGTGGCCGCTGTAAGGGCAAGCATAAACTGCTCCGGCGTTACGTCCTCATAGGCATGCGTGAACTGCACAACGCTCATGCCCTGCCTGAACAATTCATCTCCCAAATAGCCGCGCAGGTTGTGCATCACGGCAGCACCCTTGTAGTACGTGTGGTTGCCATAGATATACGCATCGGGCATAGGCGACAGGGGTTGAAACCCGCCATCATCGAGGTGGGCATTTTCAAGCACATACAGGAGGTTATCCTTGAGAACCTTGTCAAACTCCTCTTCGCCGTATAGGGCCTCTGAGAAAAGGTGAGCACTGTATTCGGCCGGACCTTCCTTCAGCCACATATCATTGTGGACGTGCGGTGTCACAATATCCCCCCACCAGTGGTGGCCCAGTTCATGCGCATACAGGCCCTCGTTGGCGGTGATATTCTGCCCCATCATAAATTGCGGATAGGCAATATTGGTCGGAATTTCCAGCGCGCCATCGGTGGTGAGCACATAGCCAACCCGGGAAAAAGGATGCGGACCATACCAGTGTTCGAGTGCATCAATGCACACCCCCAGGTCTTCAAAAAGCAGGGCCATACTGGCCTGGTCGGCCGGTTTGGAGCGCAGCGAAACCGGCACGGGACCGTAAGCACCGACATGGGTGTAGGCGGTTTCCTGGTAATTGGCTACCGCGATGGCAGACAGGTGGGTAGGAATGATGTATGGAAAATCAAAGGTGCGTATGACGGTATCTCCGCCCAGCATCACTTCATCGACGAGCTCGCCCTGGCACCAGGCGCGGTAGTTGCCGCTGCTCATCACATGGTAGGTATAGGTGGCCCTTTCCACGAAGGAGTCGAAGCACGGGTACCACACCTTACCGAAGTTAGGGGGAATGGTGGACAGCCCGATGCCGAGGTTGTAGATGTACTGTGACTCGAAATAAAAGCCGCCCCAGACAGGATCCTGATAGGGACTGCCTTGATAATACACAGTGGTCGAATAGGTTTCGCCCACGATGGGAATTTCATCAAGTGCGATGTCGAGGAAAAGGCCGTCGTAGGCATAGGCCAACGTGTTGTTCGCGTTCTTCACGGAGTCTACCTGAAGGTCCATCAGGTCGAAACGGATCCCCGTCTGGCCTGCGATTTTCGGAGACCACGTGATGGTGGCGCTGCCCTTGATATAGGCGTCGTTGTAGTCGGTGACGTCGAGAAAAATGTCGTAATGAAGGATGTCGAACGTGTCGCTGCGTGCAATGCTCTCGTTCATCATGCTCTTCTGCAGTTCGCTCAGCGGAGCAGGTTTACCCGCGAGGTTGCGGAAGTGGTGACAGTCATACTTATGGGGCTGTGCCAATGAAATAACTGACGGCGACAGCAGCAACAAGGTGAGCAATAGTCGGCTGAAATGCATAGGGATTCTCTTGTTTTTGATGCGAAAATGGGTGCATCCAAAAATACAAAAACGCCGCCTGGATTGTCCGGTTGTCAGCGGTTGACCCGGCTGCGGGCGCGAGGCTATTCTTCAGCATCCAACTCCTGAAACAGAAAGTCATCAAGCTCACGACGTTCCCGTTTGGTGGGCCTTCCCAGGCCTGAAGGCCGCGCGGCAGCACGCTGAAGCCTGAGCATTTCGAGTTTTTCTATTTCTTCCGGTGCGGTGATATCCTGCACATAGCGTCCCACATCACGGGCACCGACCCGGCTCACGGGAAATGCGGTTACGCGCAGGGTGAAACCCACGGGTCGCTTGCGCACACTGATCCCATCACCGGTCTTGACTTCACGACTGGCCTTGGTGCTCTCGCGGTTGATCCACACCCTTCCGTTTTTGCAGTACTCGGCTGCGGCCGACCGGGTTTTGCAGGCCCGCACACACCACAGGTATTTGTCGATACGCATCGTCGGTAAAGAACGTAAATATCAGAGTTCTACAATGATACCGATAGACGGCAGCAGGTTGCCGTTGGAATTGTCGAGGTAATTGGGCAGGTAGCGTGCCGGATCTGTCGGGTTAACGATAGGCATGCCGGCGCTGTCGCGCAGTACGTCGAGGGTGGGTTTGAGCGGTGTAACCGAGTTGTACACGTTCTGGATATCCAGGAAAAGATCAAGTGACCAGCGCGTGAAAAACCATTTTTTGTCCAGCCGCACATCCAGCTGATGAAAGGCCGGAATGCGGCCTGCATTGAGCAGTTGCCAGTCAGGGAGTGCCATCCTCAGCGCATCCCAGTTGCTGATCAGCATGCTCTGCGCTTCGTCGTCGGGTGTAAAGGGAAGCCCGCCGGAATACTGGAACCGGAAACCAACTTCCCAATTCTTTGAAAATTTTTTGCCGCCTGTCCAGCTGATGAGGTGACGGCTGTCCCAACTCGAGGGGCGAAGCACACCGTCAGCACCCGAAAATTCGCTGCGCACAAAGGTGTACGCCATGATTCCATAAAAACCCTTGAAGAGCTTCTGCTGGTAGAGCAGTTCAAGTCCGTAGGCCCGGCCTCCCCCCGTAGACAAAAGATCCTCGTTGCCCACCGTGCCAAAATCCGCGCCCAGGTTGGCAATGGAAATTCCCCGGTCAACACTGACGGGATAACGGTCGTAGTTCTTGTAGAAATACTCGGCGCTGATCACGCTGTTTCGCTCGTCAAAGTCGTATTCAAATCCTGCCCCTAACTGCCTGCTGCGGATGTAGCGGAGGTCGTTATTGACAAAGCCATCCTGACCGGCTACCCCGAGTGCGAGATAACCCGGGCGCTGGAAGTACACACCCGAACTGGCATTAAATGACCAGCCTGGGGCAAAACGATAGCGCATGCTGAGCCGGGGTGATACCTGTTCAGACAGGTCGTTCATAGCCGCGCTGAAATTGGCTGCGTCTGCGCGAACGCCGCCTGACAAGACCAGGGCTTCATTGAAAAAACTCTTGCTTGACTGCACAAATAGGCCCCACGAGAGCATGTCGTAAGCGGAGAAGTAATTGAGTCCCGTCAGGGTATCGCTGGTGAAGTTGTACTCACGGAATGAAGAGCGGTTAGCATATTCGGCTGCATCAAGGCTGGCGCCGGTGATCCATTTCCACCCGTTGTCTGTACCGTATTTCCATTCCGCCCGCAATTTGTTTTCGGTTTCTCTCGAGGAATAATCGAATTCACGCGGCAGCATTTCGTTGTTGTCTTTATACCGGAACGCGTCGTTCTGCAGGGCGTTGCGGCTCGCCACCAGTGTGAGTCTGCCCCGCTCGAGAAAATGGTCATACCGCAGCCCCCCCGCATAACTCCATTGCTCATTGGTGAGGAGATTACCCAGCAGGTATTTGTTGCGGGCTGCATTTTCATCGGTTAGGGAAGTGTCGAGGTCAACGTTGATGTCGAAGGTGTCAAACGAACCGATGGCAACGAAGGTCAGCCGGTCTTTTTCGCTCAGGCGCCAGGTGAATT
>DHLU01000252.1:0-4919 GCA_002405435.1 Flavobacteriales bacterium UBA4660
CTGTGATTGCATGGCCATCGCAGAATAAAAATATGGCTTGGATACGATCAGAATCTGGCAAAGCAACCGGTAAGCAATATCCGACAACCAACCTCAAATCGTCATAATATCCTTGTCTTTTGCCGAAATGACCTCGTCCACCTTGCGGTTAAACCGATCGGTAAGTTCCTGCACCTTGGTTTCACCGGATTTTGCCTCGTCTTCCGGCAAGCCATCTTTCTGGGCCTGTTTGATGAACTGAAGGGCTTCATGCCTGGCACTGCGGATACTCACGCGGGCATGCTCACCTTCTGCGTGGGCGCGTTTGCTTAAATCTCTGCGCCGTTCCTCTGTGAGCATAGGTACGCTGATGATGACCACATCGCCGTTGTTTTGCGGATTAAGCCCGAGGTTGGCCTCCATAATGGCCTTGCTCACTGCGTCAAGCATGTGTTTTTCCCAGGCCTGCACCACGAGGGTGCGCGGATCGGGTGTGCTCACGTTGGCGATGTTCTTCAGCGGAGTCATGGATCCGTAATAGTCCACCCGAATGCCGTCGAGCATAGCCGGACTCGCCTTGCCGGCGCGCACCTTGGACAATTCGTTCTCCAGGTGATCGATTGCCTTGGTCATGGATTCGGTGGCCTCGTCGAGCGCCATTTTTACTTCTTCCGACATACGTTTCTGGATTTGTGGCTGCTAATTTAGAGCCGATTTGAAAATGCCGTAACAGGAATTTTCGCGCGTTCAAACGCCCATGGGATGCCTCAGCGTGCAATGACCGCGCAGCCATCACCGCGCGTCATTCGCCGCAGCGCTATCGGTCAGACCGTAACCAGCGTGCCCACCTTTTCGCCGTTGATCACCCGGAGCAGATTGCCCCTGGTGTTCATATCAAAAACCACGATGGGGAGCTGGTTCTCCTTACAGAGGGTGAAGGCTGTCATATCCATCACATTGAGGTTACGGCTGTAGGCTTCGTCAAAGGTGATAGTATCATACTTTTTGGCATCCTTGTTTTTGAGCGGATCTGCTGTGTAAATACCGTCGACACGTGTGCCCTTGAGGATAACGCCAGCCTCGATTTCAATCGCTCTGAGTGAGGCGGCTGTATCGGTGGTGAAAAAGGGATTGCCCGTGCCCGCACCGAATATGACCACGCGGTTCTTCTCCAGGTGCCTGACCGCGCGGCGTTTGATAAAAGGCTCCGCTATTGCCTTCATCTCAATGGCGCTCTGAAGCCGCGTGGGTACCTCCAGTGACTCCAGTGCACTCTGCAGCGCCATGCTGTTGATCATGGTGGCCAACATGCCCATGTAGTCTCCCTGGGTGCGTTCCATTCCGCCCTCTTCGGCCTGCACGCCCCTGAAAATATTTCCGCCTCCAATGACTACTGCTACCTGTACCCCGGCCTGCCACGCCTCCCTGATTTCGCTGGCATACTGCATCAGGCGGTTGTTATCGATTCCGAAATTTTTGTCGCCCATCAGGGCTTCACCACTGAGTTTCAGCAGAATTCGCTGGTATTTGATCGCCATGGCAAGGGGTTTTAACGCGCCGCAATATCGCACCTGCGGCAGGTGGCGCAATACCCTGCCGCGTGCATCTTGTCAACCGGCCCCCGGCGTAAAAGCCATTTTCCCCGTCACGCCCGCTTCAGCCGTGTATTCGGCCAAAAAAAAAGCCACCCTGTCGGATGGCTTTCTATGGTTGTCAGAAGGTCGTGCTTAGTTGAGTCCGTACCGTTTGAAATCAATGACTGTAGCGTCTTTGTCAGACGTTTTGATGTACTGGCTTACGGTCAGCTTGCTGTCCTTGATAAATTCCTGGTTGAGCAGTGTGCTCTCCTTGTAGAATTTGTTGAGACGACCGAGGGCAATCTTCTCGGCCATGTCGGCGGGCTTTCCTTCATTGATGGCCAGCTCCTTGCCTATCTCAATCTCCTTCTGGATCACATCCTGGGGAACAGATTTTTCGTCGAGTGCTACCGGTGCCATGGCAGCAATCTGCATGGCCACATCTTTGGCTACCTCTTCACTGATGCCCTTGTTGAAACCGGCCATGGCAGCGAGTTTATTGCCCGGGTGGTTGTAGCAGTATACCGATTCGGCATTCACAACACCATAAAAAGACAATTCGATTTTCTCTCCGATTTTTCCGATTTCCTCTGTGATCTTATCGTTGATGGTCAGTTCTGAACCGGTATAGTTGAGGGCCTTCAGGTCGTCCAGGGATGCCGGATTGTTGACTATGGCTGCGTCAAGAATGTTGTTGGCCACCACACCGAAATCGGCATTCTTGGCTACAAAATCCGTTTCACAGTTGAGCACAATCATCACGCCCCGCTTGCCGTCGCCGGTAGCGCGCGCGAGCACAAGACCTTCGTTGGCGCTGCGGTCGCTGCGGTTGGCGGCCACTTTCTGGCCTTTCTTCCTGAGCAGGTCAATGGCTGCATCAAAATCGCCGTTGCTTTCTGTCAGGGCCTTTTTACAATCCATCATGCCGGCCCCGGTGATTTGGCGCAATTTGTTTACGTCTGCTGCTGTAATACTCATGATTCTCGATTATTTGAAGATTTTCAAGGTCGTTTTTTCTCAGGCTGTGCGCGGCTTACGTGCGCGGCTGCGGGATTCTTTGGGCTTATTTTCCTCAACGGTTTCTGCCGGCTCTGCCTCATCACGCGTTGAATCCTTTTCTGCCTTGCGTTCTGAAAGTCCTTCAGCAATCGCCTCAATCACCACGTCCATGATTTTGGAAATGGATTTGGTGGCGTCATCATTGGCCGGAATGGCAAACTCCACTTTGCGCGGATCGCTGTTGGTGTCTACCATGGCAAAAACCGGAATGCCCAGTTTCGTGGCTTCTGCCACAGCGATATGCTCCTTCATGATGTCGATAACAAATACTGCCGCAGGAACGCGGTTCATCTCGCTGATGGACCCGAGTGTCTTGCTCATCTTGGCGATGGTACGGCCAAGCTGAAGGCGCTCGCGCTTGCTCATGGTGGAAGCCGTGCCGTCCTGCTGCATCTTTTCGAGTGTAGCCATCTTGCGTACCGCTTTGCGGATCGTTACAAAATTGGTCAACATTCCACCGGGCCAGCGCTCGGTGACGAAAGGCATGCCTATGGCTGCTACCTTCTCGGCTACGATGTCCTTCGCCTGCTTTTTGGTTGCAACAAAGAGGATTTTTTTACCTGACTTAGCAATCTGACGCATCGCACTGGATGCCTCATCCAACTTTACGATGGTTTTGTTCAGGTCAATGATGTGAATGCCCTTCTTCTCCCCGAAGATGTAGGGAGCCATGTTAGGATTCCATTTGCGGCTGAGGTGACCAAAATGAACACCTGCATCCAGCAGTTCTTCGAAACTTACTCTTGCCATTATTTAAATTATTCTTGTTTACTTTCCCTGATCGTCAACCGGCCGGTAGACTGCCCCTTTCCACTCCGGGTTCTCACCCTGAAGTACTGCCGTAATCCCGGCAGCGACAATGTCCGTCCGATTTGGATACTAAACCTCCGACTTCCAAAACACCAGACGCATCAGCGCTTGCTGAACTGGAAGCGTTTTCTCGCTTTGCGCTGTCCGAACTTTTTACGTTCAACCATACGCGGATCCCGTGTGGTCAGTCCCTCTGCCTTCAGCGAGGGTTTCCACTCAGGATTAATTTCTATCAGTGCCTTGCTGATGGCCAGCCGAACCGCTTCTGCCTGGCCATTGATTCCACCGCCATCTACATTCGCCTTTACGTCGTACTTGCCGTCGTTGCCGGTCAACATGAAAGGCTGGTGCAGCTTGTACTGCAGTACACCGGTCTTGAAATAGTCCTTGTAGTCGCGGCCGTTGATTACAAATGTGCCGGAACCTTCGGACAGGTAAATACGGGCAACTGCGTTTTTCCTGCGTCCTGATGTGTTCGTGGTAGATGCCATTGTCTAAAAAAAATCTGGTTATTGAAGCGTTACGGTTTTCGGTTTCTGGGCCTCCTGCTTATGCACTGCATCGGCATAAACATAGAGGTTGCGGATGAGAGCATCCCCCAACCGGTTCTTGGGAAGCATGCCGCGCACACCCTTTTCAATCATGCGAACAGGCGTGTTGTTGCGCATGTCGCGCGCCTTGGTGAAACGCTGGCCACCGGGATAACCGGTATAACGAACGTACACCTTGCTGTCGAGCTTGTTGCCGGTGAGGTTTATCTTCGATGCGTTTATCACAACCACATTGTCACCGCAATCCACGTGGGGGGTGAAGTTTGTCTTGTGCTTACCGCGAATCCACGCGGCCACCTGGCTGCACAAACGGCCCAAGGTCTGCCCCTCGGCGTCAATCAGCAACCACTCCTTGTTCACCGTTTCGCTGTTAGCCGAAATGGTTTTGTAGCTCAAACTGCTCATGTTTGTTTAAATTGAAATATTGAACCTCCCGAAAAACGGGCTGCGAATATACGCCCGACCCTTGCTGCTCCAAGAACAAAATTTGAAAGCTTTTCAGTTTCCGCAGGCTAACGGAGGTGTTTGTCGAGGTAAGCCCTCACCTCCGATGCAGATGCTGTGGATTTGAACACAATCTGGCGGGAAGCGTCGCGCAGCAACATAACCGGAGTGCTAACCACATGATAATCAGTAGCAACCTGTGATTTCCACTCTTCTGCCGCGCGCACATTCTGCCACTTGTATCCCCGATCGCGCACCGCTTTCTCCCACACCGCAGGGTCGCGGTCTATACCCACCGCCAGTACAGCCAGGCCGCGCGTCCGGTATTTTTCATACAACGACAGCAACTGGGGTGCGTCTTCCTGGCATTCCTTACACCAGCTTCCCCAAAATACGACAAGCGTATATTTATGATTTTCAACAAGTTGATACAGATCCGAGGTGCCACCACCCAATAAAGGCATACGGATATTGGGCGGTACCTGCCCCACCTGAACCG
>DHLU01000252.1:5163-8004 GCA_002405435.1 Flavobacteriales bacterium UBA4660
ACGCCGTCATACTTGGTCTGGCTGAAACCCTCCAGCATCCCATAGAGCGTGGCTTCCAGCACAACAGGATTCGCCTTGGCCCTGGCCACGATGTCGTCCACGCAGTTGATCAGCCCGTCTTCGTTGCTCTTTCCATATTGCTGAAAATAGACCTGCATGCGCTCGTGCATCACGCGCGTGCGCACGAGTGACGCATCGGTGAAGTCCAGGTTATCCCAAAACCGCGCTTTGTCCGTGCGGAAGGGATCCTGTTTCCACGTGAGCCACTTGGCCAGAAAAGTGCCGGGGTATGCCGCAATGGTCGCACAACGCAACTGCCGCAGGTCGTTTTCATCGCGTGCAATCAGTTCATCAAAAGCGGCTTTCTGCTCCGACTTCGACCTGGCCTTTTTATTGGCCATCAGGCGTCGCTCCAGAATGAGTTCCTGAAGGTAATACGACGCCAGCCCTTCATTTTCCCGGCTGCTGACCGCCGAAAATCCGCCCTCAAATTTTGGGGAGGAGAAGCGGACCACCACGGCAGGCTCATCAGGATTGAGAATGACCGGGTGGCGGTTGCCCTGTTCGTGGTTGCGCTCCAGCAAGTACACACCGCGTGAAAGCGTACGCGAAGGAAATTCGGCCACTCCGCGTTTAATCCGAACGCTGTCAAGTGCAAAGGAAAACTTGCCCTCCACTTCATACAACACGAGCCAACCATCAGGCTCTCGAAAATCCATTTGAACGGTGAGTTGAACCGTGCCCTTCTTGTCGCCATGGTTGCGCTCCGTCACGCCGTCGCACAAACCAGACAAGGCCTGAGGCACTTCGCCTGACCCGGTTTCCGCACCGGGCTTTCCGGCCGTTTTCCCTGTGCAGGACGCCATAAGGACCGCGGTCAGCGCGGCAAGAGGAAGAATGAACCGGTTCATGGCGACAAAATAACCCCGGAAAGGGCGGTCATGCAAAGATACCTTTGGTTCAACGGACATTACCGCTCAGGGCTGTAAGTCCTCCCCTGCTTGATTCGACGGCGACCGTTCGGTGCCATTGACGGATCTTTAGGCTGCAAGCAGCTAATCACATAACATTACCGCTATGAATACACCGCTTTTTACAGGGCTTAGCACCCAGCAGGGGTGCTGGATCTTCAACGACAAATGAGGGCTAACGCCACAAGTTGGGTTTTGGGAGAAGCCGCCTTCGGGCGGTTTTCTTTTTAACGGGTGCCGCGCGGCGGCAGACTTCAGACACCCGATTCACCCCGGGCCGATTATACCCCGCTGCTCCATAGGCGCATGAGCCAGAAAACTGCCCCAATGGCAAGTAACAGGTTAAGTATCACATTCATCGCCGCCATGGACACGTGACCAGACCGCCAGAGGGCGAAGGTCTCCCAGCTAAAGGTCGAAAAAGTGCTCAGTCCGCCACAGAAACCGATGACCAGCAAGAAGGGATAGAGCGACTGAGCCTGGTTGTTTTTCTGCAGCCAGACAACGGCAGCCACCAGGCTCACCGATGCGAGGGCGTTTGACAGCAATGTCGCCAACGGCAAACGCAGTCCCAGACCGCCTGCCATGAGTGACAGGGCATACCGAAGGACCGAACCCGCTCCTCCGCCGAGAAATACCATCAGAAACTTCATGCCGCGCTGCGGGTTTTAAAGGGGGCTGCCCAGCGCAAGAGCGCAAATGTGAGCAGGAAAGCCAGGCTGCCGCCGAACAGGGCGCCGGCCGCCACATCGGATGGATAATGAACCCCGAGGTAGATTCTTGAGTAAGCCACCAGGGCGACCCAACCCACCAGCCAGTAAACATATTTACGCCTGACCGGCCACATGAGGCGCAGGTAAAACACCACCAGCGCAGCATGGTTGGCCGCATGGCTCGACAGAAAGCCAAACTGACCGCCGCGGTAAAGCTTGCCGTCCCAGTTGGTCACGAGGTGCACCCGGTCGCGGATCAGAAGATTATGTGAAGGCCGGTAGCGCTGAAACACTTCCTTAAACAGCTCTACCGTGAGCCGGTCGCACAGCAGGATCAGCAGGGCCAGTGCGCCCAGCACCCACCAAAAAGCCCGCGCAGGGTATTGCCGGTACAGGGTGAACAACAGCAAGGCGTAGAGCGGTGACCAAAACAGTTTTTCGCTGAATAGCAGCATGAGCCCATCCAGCCACGGATAGTGATGCCCGTTAAGCCATAGAAAAAGTTCCTGATCCAGTTGTTCGAGCGTCTCCATCAGCATCCGCTACTGCCGCTATCGCGGTATATCTCCTCTGTCAGCGCCCGGTAGTTTTGCAGAATGCCCTTGCGCTTGAGCTTCAGTGTGGGGGTAATTTCTCCTTCTTCGATGGAAAACAAACGCGGCAGCAACCTGAACGCCTTGATCCGCTCCCAACCGGCAAAGCGCGCATTGATCAGCTCAACTTCCTCATGAAGTAACTGCAGCAACGGTTTCTGTTGTATCATATCGGCATCGGTTGAATAGGGCAGCTGCCTTTCGGCACACCAATTTCTGACTTGCACAAAATCCGGTACGATGAGCGCACCCGGAAAACGCTGTCCGTCGCCGATAACCATACATTGTTCAATGTACAGACTTTCCTTCAGGGCATTTTCAATGAGCTGGGGCGCGATGTACTTGCCGCCGGAGGTTTTGAACATCTCCTTCTTCCGGTCGGTGATGGCCAAAAACCCTTCTCGCAGTTCCCCGATATCGCCTGTATGAAACCACCCATCCCGGAGCACTTCGCGGGTGATTTCGGGCTCGCGGTAATAGCCCAGAATCACAATGGGACCCTTGCAGCATATTTCTCCGTCCTCCGCAATTTTAACCTCCACATTGCGGAAGATTTTGCCCACC
>DHLU01000142.1:0-681 GCA_002405435.1 Flavobacteriales bacterium UBA4660
CCAGGTGAATTTGGTATTAAAGTCGTTATAAGCGGGAAGGAAGGGCAGTTGAAGGGCCCTGAATAAAAACTGCAGATAACTTCTGCGGGCAGAAAAGATAAACCCGGAATTCGCGCCCAGCGGCCCCTCGAAGGTGACACCGAGATCTGAACTACCCACGACCATATTCACAATATGCTTGTCGTCGCGGGGTTGGCGGAAGGTGAATTCCAGCACCGAACTCAGCGCGTTGCCCCGGGCTGCCGGAAAGGCACCCGAATAAAATTCCACCTCATCGACAAGATCCACATTGATTAATCCCACCGGACCTCCGCTTGCGCCCTGGGTGGCAAAGTGATTGATGTTGGGAATTTCTATGCCATCGATGTAAAACCTGTTTTCATTGGGTGCACCTCCCCGGATGATGACGTCGTTGCGGAACGAGGGAATGGCAGCCACTCCGGGCAGGGTGCGAATCACCTTGGATATGTCCCGGTTACCTCCCGGGTTCCTTTTTATTTCGTTCGTTCCAATGGTGCGCACACTGAGCGGCGACTCTTCCCGGCTGCTGATGGAGGAGGCGGAAACGGTCACGGAAGCCACTTCGGTGAGCTCTGCTTCCATCAGGATGTTCACCCGTGCCGGCCGGTCTGTCGTAACCTCCACCTCATAGATGACAGCAGGTTTATACCCCGCATAATT
>DHLU01000142.1:815-1986 GCA_002405435.1 Flavobacteriales bacterium UBA4660
GACAGCAGGTTTGTACCCCGCATAATTGGCTACGAGGTTGTACAGTCCCGGGGCAAGTCCGGAAATCTCAAAGTAGCCGTTTTCATCAGTGAACGCCCCCTTGGCCGTGCCTTGGATCTGGACACCCGCAAGTTCCAGCGGACTGTTGTTGGTTTTGTCAAGGACATAACCGCCAATTACCGCTGACTGGCCAAAGCCCAGGGCAGGCAGCACACCAGCAAGTATCAGAAGAAAACGAAACATGCGCGGGCGCCAAGGAATTACATTCGGGGGGATAAACATTGAGGCCGCGGCAATGTTCACTTCATGCGGGCTGCGGCACCGTGCCTTGAAGAAAGTGAAATTGCCATCCGCAACTTCCATCCTTCTCATATTTGCCCCCATGCGCATTGTGATTTGTTCGGTCTTTTATCCTTACCGGGGTGGCATCGCCCAGTTTAATGCGCGTATCTTTCAGGAACTTGCCAAGGAACATGATGTCTATGCCGTGAATTTTTCGCGGCAATATCCCGGCTTGCTGTTTCCCGGAAAAACGCAGGTAGTGAGCGCGGAGGATACGGCGCAGGCCATACCCTCATCGCGTTTTCTCGACAGCATTTGGCCGCCTTCCTGGAAATCCACCGCTGAGGCCATCAAAACCATCGCACCTGACGTGGTGATTATGCGCCATTGGGTATCGGTACTCGCTCCGTCGCAGGCCTCGGTCGCCAGACGGCTCACGCTGGCGGGTATACCGGTTGTGCTGGTGGTGGACAACGCCATCCCCCATGAGCGCAAATGGTACGACCGGTTGCTGATCAGCAAACTGTTCAGGCAGGTTATGGGCTTTATGGTGATGTCAGACAAGGTGCTGCGGGATGTGCGTGAACTTGCACCCGGCAAGCCTGCAGCCATGCATCCGCATCCGCCCTATTCCCATTTCGGTGCGTTGGTCGACCGCCAGGCAGCACACCGCCGTCTGTCAACCGATCCCGCCCTGCGCACGGTGTTGTTTTTCGGATTCATCAGAGACTACAAGGGGCTTGACCTGCTGCTGGAAGCCTATGCCGGACTGTCTGACCAGTACCAGCTCATTATCGCCGGGGAGTGTTATGGTTCATTCGAACCTTACAAAAGACAGATTGCTTCGCTTCCCGCCCCAGACAGGGTGGTGCAGCATATCCGCTACATA